>NZ_JBFAWY010000001.1:310021-426042 GCF_040680575.1 Streptomyces sp. NPDC052020
GGGCGCATCCACTCGGGACCCGGCTCCATCGTCGTCCTCGAACCCGGCGAGATGCACACCGGCGGCCCCGCGGCCCCCGAGGGCTACGCCTACCGGGGCGGGCGCATCCACTCGGGACCCGGCTCCATCGTCGTCCTCGAACCCGGCGAGATGCACACCGGCGGCCCCGCGGCCCCCGAGGGCTACGCCTACCGGGCCCTGTACGCCGAACCCTCCCTGCTCGCCGACGGGACCCGCGGCGGCCTCCCGCACTTCCGCGAGCCCGTCCTGGACGACCCGGAACTCGCCCGCGCCCTGCGCGCCGCGCACACCGACCTCGCCCGCACTCCCGACCCCCTGGAGGCCGAGTCCCGCCTCCCCTGGCTGCTCACGGCCCTGGCCCGCCGCCACTCCACCGCCCGCGCCGCCGCCGGCACCGTGCCCGGCGCCGCCCGCATCGCCCACGCCGTCCGCGACCGCCTCGCCGACGAACTCCGCACCCCGCCGTCCCTGGCCGCCCTCGCCACCGACCTGGGCCTGTCCCGCTACCAGCTCCTGCGCGCCTTCCGCACGACGATGGGGATACCGCCGTACGCCTGGCTCGCCCAGTACCGGGTCGCCCGGGCCCGCGGCCTGCTGGAGACCGGCCTGCGCCCCGCCGAGGCGGCCGCCGCGGTGGGCTTCGCCGACCAGGCGCACCTGACCCGCTGGTTCCGCCGGGTGGTGGGGGTGACTCCGGCGGCGTACCGCAACAGCGTTCAAGACCGCGGGTGAGCGCGGCGCCCAGACTGCCGCCATGACTGCACGCGGCTGGGCCCTGTTCTCCCTGATGGGAGTGGTCTGGGGCATCCCCTATCTGATGATCAAGGTGGCGGTGGACGAGCTGTCCCCGTCCGTGGTGGTGTTCGCGCGGTGCGCGCTCGGCGCCGCCCTCCTGCTCCCCTTCGCCCTCCGCCGGGGCGGCCTGACCCGCACCGTCCGGGCGCACTGGAAGCCCATGCTGGCCTTCGCGGTCATCGAGATCATCGGGCCCTGGTGGACCCTCACCGACGCCGAACGCCACCTGTCCAGCTCCACCGCGGGCCTGCTCATCGCGGGCGTCCCCATCGTCGCCGTCGCCCTGGCCCGCTTCTTCGGCGCCGGGGAACGGGTCGGCGCCCGCCGGATCACCGGACTCGCCCTCGGCCTCGCGGGCGTCGCCGTCCTCACCGCGCCGCACCTCACCGGCGGCGACGCCCGCTCGCTGGCCGAGGTGCTGGTGACGGTCGTCGGCTACGCCACCGCCCCCCTGATAGCCGCCCGGCACCTCAAGGACGTCCCCACCCTCCAGCTCATCACCCCCTGCCTGACGCTGGCCGCCCTCGTCTACGCCCCCGCCGCCTTCCTGACCCGGCCCGCCGCGCCGCCCTCGGGCGAGGCCCTGGCCGCCCTCGCCGGCCTCGGCGTGGTCTGCACCGCGGTCGCGTTCGTGGCCTTCCTGGAGCTGATCAAGGAGGTGGGCCCGACCCGGGCCGGCGTCATCACCTACGTCAATCCGGCGGTCGCCGTCGCCGCGGGCACCCTCTTCCTGGGCGAGGACCTGACCCTCGGCATTGGTGCCGCCTTCACCCTGATCCTGGCGGGCTCGGTCCTGGCCACGGCCGCGGCGCCGAAGCGGGACGTCCGCCGGGTACCATGGTCGACACGGCAGACGAGCCGGGCGGACGGCCGCGTGGAGTCCCCCTAGGGGGCTTCCCGAGGAACGTCCGGGCTCCACAGGGCAGGGTGGTGGCTAACGGCCACCCGGGGTGACCCGCGGGACAGTGCCACAGAAAGCAAACCGCCCGGCGCTTCGGCGCTGGGTAAGGGTGAAACGGTGGTGTAAGAGACCACCAGTGCCCAGGGTGACCTGGGCAGCTAGGTAAACCCCACCCGGAGCAAGGTCAAAAGGAGCGCCGTGAAAAGCGCTCTGCGCGGACGTTCGAGGGCTGCCCGCCCGAGTCCGCGGGTAGACCGCACGAGGCCGACGGCAACGCCGGCCCTAGATGGATGGCCGTCACCCCGACGACCGCGAGGTCCCGGGGTACAGAACCCGGCGTACAGCCCGACTCGTCTGCCGCTCCTTGTTTTCGCAGGTCACATGCCATGTTCAGTAACTGACCAAACCCTTCGGGTCGGATCCGGGTCGAATCCGTCCTCACGTATTGTCCGCCGCGTCCAACCGTAGATGGGTATGGAAGGGGATATCGGGCGCTTTTCGGGCGCGAAGGTGGTCGGAAGTCGGTGTACGGCGGTAGAGGAAGCCTCGGACGAGCTCGAAGAAGTATCGTCCGGGATGTCCCCGTGTGGAGTGGCGTGATGTCGCCCGGCGGGTCGGGTCCGAGTACCACCGCGGGCTGTGTGGCCGGAGTCGCTACTGACCCAACCAGGTCACTACGACCGGACCATGAACTCCGCGATCTCGTCGATTCCCGCCAGGAGGTCCACCGGGTCTCGATCCAGTTCCAGGGCGTGCTGAGTGATGACGACTCTGGCACGCCGCACCTGGTGAGAACCCCGAGGCGAGTGGCCCTTCGCGTACACCAGATGGCCGGACGGAAGACCGAGCGACGTGCAGTAGGCCAGCATCTGGTAGAGGTCGGAACTCGGAAACCCCTCCTTGTCCTTCTCCGCCTTGTACTTGGCGTCGGCGACCCCGATCGGCCGTCCGGCGTCGTCGTACCAGACCAGATCCGGCTTGAGCAGGAACGCCTCTGCCTCGTCCAGGTGGTGGTGTGCCTGAAACTGACAGCGCCCGCCATACGGCCGCAAGGCCTGCCGCAGAGCCACCGACACGAAGTCCTCGAAGACCTTCGCGAGGTCGAGCAGGAAACCGCTCACTGCCGTGTCCGTGCCACGCTGCTCGATCGACGCCTCGTGGAGAATCAGCTTTGCCAGCCGGAGGGCGGGACCGTAGCGGCTGTTGAGGCGGGAGGGCGTCCAGGACGGCAGCGGTGCGCCTCGTCGGAGAGGGCTCACGCCCTCCAGCCTGACTCGCAGCCGCAGCAGCCGCCCGCGCACGTCACGGGGGACTCCCTGAAGGCGCACGAGCCGTTCCACGGCGGCGAGCAGCAGCCGGTTCTCCGGGATGTCCACCGTGAATTCGTCGAAGCTGACCTCGACCGGTGCGGGGAATCCGTACCGCCTGCGTATCTGGTCCGATTCCCTGATGCGGCCGCGCACCACGGGCAGTGCCTCGTCCGTATGCCGGTAGCCTTGCGACAGCCCGCGTCGCAGGGCATGTTCGGCCTGACGCTCGAAGGCGTGCGCGACGGCCGGAAGCAGGTCGTCGTGATCGCCCACCAGCACGTTCCCGTCGCCGTGTCCCCAGTGGGACCGAGGGTCGAGAGCGTATCCGAGCAGGAAGAACAACCGGCGCACCGGCAGCTTGGGGACGATCGTCAGCTGTAGGTCACCGACCCGCACGGCCCCCACCCTCGACTTCGCCCGCACCTGCCAGCGACGCGGATCACCCGGCGCGTACGGGTCGGGCCGGGCGTCCACCCAGTCGGTCGTGGCCAGGGTGCGGCCCACTGCCGGGTCCATCAGGGAGTTCGTCCATGGCCCGTGCTCCCGCAGCACCACGACGGCGTCGGCATCCGTCACGCGTCCCCTCCAGAGACAGCACGCCGCAGGGCTGCCAGGCCGTACCGGGCTTGGATGTTCACCGAGTCGTCACCGTAGTGGTGTTCTTCCAGCAGTGGCAGGATCGAGGTGCGCCACACCCGCTCCATCCCGCCGGGTGCGTAGACCGAGGGGCGCATCAGGTACGACGGCCCGACCCGGAAGTCCTTGTCCTCGATACGCCGGTTGAGCTCCCGGTGCAGGGCGGCCACGTCCTCGGTGGGATTGATCTTCGCGTTCTTCGTCTGTTCGTCGATCCAGCGGGCCAGCATGCCGTCCGTCGGTTCCTCGTCCGGATGCAGGGCGACGAAGGCGAAACGGCGTCGCATCGCCGCGTCGACCAGGGCGATGGACCGGTCGGCCGTGTTCATCGTGCCGATGATGAACACGTTCCGGGGGAGATGGAACTCACCCGAGTACTGAAGGTCCACGGGCCGATTGCGGTACTCGAGAACGAAGTACAACTCGCCGAAGACCTTGGCGAGGTTCGCCCGGTTGATCTCGTCGATGATGAGGAAGTACGGCGTCGACGGGTCCGCCTCCGCCAGGTCCACCAGCTTGCGGAAGGGGCCCGGACGGAGGTCGAAGGCGAGCGTGCTCGTGCCGGCCCCCGCTTCCGGCTTGGTGATGACCGGCCGGAAGCCCTCGAAGAAGTCCTCGTAGGCGTACGACGGGTGGAACTGCACCAGTTTCACGGCGCGCGGGTCACCGGCCAGGTGCTCGGCGATGTGCTGGGCGAGGTAGGTCTTGCCGGTGCCGGGCGGGCCGTAGAAGATCAGCTGCTGACGGTCCTGCAGAAGGTCTCGGACCTCGGTGAGCCAATCCTCGGTGACCAGCAGCTCGTCGGCCAACGACGGTTCGACGGATGGGAGTTCGCTGCCTGTTCGGCTGACCGCCTCCGGTTCGGGTTCCTCCGCCCGCGAGTCGTCGTCCGGGTGCGCGGTGGGCGCGAGGCGCAGGAGGTCGTTCAGCAACGAGGTCATGTCGACGATGTCGTGCTGGCTGGCGAAACGCCCTTGCACCTCTTCCGGAAGGTCGTTGTAGTCGATCCGCACGTCCATCCAGTTGACCGTCCGACGAAGCACACCGGACTTGTACTCGGCGGGGCCCGTCACCGTACCGAGATGGAACCGGCCGTCGCTGAGCGTGCAGACCAGATCCCCCGGGTGCATGTGGGAGAGGAAGGCCAGCAGCGCCAAGGCTAGTTCCTCGCGTCGGCTGGCGGGGACGCTCCGGTATCCGTGTTCCACCCGGACGCGGAGTTCCTCGGGGGATACGGACCCGTCCACAGGGCCGATGAGGGCTGCGTTCAGCGAGCAGAAGCCCTCGGTGATCCAGGCTCGCACAAGGTCCGCGTCGTGCGCGAGATAGCCGTGCAGCAGCCAAGCGCTCGGAGCGTGCGGGACTCTCTCGTTCTCGCGTGCCAGCAGTTCCTGCAGCTCGCGGAGTTCGATAGGGCGGACCGTCTCCTCCGCGAGACGTTGCCAGTCCTGGATCTCGGCAAAGAGCTCGGCTTTCTCCGTGTCGTCGGCGCGCACTTCGGGAGCGGCACCACCGCTGCCGTCCACAACCCACTGCGCGCCCTTCGGGCGGGCGCCCCACAGCCATCGCGCCAGGGGGCCTCGATCGAGCCGGGTCTCTGCCGCCAGGGTGTCGAGGTCCAGCTGGCGGCCTGCCGGGATGACACCGACGAGCTTCTGAGCGTAGGCGAAACCGTGCCGATGGGCCTCCCAGTAGGCGTACGCGAACCGGGCAGCGCCGTAGAAGGCCTCCGCGTCCGAATGCTGCTCCAGTGCTTCCCGGCCCAGTGCCGTGATACGCCAGTACCCGTTGTTCTTGCGCAGCCACCCCGCCATCACCAGGTCGGAGGTCTGCCACTTCCAGGCGTTCTCGCCCTTCGTGTCTCCGCTCTTCAGCCGCTCCATGTCCTCGTCGGCCAAGGGCAGTTCTGCGACGACGAGCTTCCACAGCTCACTGAAGTGGAGGCCGTCGGGTCGCTCGGCCAGCAGTTCCATCGACCTGCGGGTGCGGGGCTTCGTGCGGGCGGTCAGGGTCGGCATGGGGCGGTTCCTCGATGTCTTTATGATCCAGGCAGGGGACGACGAAGGGTGGGGACACAAGCGTGACCGAGGCGACCAAGGCGACCAAGGCGTACGCCATCGATCTGGACCGAGGCCTGCGGAGCGTGGAGGAAGCGGTGCGCGTCGTGCAGCGAGCACACGACGAGATCGCGCGCTGCGATCAACTGCTTTTCCGCGCTCAGGAGTCCGGCCGGAAAGCAGCCGGGGAGCTCGGCGTCCTGCTGCGTACCCGTAACCACACCGGAGTGCCGGCCATCCTCGACAGGCTCGACGCTCTCGCTGCCCAGGTGGCTCGCTCGGAGACGGATCGGGTACTGGTGCGCCGCATTCTCCACGGAGAGGCCGACGGTGTCGCCGACGCACGGCACGCTCCAGTAGTGCCTCGTCTCACCGACCAGGACCTGCCGCGCATCCCGAGTGTGTATGACGCGGATGACACCCAGTACGAGACGCTGCAGGACGTGTGGGAAAGCGATCACGCGCTCACCGAGGAGCAGTACGGCATCACCCAGCAGCGGATCCAGACCACAGCTGACCATCTGCGGATGGTGGTGAGCAGAGCGGTGGATTCCTTCGGAACGCCGTCCGCTGCGGAAGCGCTGCTCGCCGAGGCTCGCCGGGCCTGCACCTTGTGGACGTCCTGCGTGAGATGAGCGCCGCCTCCGACTCGGTTTACTGCACGCCGTCAAGGATCCGCCAGACTGTCCGATAAGCCGGTCCCTTGGGCCCGAGGGCTGACTGCCATACGGCATCCGACAGTCCCGCCAGCCGCGTTCGGGCCTCGGCGGGACCGAGCGGGCTCTGCGGGCGGCGCTGGTCCTGTCCGCCGGCGACGGTCGCGGCCATGCGGCCCGCGGCCGACCTCGGTACCCCCGCGAGCCGCATCGCGATCGCCACCTCCGAGCGCACACCGTAGAAGGCGTACGACGGAATGTTCCGCAGTTCGCGTTGTGTCTCGGCGGGCAGCGTCGCGAAGTCCTGGCCGAGTGTGAGCGACTGGAGTGCGGACAGCCCCCAGGAGACCGTGGGCGCCATGTCGCCGAACAGGCGTTGGCAGCACTTGGTGATCGCCTTGAGGCTGTTGGACTCGCCCGGCTTCCTGAAGTGGTCGGCGGCCAGCTGAGGTACGGACGCGCCGTTCACCCAGTCCTGGATGACGCGGGCGATGTAGTCGCCGCTGCGGCCGTCTTGCTCGTCCGCGATCTCATGGAGGCTCTCCCTCAGTTCGGGCACCTCGAGCATTACCCCGACCAACTGGGCCAGTGGCCTGCGGTCGCCGTCGAAAAGCGGCGCATACCAGATCTCACGGTCGATCCGAGCATCGCTCAGGCGCTTCAGGGTGCCCGCGACGCTCTCCCAGGAGAAGCCCGTGCTGTCGACCAGTCCCAGTGCCTTGCCGGAGAGAAGCTCAGCGTACTCCCGCACGCTGCGCACCAGTTCCGCCGCCCAGCCGCGGTTCACGCGCCGCAGATGCTGGAAGCCGAGAGTTCCACGCAGCACCTGCTCGATCTCCTCGGCGAACTCCTCGTGATCTCCGATCTGCCGGTAGGTGTGGGCCAGATACTGGACGAAGGCGGACCACTCCGGGATGGCCGCCAGCGTGTGCAGGTCGAGGTGGCCGTTCCTGGACATGGCCTGGCTCACCATGTCGATGAGTGTGGAGTTCAGCTCCGCGACCTGGCGGGCGACGAACTCCCGTAGTTTCCTGGCCCGTTCCTCGTCGGTCGCGGCCAGCGCGATCAGGCCTACCTCACCCTGCTCCACTCGGCCGGCTCGCCCCGCGAGGTTCCAGAAGTCAGAGGCCGGGATGTCGGCCCCGTACGGGAACTGGTGGGAGGCCAACACAATGTTCGCAACGGGGAAGTTGACGCCCTGGGCGATGGTCGTGGTGGATACCAGGTGAGTGAGGTCGCCCCTCTCCACCAGGTACTCCGTCAAAATGCGGATATCGTCCGGCAAGCCCCGATGATGAACTCCGACGCCCTTGGCGAGTAGTCCCACCAGCGCGAAGTCCGTGCCGAACTCCTCCTCCACCACACCTTGCACCGCACGCAGTTCGTCGCTGGGATCGGCGACCGCCTCCCGTCCACCCGCGATGCGCTCGGCGATACCCCAGGCGTGGCTGGGCTGCTGGGCAAGGGTGATGGTCTGTCCCCGCTCAGCCAGGACGGCTGCGGTCGCCGCGGCCAGTTTCCCAGGCTGGCCCGCCTGGGACCAGGACAGGCCGAGCGGCCGGTACCCGTCCAGCGGCAGTTCGTCGGGAACACTGAGGGTCCTGCGACTGGTCACCAACGTCTCCAGCGCCACCCGGAAACCGCCGTTGCCCGCCGCACGCTCGCGGTGGGCGAGGGCCACGATGCGGTCGTTCGGCGTCCAGTCCACCGACAGCCCGACCGACTGCCGGCTGCCGCTGTCCAGCCATTCGGCGATGACGTCACCGTTGTCGATGAAGGGCGTCAGGAGCAGGAAGCCCGAGTCCTGGGCCTCCCGGTTGACGGTGGCCAGCAGCAGCTCCAGCTTGATCCCCCGCCCGTCCACCCCCAGGTGGTGCGCCTCGTCGGCCACCACCAGACACAGCGGACGCCCGATCTTCTCTTGCCAGCCGGAGCGCAGCAACAGATCGAACTTCTCGGGCGTGGACACCAGCACCCGGAAACGCCCCTCGCCGCGGTCCGTGAGCATGTCCTCTTCCAGACCGTCGAACTCCAGGGCCGGGCTGACCCGCTCCACCCCGATCCCGAGCCCGGCGAAGTCGCGGCGCAGCCGTCGCGTCACCTGGTTGACGAGCGCCCGGTTCGGGGCGACGTACGCCACCCAGCCGTGCTGCTTGTCGTAGGCGTTAAGCGCCTGGAGGATCCGGAACTGGGCGATCAGGGTTTTGCCCGCGCTGGTGGGCAGACTGACCACCACACTGCGGTGCGCGGTCCGGATCAGCCCCTGCTCGGCCAGGGCCACACGCTGCGGCGGCAGCACCTCGAAGATCGGGCGCGGTCGGCCACGGTCGACGAGGGAGGCCACGAAGGCGTTCACCTCTGGGCTGACAGCACGAGCCACCGTCCACAGGCTGTTGTCGATGATCTGGTCGGCCGTCGCCGCCAGCAGCCGTACAAGCACCTCGAGATCGGGGTCGGCCGAGGCGACGGCCGCTTCCAGGGCGCGGTCGCAGTGCGCCTGCACACGCTCACGCACGTCGTAGTGACGTCCGGGGCGGCGTTCACGCAGCAGATGCCCGGTGGCCAGGTACTCGGCGAGCAGCTCCGCCGTCTTGAGCAGGTGGTAGTGGGCGGCGAGCGACCAGGCGGCGGGCCGGGCGTCGTCACCGGCCGCCGAGAGGTAGGTCTCCTCCCGACCCGCCTGCTCGGCCCGTAGCCGCGCGATGAGGTGGTCCAGCGCGTCGAGGTCGTCCCAGCCGCGCTTGCGCAGCAGCAAGAGCCACACATCGGCGGTTCCGCGCCGCACCTGAGTCTCCCAGTCGTCCTCCGCATCCGGTACGGAGGGCAGCTCGACGTCGGCCAGCAGCCGGGCCGCGAGCGGGGTCTCGTCGGCGATCCAGCCCAGGCAGACCGTACGGAGCAGTTCGAGGCGCGCGTCGGGGGAGTCGTCCTCCGGTAGCCGTGCCCGCGCCAGGGTGAACATCTGCCCGCACAGCCGCCGGGTCTCCGGTGCCTTCGGATCCTCCGCGATCGCGTCCCAGGCCAGCAGGTCCAGGGCGTCCACCGCGAAGTCGACCGCCTCCCGGCTGTCGGGCGAACCCTCGGGAACCTCTGCCTCGACCGCCCGCAGAGCGGAGCCGATGAGCACACGGTGCGCCCGCTCCTCGGCCTCCCCTACAAGTTCCGGGTCGAGCGCTCCTTCCAGCCAGCCCAGATCAGCCAACGTCGAGCACCTCCACGTGCTTCGGCCACGTCTTCATGGCCACCGGGAGGTACCAGGCAGTCAGCAGGGCATGCATGGGCTCCACGACCGTCTTGGCCAGTACGGCGGCACGGTCGCTCAGGTCCTTCGGCTCCGGCACGGTGTCGCGGACCAGGCAGCCGAAGAGCTGGATGTCCGCGCCCCTGGACTTCACCCAGCGGCCGGCCGCCGTGTGGTAGGCCGCCTTGTGCTCGGCGGTGAGACAGCGGGAGCGCAGCCATTTCATCAGGGTGAGGTGGTCGTCCTTCCCGGCCAGCCGCTTGAGCTGCTCGATCATGCCGTCCGAGCCCGTCATCACGCCAGGGGGGCTGGCCGCCTGCGACGACGACTTGACCTCGCCGAAGAGCAGCCGCGCCGAGCCGTCCGCCACACACAGACCGACCAGGTCCGCCCCCGGCAGGCTCGCCTTGCGCGTACGCCGGTCCCGCGCACCGTCCCACACCCACAGCGCGCCGTGCCAGTTCTCCAGCAGTACCTCGGCGAGCGCCTCGCCGACCTGCCAGGGCAGCGGCTCCGGCTCGCTCTCCAGGAGCGTGCTGATGAACTGCGTCTCCATGTCCGTCGTGGCCAGCGACCGCAGCTCGGTGACCAGATCGCGAGAGGCACCCAGGTCACCGACCCGCTCGGCCCACGGCCCCGCAGCCAGCTCCCGCATCACGTCGGCCGTCAGCTCGACACCGCTCCACGACACGGCCCCGTCCGTCCCGCCGTACACCTCGATCCCCTGCGAGATGCGCGGCGCCACGCCGCCGACGGCGCTGTCTTCCCCCACCCGTACGTCCTTCCCCCACACGGCACCCCCGTGCCACCGCCCGGCCGGGGCGAGTGGTACATCCGACCACTGCTGAGACCGACGGTGTGATCAGAATTCTCTCCACCTCCCCGCCGTGTTGTCCACGCCTTGTGTCCGCCTGTGGACGGACTGTCTCGCATCCGGCGTCACAGGAGTGGGAGGCATGCCCAGACGGTCTTGCCGGAGGGCGGCCGGGGCTTGGTGCCCCAGCGGACGGCGAGCGCGTCGACGAGGAACAGGCCGCGGCCGGATTCGGCGAAGGGGTCGGGCGTGGTGCCGGTATGAGCCAGGGGCGCCTGGTGACGGCCGTCATCGAGGAGGTCGTGCTGCGGCGGCCCATCGGCGGGCCGGAGGTCCACAAGGAGCAGCTGGAGCAACTGATCAAGCTTGCGCAGCTGCGCAACGTGGAGCTTCAGGTGATGCCGACGGACCGGAGTGAGCACGCGGGAATGGGCGGCCCGTTCATCCTGCTCACCCCTAAGGGAAAGGCCCAGGTCGGATACACGGAGGTGCAGAACGGTAGCCGACTGGTCACGGATCCCGAGGAGGTACGTATCCTGGCCGCACGGTACGGAAGCATCAGGGCACAGGCGCTCACCATGCGGGAGTCCCTCGACCTGATCAAGGACATGCTGGGGGAACTATGAGCTCTGTGGAGCCCACGCGCCTCGCCTGGTTCAAGAGCAGCCACAGCGGCAACGAGGGCGGCGAGTGCCTTGAGGCAGCCGTCACATCCGGCACCATCCACATCCGAGACTCCAAGGACCCTGCCCGCGCCCGCCTCTCCTTCCCTGCCGTGGAGTGGTCCGCGTTCGTGCGCTACGCGACCCGGTCCTGATCCCGTACCCCCGGGATACGATGTGCCGCGGTCACCAGCGTGATCGCGGTGTGGCGGGATGGCGAAGTTTGCGAGGAGCGATGGAAAAGGACCGGTGGACGACCGTCACCGAGTCTGAGTTCGGGCACGAGAAGCGGGGCCTGGAGTCGATCCGTAAGCAACTTCCCGGCAACGAGCCATGGCGGGCTTGGGCGAACTTCACATTCACTGCTAATTCGGGCCATCCGCGTGAATGTGACTTGCTGATCGTCGCCCCCGGCGGGGTGTGGTTGGTCGAGCTGAAGGACTGGGTCGGACACCTCGCCGCGCCGTACGGCACCTGGGTGCAGACCAAGGGCAACGGCGAAGAAGTCGATCACGGCAATCCGCTGCACCTGTTGAACAAGAAGGCCAAGGAGCTCGCGACCCTCCTGAACCGGGCGGGCGGTCCCAAGGGCCAGAAGGTGTGGGTCCAAGAAGCCGTCTGTATCACCAACCCCAAGCTCCGCGTGGAGCTGCCGCAGAACGAGCGGCAGCACGTGTTCACGATCGCCGAGCTGATCAAGGAGCTGCGCCGGCCGCCGCGCGACGAGCGGTTCCGGTACACCGAGGGCCGCTCCCTGGACATCGCCAAGCGGCTCAAGAAGGCGGGCATCCGGGCCAGCGAGGCCGAGCGGTGGGTCGGCTCCTACCGCCTTGACAACGAGATTGCCTCCGGTCCGACCTGGGTGGACTACGTCGGCCACCACAAGGACCTGTACGAGACCGTCCGCGTCCGCGTCTACCTGCGGGAGCGGGGCGCGAGCGCGGAGGCGCGCGAGTCCGTGGAGCGGGCGGCACGCCGGGAAGCAGCCGTTCTCAGCCGCTTCAAGCACCGGGGCGCGGCGCAGTACAAGACTTTCGAGCCGTCGGCCCATCCGGCCGGACCGGCTCTGCTCTTCGACTACGATATGCGCGCAATGCGGCTGGACGAGTACGTCCGCCGCTACGGCGACAAGCTCGACATCCAGGCCCGTCTACGGCTGCTGCGGCAGCTCGCCGAGACGATCCGCTCGGCCCACTCCGGCCTGCTCCACCATCGTGCCCTGGCCGCCCGCTCGGTCGACGTCATACCGGGCCCGCGCAAGCTGGGCGAGGAGGAGGCGTGGCTGCGCCCCCGCCTGGAGATCGCTGACTGGCAGGTGGCCAGCGCCCGCAGTCTCGGTTCGAGTAGCGGGGCGCGCGCCGCCGCTGCTCTCGCCCCGACCGCGCTGTCCGCCACGCATGTGGCCGAGGGCGCGGAGCCGTACCTGGCACCGGAGCTGACCGCTCCGCGACCTGACCCGGTGCTGCTGGACGTGTACGGCCTCGGGACGCTCGCCTACCTGCTGGTCACCGGCCGCCCTCCGGCATCCACCCAGGCAGAGGTCCTGACGATGCTCCGCGAGAGCGACGGCCTGACGCCTTCTGCCGTCGTCGACGGCATGACGGACGACGTCGACCTGCTCGTCCAAGCGGCTACCGCCTATCGCCCCGAGCAGCGCATGTCGTCCGTCGACGAGTTCCTGGAACTCCTCGCCGACGCCGAGGATTCGGTGGGCGTACGACGCGCTCAGCCCGCCGAGCCCGCGACTCCCGCCGAACCGGCGAACGCGCCTAGCGCGCAGCCCGAGCCCGACGCACTGGAGGCCCAGCCCGGCGATGTGCTGGGCGGCGGTCGCTGGCAGGTCCGCCGACGCTTGGGGACCGGCTCCACTTCACGCGCGTTCCTCGTACGGGATCTCCGGTCGGAGGAGTTCCGCACCCGGCCGCTCGCCGTTCTGAAGGTGGCGGTCTCGGACCGCAGCGTCACCGTCCTGGAGGGCGAGGCGCAGGTGATGCGCCGGCTGCGCGCGGACTCGCGGGTGATCAACCTCGTGGTGCCCGAGCCGCTGCGGCTTGGCGAGCGGACCGCACTCGCCGTCGAGTACGTCGGCGACGAGAAGGCGGAGCTTGCTGATGGGGAGGGCTCGAACGGCAAGATCCGCGCCCGTGAGGAGACCCTCGCCCGCTGGCTGCGTGAGTACGGCGCCATGGGCATGGAGACCCTGGAGAAGTACGGCGACCAGCTCTTCGGCGCCGTCGACTTCCTCCAGGGCGAGGGCGTGTGGCACCGCGACATCAAGCCGGACAACATCGCCATCCGCAAGCGACCCAACGGCACGCGCGAGCTGGTTCTGATCGACTTCTCCCTCGCCTCCTACCCGGCGAGCGAGACGGCGGTCGGCACCCAGGGGTACATGGACCCCTTCATCGGCGGCACGGTGAACAGGCGGGCGGTCTACGACGACCAGGCCGAGCGGTACGCCCTCGCGGTCACCCTCCACCAGATGGCCTCCGGCGAGCTGCCGCGCTGGGGCGACGGCTCGGTCACACCCGAGATGACCGATCCGAAGGAGATGCCGTACCCGGAGATCCAGCAGGACGCCTTCGAGGATCCGGTCCGCGAGGGCCTGCTGGGATTCTTCCGCCGCGCCCTGCACCGCGACGCCGGCAAGCGGTTCGCGACGCTCAAGGACATGCAGGACGCGTGGAAGAAGGTCTTCCTCGACGCGTCTCAGCAGACCGTGCCCTCCTCGCACGGCAAGGGCCACGGCGCCGAGGAGGAGCTGCACTCCGACGAGGCACGCGACCAGCGCGCCGCGGCGGCTGGACTCGACACCCACCTCTCCCTGTCGGGCCTGACCGCCGCTGCCCAGTCCTTCCTGTACGGCCTGGACATCACCACGGTCGGCGAGCTGCTCGACCGAAGCGAGCGCGACCTGATCAACAAGCCGGGTCTGGGTGCCAAGACCCGCTCCGACATCCAGCGGCGCATCCGTGAATGGCGCCGCCGACTGCGCGCCGCCGAGCTCAATCCCCTCACCGGGGAGGGCCGGAAGGCCGCCAAAGCGGAACTGGACGCGGCCAAGGCCGAGTCCGGCATGGAGCGCAAGCTCAGCGACCACCTGGCCCTGGCTGCGGGTGAAGGTCCAGCGCTGCGACGCGTCTCGCTGGACGCGCTTGCGACGCGCATGGTCCCGGAACTGGTGAAGGGGCAGCGAGGCCCCGTCGGCAACAACCAGAGCCGTATCGACGTGGCCCGTGCGCTGCTGCGCCTCCCCGGCGACGACGGACGACTGCCGGCGCTGCCCGCCTGGCCCACGCAGACGGACGTGGCCAAGCTACTGGGCATGACTCAGGGAGGAGTCAACCCGCACATCAAGGGCCTGCGGGAAAAGTGGCGCGACGAGCCGGCCCTGCGGGAGCTGCGCGCCGAGGTCCTGGACATCCTGGAGCAGTCCGGACGCCTCGCCTCCGCCGCCGAGATCGCCGACGCGCTGATCCTGCGGCGCGGTACCGACCTGCCCAAGCTGTACCAGCGTCGCGCCTTGGCACTGGCCGCCGTACGCGTCGTGGTGGAGATGGAGGAGGCTGCCGCGACTCCGGCCTTCCAGCACCGCCCCAATCGGCAGGCCGTGGATGAGGCGCTGCGACCCGGGCTCTTGGCTTTGGAATGCCGGGAGGACGTCGACAGCCCTGACACGCCGTCCGCGCCGGGCCTGCTCGACTACGCGAGTCGCCTCGGCCAGCACGCCGACCGGCTCGTGCGAGCCGAGACCCTTCCGACGGCCGCGTCCGTGCTCGCCGATCTGACCCAGGTGGAGCCTCCGCAGGGTGCCCTCGACTGGGACGAGCGGCGGATCGTGGACATCGCGGCGGCTGCCTCGCAGGACGCCGCGGTGTCCTCGCGTCTGGAGCTGTACCCGCGCGGCCTTGGCATGGTGCGGGCACTACGCCTCACCCAGGCCGGCGTCGTCAAGATCATCCCCGGCCTGTCGGAGGACGAGCAACCGGGGCTGACCGTCGCCACTGTGCATGAGCGGGTGCGGTCCCGCTTCCCCGAGCTGCGGACGGGACAGGGCGAGGACGGTCATGGCTTGCCTACGGATGTTCCGCTCACGGAGGTGCTGAAGGAGGCCGGCTTCCCGCTGGTCCTGCGCACGCACAAGGACGGACGGCAGCGCTACCTGCCGGAGGGCCTGGAGAACGCCAGCCACTTCGGCACCGGGATCGACGGGTCCTCGACCGTGACCTCGTCCGCCGCCGCGTGGTCGGAGAATGCCGACCTGGCTGCGGCAGCTCGTGCAGAGGAACGTCTGCGAGCTGCGGCGAGTGGCGACGGTTACCGGGTGCTGACCGTCCGTAGTGAACTGGGTCGACGCGCGATGCGTGAGCTGGCGGATGCGCGGTTCGGTGGGGGTGTGGTGACGGTGTCGGCGACCGAGGTGTTCCTGCGGCACCTTCACGCCGAGCAGGAGGCGAAGGCGGCGGCGAACGCCAAGGGACTGCCGCGCTGGGAGACGATCCTGAAGGCGGATGCGGCAGAGGCGGGTTCCACGGCGGCCGTCAACTTCACGCGTTTCGCTCGGAATGCGAGCGACCGTATGCGTGAGGAGATCAGCACGCTGCTGTGTGGCGGGGACGACTCACGTCCGTTGCTGCTGACGGACGGTGCGGTGTTCGCCCGCTACGACTACATGGGCGGCCTTGACGAACTTGCGCGTCAGGCGCGGGAGGGCGAGGCCCAGCGGCCCTTGTGGTTGTTCGTACCGCAGGCGGATCCTGGGAGGCCGCCAGTTCTGGGCCGGGCTGTCGGGGCGGATGGGGTGCGGGATGTGTACGCCACGTACCAGGAGCCGTTGGGGGAGTGGATTCCGTTGCCTGAATCGTGGGTGAAGCGGATACACCTTGCGGGTGCGCAGAGCGAGAGCGCTGAACAGACTGAGAACACCGAGGAGTACGCCCGATGATCGACCGCAAGGCCCTGCTGGACGACCTCAAGCCGCAGGTCGCTGCAGCCAAGAAGGACCTTGAGCGGCAGGTCGGCGAGGTGTCTGAGGTACGGGAACGGTACGACGCCGAGTACAAGCAGGCGCGTGAGCTGGGGCGTACGGCGGCGACGTGGAAGGCGTGGCTGGACGAGCGGCTCACGCAGGTGGCGGTCGCGTGGGTGTTGGCTACGGTGTTCGTGCGGTTCTGTGAGGACAACGGGCTGATTGCGGAGCCGTTTATCACCTCGCCGGAGATCGATCGGCGGGAGCTGGCGCAGGCTCGGTACGACGAGTACAAGTCGACGGCTGATGACCCCACTTGGCGGGGTTGGCTTGAGTTGGCGTTTGACGAAATCGGGGCGGGGCAGGCTGGGCGGCTGCTCTTCGACAAGCGGCACAACCCGTTGTATGAGGTGCCGCTTTCGCACGAGGGTGCTGGGGCGCTGGTTGCGTTCTGGGGGCGGCGGGACGAAGAGGGGAAGCTCGTCCATGACTTCACCGACCCGCTGAACGACGAGGACAGGACGCAGGGGTGGGACACGCGCTTCCTCGGTGACCTGTATCAGGACCTGAGCGATGATGCGCGGACACGGTACGCGCTGCTGCAGACGCCGGAGTTCGTCGAGGAGTTCATCCTCGAGCGGACGATGACCCCCGCGTTGCGGGAATTTGGCTTCGAGAAGCTGAAGATGATCGACCCCACCTGTGGGTCCGGGCACTTCGTGCTGGGCGCCTTCAAGCGGCTGCTGAAGGAGTGGAGCGACAAGGCCTCGACGGCTGATGCGCACAAGCGGGTGCGGGCCGCGCTCGACTCGGTGCACGGCGTCGATATCAACCCGTTCGCGGTCGCCATCGCGCGTTTCCGGTTGCTGGTCGCTGCCATGGCTGCGGCGGACGTGCGGACGATGGAGAAGGCGGCGCTGTACGAGTGGCCGGTCCATCTGGCAGTGGGTGACTCGCTCATCAAGTCCCGGCAGCTGGAGCTCACGCTGGACGGGAAGGAAGCGGAGGATCCGCTGGCCTCGTTCGCCTACCGCACGGAGGATCTGCACGAGCATCAGGACATCCTCACGCCGGGTCGATACCACGTCGTCGTGGGTAACCCGCCCTACATCACGGTGCAGGACAAGGAGCTCAACCAGCGGTACCGAGAGATGTACAAGGCGTGCCACAAAGAGTACGCGCTCACCGTGCCATTCGCGCAGAGGTTCTTCGAGCTCTCGATGAGGGGTGACCCGGAGACCGGGCTGGGCTACGGAATGGTTGGGCAGATCACCTCCAACTCCTTTATTAAGAGGGAGTTCGGTGTGAAGCTGATCGAGGACTACTTCGGTCAGCAGGTCGAGCTCACGGAGGTCATCGACACATCCGGTGCCTACATTCCGGGACATGGCACGCCCACCGTGATCCTTGTTGGTCGGCGACGGGGCGGTCATCATCGAGCGTCCACCGTGCTTACGGTGCGTTCGGTGCAGGGGGAGCCGGGGGTTCCCGATGATCCGGCGAAGGGGCAGGTGTGGTCGGCGATCGTCGACCAGATCGAGACGCCAGGTAGCGTGAGCAAGTGGGTGTCCGTCGACAACCTTGACCGGAAGCGGTACTTCGCGAAGCAGCCGTGGGTGCTTGCCGATGGTGGGCAGGAGCTCATTGACGGGTTGGAAGCAGCCGGGGGGCCGAAACTCCGCAACCGGGCGAAGCGCTTCGGGTACACCGGGCAGACCAACGCTGACAGCATCATGATCAGCAGCCGTGCGGCTTGGCTGCGGCGCGGGGGCGAGGAGGACCTCGGTCGGACGCTTGTGCTGGGTGAAGAGCTGCGCGACTGGCTGCACTCGGAGGGGACGTACACGTTCTTCCCGCATAAGGAGACTCGGGACAAATTCGAGCTGCTACCCCTGTCAGAGGATTCTGGAGCATACAGATGGATCTGGCCTGGGCGGACGGTGCTCGGGCATCGCGCAACCTTTTCGAAGGGCACGTACTTCTCTGACGGGAGGCCCTGGTATGAGTGGCATCAGGTAACACCAAACCCCGGCTGTCATTCATGGTCGATCGCCTTTGCATTTGTGGCGACTCACAACCACTTCGTGTTGGACCGCGACGGGAAGGTGTTCAATCGGTCCGCACCCATGATCAAGTTGTGGGAGGGGGCTTCGGAAGAGAAGCACCTGCAGTTGCTTGGGGTACTCAACAGTTCTACGGCTGCGTTCTGGCTCAAGATGGTGAGTCAGGGCAAGGGGGGCAGCGGCCTCGGTAGAGGTATTCAGAGCGAAGCCTGGGAAGAGCGCTACGAGTTCACCGGTACCAACCTCCAGGACTTTCCCCTGCCCTCCGCATATCCCACCACCCTGGCCGCCAGCCTCGACTCCCTCGCTCAGGAACTGGCCGTCTCTTCATCCGTGGTGGCCGTCGCCGAGCCCCCCACTGCCTCCGCCCTCCGCGACGCCCGCTGCCACTACAACCACCTCCGCGCCCGCATGATCGCCCTCCAAGAGGAACTGGACTGGCAGGTCTACGCCCTCTACGGCCTCCTCGACGATGATCTCCGCCCCGCCGCCCGCGACGGCGACGAGTTCGCCGACGTCCCTGAACTGGCCCTCGGGCAGCGCGCGTTCGAGATCGTGCTGGCGCGCCGGGTCCAGGCCGGCGAGGCGTCCGACGAGTGGTTCCGCCGCCACGGCTCCACCCCCATCACGGAGATCCCGGGCCACTGGCCCGCGCCCTACCGGGAGATCGTCCAGAAGCGCATCGACGCGATCGAGTCGAACCGCCAGATCGGCATGGTGGAGCGCCCCGAGTACAAACGCCGCTGGGCCACCGAGGGCTGGGACGCGCTCCAGGAGAAGGCCCTGCGCTCCTGGCTGCTCGACCGCATGGAGGGCAACGCCCTCTGGTTCGACGCGGACGGCAGCCCGCAGATCCGTACTCTCAACCAACTGGTCTCCGACCTTGAACAGGACGAGGACTTCCTGGCGGTCGCCGAACTCTTCGCGCCTGGCCAGGATTTCACGAAGACCGTCTCCGACCTCCTTTCCAACCAGCACGTCCCGGCCACCGCCGCCCTCCGCTACAAGTCCTCCGGCCTGGACAAGCACGCAGAGTGGAAGCACACCTGGGAGGAGCAGCGCAGGGAGGACGCTGAGCAGGACCCCATCGCGAAGAAGAAGATTCGCGACGGGATCCCGGTGCCTCGGACCTACGCCAGCGCCGACTTCCTGCGCAGCTCGTACTGGAGTCTGCGCGGCAAGATGGATGTCCCCAAGGAACGCTTCATCTCCTACGGCGCCGAAAACGTCCAGTCCCCATCCCTCTACGGCTGGGCCGGCTGGGACCACCTCCAGCAGGCCGAGGCTCTCCTCGGCTACCTGAACGTCCACGGCCCCGAGCTGTCCGACGACGAGTGGCCCCCGCTCCTTGCCGCCCTCCTCGAACTCCAGCCCTGGCTCGATCAGTGGCACAACGAGATCGACCCGACGTACGGCACCTCCCCGGCCGCCGACGTCCTGGCCGGCCGCCGTTCGCTCCAGGGCGAACGCCACCTCACCGACGAGGACCTGCAAGCCTGGCGACCGCCCGCCGCCCGCCGTGGACGCGGAGCGTCTGTGAAGACTGCCAAGAGCACCAGAAGCAAGAAGACGAAGGAGTCCTGACACCGATGGCCGCCCCCGCCCGAGAGCGCCAGGCACCGCTGCTCAAGGACCTGATGGACCTGCCGTCATCGGTCTCCACCTCCTCCTATGTGCTCAAGCTGGCGGAGGCGGTCACCGAGGAGGGTTCCCGGAAGGCCCTGGAGGACTACGTCGTCACCAGGGAGTTGCTGGGGAACTTCCGCGAGGCCCTCGGTCTGATCTCGACCGCGCTGGAGACGCAGAGCTCCAAGGCCGCGTACCTGCACGGCTCGTTCGGTGCCGGTAAGTCGCACTTCATGGCTGTATTGCATGCGCTGCTCTCAAACAGCTCGGCGGCACGCGCCCGGCAGGAGTTCGACCCTCTGTACCAGGAGTTCGGCTGGCTGCGAGAGGGCGGCAAGAAGTTCCTGCTCGTGCCGTACCACATGCTGAACGCCGAGAGCCTGGAGCACCGGGTGCTCGGCGGTTACGTCGACTGGGTGGCCAAGCACCACGAGGACGCCCCCACCCCGCGCGTCTACCGTACTGACGCCCTCTTCGATCAACTCCGTGACATGCGGCAGGACTTCGGCGATGAGCAGTTCCTCGCACAGCTCAACGCCGGCGCCGAGGGCGAGGTCGACGAGTGGGGCAACTCCGCCGCCTTCTGGACCTCCGAGCGGCTCAGCGCCGCGCTGGACGCTGCCGAGGTCCACGACAAGAGCGTCCGTCTCGACCTGGAGAACCCCTCCACCCCGGCCGAACTCCGTGCCCGCCTCACCCAGGATGCGATGCGGACCGTCGCCCGTCAGTACGGCAAGATCGCTGCCCAGGGCGACGGTTTCATCCCACTCGACGAGGGCCTGTCCGTCATCGCCGAGCACGCCAAGTCCCTCAACTACGACGGGCTCGTGCTCTTCCTCGACGAGCTGATGCTCTGGCTGACGATGATGATGCAGGACGAGAAGCGGGCCTTGCGCGAGTCGGGAAAGTTCACCAACTTTGTGGAGGGCGGCGACAGCCGACGCGCCATCCCCGTCATCTCCTTCATCGCTCGGCAGCGCGACCTGCGGGAGATCACCGGCGAGGAGATGCACGGCACGGCCGAGCTGGCCATGCAGCACAACCTCAACTTTGCCTCCGGCCGCATCGAGTCCATCAAGCTGGAGGACCGAAATCTTCCCGAGGTCGCCCACGAGCGCCTGCTCAAGCCCCGCTCGAAGGAGGCGGAGCAGGAGGTGCAGGCCGGGCTTGACCGGCTGCTCGCCGCCAACCCCGGTGCCGTGCGCGACACTTGGCTCGGTGACGATCAGGCCCTGGTCGGGTCGGGTGAGGAGCCGTTGCGCAAGGCGTATCCGTTCACCCCGGCCTTTATGGATGCCCTCGTCCAGATCTCCTCAGCCCTGCAGCGCAACCGCACCGGCATGAAGCTCATGGGCGAAATCCTCGCCGACCAGCGCAACCGGCTGCGCCTGGGCGACCTCGTATGCCTCGGTGATCTCTATCCCTACTTGGGCAAGGGCGGCGACAAGCCGTTCCAGGACGCGACGCGTGTGGTGTTCGAGTCGGCCGAGCGGCTGTACAAGACCAAGCTGCGGCCTTACCTGCTCACCACCCACAAGGTCAACGATGAGGAGGCCGTCGCCTACGAGGCCGACCCCGAGTCGGTGCCCGCTGAACGCCGGCCCCCTCTGAGCGCGTTCATCGGCGATGACCGGATCATGCGCACCCTGCTGCTGTCCGCTCTCGCCCCCGGCGCGGTGTCCTTGCAGAACCTCACGGTGGAGCGGCTGCTCGCCTTGAACCACGGCTCGATCAAGAGCCGGTTCAAGGGCGGCGAGGTGCAGGCCCTGGAAGGCAAGCTCAGCCAATGGGCCGGGCAGTTCGCCGAGATCAAGGTCAGCGGTTCCGGAGCAAAGGCCTCCGTGCTCCTCGAACTGACCGACATCGACCTCGACTCGATCCTCGCCAACGCGAACACCTACACCCAGACCCGTTTCCAGCGGGACCTCGCCGAGCGGATCCTGCGCCGCCAGTTCGACTTGGGTGAGGGGCGCGTAGGCGACGAGCTCAGCTTCGTGTGGAAGGGCTCGCCCCGCACCGTCGAGGTGACCTTCGCCAACGTCCGTGACAAGGACCGCGTCAGTGACCAGAGCCTGAAGCCGGCCACCGACGGCCTGTGGCGGATCGTCGTCGACTATCCATTCGACGACGGGGAGTTCGGTCCGCGCGAGGACGCCATGCGCATCGACGGACTGCGGAATCAGGAAAGCCCCGACGGGCCGGCCCGCACCCTTGCCTGGTTGCCCACCCACCTATCTCGGCAGGCGCGGGACAGCTTCCGGCGGCTCACCGTCATCGACAACGTCCTCTCCGACGAAGACCGCTTCCACGGCACCTTCGCCAAGCACCTGGGCCAGGACAAGCGGGTACGCGCCTGGCAGTTGCTCGAAGCCCAGCGTGACACCCTGACGCGGGAGGCCGAGAAGGCGTTCAAGCAGGCGTACGGGCTCGCGGACAAGAAGGAGAGCGAGGTCCAGCTCGGCTTCGACGACCACCTCGACCCCGTGTACCCGGTGCCCGGCCTGTCGCTCCCGATCGGCGCCTCATTCAGCAAGGCCGTCCGGGTCATCGCCGCACGCCTCCTGGAGCGCCAGTTCCCGGCCCACCCGGTGCTCGACCAGGACAACCCCGGCCGGGCGGTCACCACAGCCGACGCGAAGAAGGTGTACGGCCTCGTGAAGCAGGCCGCTGCGGCACGCGACCGGCGTGTCGAGGTGCCGTCCGGTGACCGCAACCTGATGCGGCGGCTGGCCGAGCCGCTGAAGCTCGGCACCATGGGCGAGGCGTACTTCGAACTGTCCTCGTACTGGACGGAGTTCTTCACCGACCAGGCTCGCGCCGACCGCCTGCCCGCCGGCGACGACCTGACGTACGTGCGACTGACGGACTGGCTGGACCGGCCCGAGCCGCGTGGCCTGCACGAGACGGTCCGGCAGCTCGTGATCGCCTCCTTCGCCGAGATCGACGACCGCGTTTGGGTACGTGGCGGCGCGGTCCAGGACGTGTCCCTCGCCTTCACCGCCCGCCCCGGCGACGCCCTGCGCACCCAGCCGCGGCCTGCGGAGTCCGACTGGGAGGAGGCGCTATCCCGCTTCGAGTCCCTCTTCGGGGACAAGCCCAAGTCCCGGCTCTACCGCGGGCAGATCATCAACCAGTTCGCCACCGCCGTCCGCGAACAGGCCCGCTCGCTCGCCGAGGACGCCGGGGAACTGGTGCGCCGCCTGGAGGCCGTGCAGAACAGGCTCGGCCTCGACGAGGCGGACCCGGCAGGGCGGCTCGCCCTCGCCCGCCACTCCCTGGCCCTCGTCAAGCAGCTCGCGGAGACCGCCGAGGCGGGCTCGGCAGCCGCCCGCCGCACCGTCGAAACCCTCGCCGGCTTCGACCTGCGGGGCGTGTCGCCGCTGCGCTACGGCACCTCGCTCGTGCAGGCCAAGAAGGTCGCCACAGCGCTCGCCAACGCCGACTGGGACACCCTGGACCTCGCCGAGACGGAGGGCCCGGAAGGCCACTCCGTCCTGGAACGGCTGAAGGCCGCCGCCCGCAGTGACCAGCAGACCAACGACCTCGCCGCTGCCCTGGAGGCCGCACGGCGCGAGGTGATCGCCCTGCTGAGGGCCAACCGGCCCGGCCCACCCCAGCCGCAGCCGCCCGCCGGTCCCTCCGGCGCCGACGACATCTCGCTGAAGGGGGACGACGCCGAGCCGTCCGTGCCGTCCACCCACACGGCCGGTGGTGGAGCACGGCGGGCCGGTGGCGGCCGCACCAAGGCACGTACCGCCGCGGCCGAGTTCGCCGCCGAGATCCGTGCACTCGTCGAGGAGAACCCCGAGGCCGAGATCGACATCAAGTGGCAGGTGGTGGACGAGTGACCGTCGCTACCACTGCCGCCGGCCTCGCCCGGCTCACTCCCTCGCTTCTCACCCAGTACCTGGCCGCCAGGTCGGGACTGGACGGTCGTAACCGTGAGGTCGTACTGCTCCGCGCCCTCCCCGAGTGGGACGGGCCCAACGTCCTCGGCTACGGCGGCGGGCGGCAGGCATCCGTCGCCGCGGCCCCGTCACCGCTCGCCGTGCACGAGCAGATCCTCGGCCACCTCGACGGTTCCGGTGACGCACCCCCTGTCCTGGTCGTGCTCACTGACCGCGAGGAAGCCGAGCTCGATTCCGGGCTGCTTGCCCGCGTGTGGAAGCGCGGCATCCGCAGCGTGGACAACTGGGAAGTGGTCCGCACCTCCTTCGGCGCCGGATCCTACGACCTCCGGCTGCAGCGAAGCGGTGAAGGCTGGGCCGCCGAGGCGCTGCTCGAGGCGGCTCCGCTCGACGGCTGGCCGAAGATCGCGGGCGGCGTCCTCACCCGCGACCACGCCCTTGCCCAGCTCGCCCAGCGCCGACTCGGCCTCGGCCGGTACGCGGACGGCGCGGACGACTCGCCAGGCCTCGCCGACGACCGCATCGATCTCCCCGCCCTGCTGCGCTGGGCTGTGCGGCCCGGGGCCGCCGAACAGTTCCTCGCCCTCCGCGACGCCGAACGCGCCGGTCTCGCCGACTTCCTCTGCGAGGAGGGGCAGGGCGGGCCGGCCGCCGCCGTCCTCTTCGGCCTGGTCGGACAAGGCCACGGGACCGACGCACTGGCGTACGGCCTGGTCGCCGCCTCCCTGTGGACCCACACCGACGCCCCGGGCCCGGAGGTGTACCGGGCGCGCGGCAAGGCCGAGCTGTGGGCCGGCGGCCAGGCAGGGCTGGCCCCCGAGGAGTCCGATGCACGCTTCGCCCGATACGGCACGGTGACTGAAGCGGTCGTGGAGACGCTCCTCACCAGGCAGGACCGGCGCACGCTGACGCCCCTGCTGCAGCGCGCCGAGTTGCTGGCCCACCAGTTCGGGGCCGAGGAGGCCGCGGCCGAGAGCCCCTTCCTCTCGTCCGGCTTCGAGGCCAGTGCGGCGCGCACCGGCGCGGCCCTGGCCACCGGTGACCTCGACCGCATCTCATCGGTGGTAAAGGCATGGGGCGAGCATCGGTTCGCCTCGCGCCCGGAGGGGCGAGCTCGCGTCGAGCGTGCCCGTATGGCACTGAGGCTCGCCGCCTGGCTGGCCGTACCAGTGCAGCAGCTGCGGTCGGTCGAGGAGTGGCTGACGCTGCAGGTCACCGACACCGCCTGGGCCGACTTCGCCCTCGACCGGATAGAGGCGGGCGGCGAGGACGTCCCGGTCCTGCGGGACGCGTACGACCGTCTCGGTGAACAGGTCCGCGAGCGCAGGCGTGAGATGGACCGGGCCTTCGCGCAGCGCCTGGCCGCCTGGACGGAGAGCGGTGGCGCGCCCGGCTCTCTCCTCACCGTGGAGGACTTCCTCGATCGGGTAGCCGCCCCGGCCGTTCAGGGCAAGGACCGGCGGCGTCTGCTGATCGTCGTCGTCGACGGTATGACCGCCGCCATCGCCGCCGAGCTCGGGCAGGAGCTGCGCGACCGCTTCAGCGAGTACGACCCCTTCCCGGAGGCCGAGGGACGGCCTCAGCGCAGGGCCGTGGCCGCCGCGCTGCCCAGCGTCACCGCCGTCAGCCGCACCAGCCTGTTCGCCGGACGGCTGCTGCGCGGCACCCAGGCCGACGAGAAGCGGCTCTTCGCACGGCACCCGTTCGCCGGTTCCGGGCGTGCGGCGGCCGTTTTCCACAAGGACGACCTGCGCGCGGAACGCACCGGCAGCCCCTTCAGTGCCTCGTTGGAAGCCGCCCTGCACGACGGGCGCACCCATGTCGCGGTCGTCCTGAACACCATCGACGACCGGCTCGCGAAGGAGCAGCGCCTCGGCGCCACTCGGTGGACCGTCGACGAGGTCGGCTTCCTCGGCGAACTCCTCGACACCGCCGCTGCCGAAGGTATGGCAGTCCTGTTGCTCTCCGACCACGGGCACGTCGTAGACCGGCGCGACCGGCGCGTGTCCGTGCCCGACGCCGCGGACCGCTACCGTCCGTACGACGAAGGAGAGTTGGACGATCGGGAGATCCGGCTCCGTGGACCGCGCGTGGTCGCCCCGGAGCCCGGGGGAGCCGTCACAGCCCTGTGGGACGCCGACAGCCGCTACACGGCACGCAAGGCCGGCTACCACGGCGGTGCCTCCCTCGCCGAGATCGCCATTCCGCTCCAGGCATACCTGCCGTTCGGTGCCACACCTCCCGAGGGATGGCGGGAGCTGGGGGATCCGGCTCCCCAGTGGTGGTCGCTCGACCGCATGCCCGAGAGCCCGGCTGCCCCGGCTTCAGCTCCGGCTGCGGCACCGGCCGCCGCGCCCGCTCTGGCACGCCGCCGCCCGGCGAGGCCGAAGCCGGCCGCGCAGGAGGAGAGCCTGTTCGCCGAGCAGGCCGTCGACGTCCCAATGCGGCAGGACCGGCCAGCGGAGGTGGAGGCCGCTCCGGAGCCCGATCTACCCACCACGCTCGTGGACACGCTCCTCGACTCGGAGGTCTTCAAGGCCCAGGTGGAGCTCGTCGGCCGCAGGCTGGACCTGGAGAAGGTGCGCGCCGCTGTGCAGGAGCTGCTCGAGTCCGGGACTCTGCCTTTCACAGCGCTGGCTCAGCGAGCCGGAGAGCGGCCCGCACGCGCCGTGGGCTTCGCCGCCGTACTGCGTCAGCTCCTCAACCACGACGGTGAGCAGGTTCTGGAAATCCTGCCGGACAACCGCACCCTCCGCCTCAACGTGCCGCTGCTGAAAACCCAGTTCCGGCTGTGAGGAGCAACCGCGGCGCCGTGCCGCCCGCCCTGTCCCCGGAGACCGGAGCCGGGCGGGCGGTGACCGTGGGAAACTGGCAAAGTGAGTGATCAGCCGTCCTCTTCCGCATCCCCTGCTCCCGCCGGTGCGGTGTCGCCCGCGCGGCGGCGGGCCGTCGTCGACGCGCTGCGACGTGGAGCCGTGCCCGACAGCGGTCTCGATCTCCTGGCCACCGGCCTCGACCGGTTCGAGGCGGCCGTGGACGCTGAACTGGACGCCGTCATAGGCGGCGGCTCTGCCTTCAAGGCCGTGCGCGGCGAATACGGCAGCGGTAAGACGTTCTTCGCCCGCTGGCTCGGCGAGCGTGCCAAGCGGCGTGGCTTCGCGGTCGCCGAGGTTCAGGTGTCCGAGACCGAGACGCCCCTGCACCGGTTGGAGACCGTCTACCGACGGGCCACCGAGCGCCTGGCCACCGCGAGCTTTCCGCCGTCGGCACTCCGTCCTGTCGTCGACGCATGGTTCTACGCGCTCGAAGAGGACGCCCTGGCCGAGGGCGCCGACGACTCCCGGCTCGAAGCCGCCGTGGCCAGGCTCCTCGACGACCGTCTCTCGGAGGTCTCCCGGGACGCACCGGGATTTGCCGCCGCCCTACGCGGCTACCACTCGGCGCTGGGAGCGGGTGACGAGGCCACTGCCGCGGCCGTCCTCGCCTGGCTCGGCGGCGAACCGCACGTGGCCGCCGCCGCCAAACGTGCCGCGGGGGTTCGCGGCGACCTCGACCACTTCGGGGCCCTCGGTTTCCTCCAGGGACTCCTGGCCGTACTGCGCGACAGCGGGCACCCCGGGCTCCTCCTTGTCCTCGACGAAGTGGAGACCCTGCAGCGGGTGCGCTCCGACGCCCGCGACAAAGCGCTCAACGCCTTGCGGCAGCTCATCGACGAAGTCCACTCCGGCCGGTTCCCCGGCCTCTACCTGGTGATCACCGGTACTCCGGCCTTCTACGACGGCCCCCAGGGTGTACAGCGCCTCGCCCCGCTTGCCCAGCGCCTCGCCACCGACTTCTCCACCGATCCCCGCTTCGACAACCCGCGAGCGGTGCAACTCCGGCTCCCGGGCTTCCAGTTGAATTCGTTGACCGAGCTGGGCCGGAAGATCCGGGACGTGTACGCGGCGGGGAGCACCGACCCCGGACGGCTGCTCTCGGTCGCCGACGACGCTTACGTCGCCGACCTGGCCCGCGCGGTCGGCGGTGCTCTGGGTGGCAAGGTCGGCGTCGCTCCTCGCCTCTACCTCAAGAAGCTGGTCGTTGACGTCCTCGACCGCATCGACCAGTTCCCCGACTTCGATCCGCGCGTCCACTACCGCCTCACCGTCGACCGCACCGAACTCACCGACGCCGAACGCCATGCGGCCACCATCACGGCGGCCTCGGCGACGTCGGCCGACGAGGTGGAGCTCGACCTGTGAGCGAGGGCGCGGCGACGGGCACGGACCCCATCGACCGGTTGGATCCGGTCGTCCTCCACCACATCGTCAACAGCCTCGGCTGGCCGGGCCTCAGACCCCTGCAGTCCGCGGCGATCGGGCCACTGCTCGACGGCGAGGATGCGGTCCTGCTCGCGCCGACAGCCGGCGGCAAAACCGAGGCAGCCGCCTTCCCCCTCCTCACCGCCATGGCCCGGAACGGCTGGTCCGGTACCTCGGTTCTCTACCTCACGCCACTGCGCGCCCTCCTGAACAACCTCCAGCCCCGCCTGCACACCTACGCCCAGTGGCTCGGGCGCACGGCGGCGCTCTGGCACGGCGACACGGCCGAGGCGGAACGACGGCGCTTGCGCCGCGAGCCGCCCGACATCCTCCTCACCACGCCGGAGTCCCTCGAAGCGCAGCTCATCAGCGTCAAGACCGACCACGCCCTGCTGCTCGGTGGAGTGCAGACGGTCGTAGTGGACGAGGTGCACGCCTTCGCCGGCGACGACCGGGGCTGGCATCTGCTGGCGGTCCTGGAACGCCTCCAGCGGCTGACCGGCCGGTCATTGCAGCGCATCGGACTGTCGGCCACCGTCGGTAACCCGGAGCAGCTCCTCGCTTGGCTCCAGGGCTCCGGACACGGTCACCGGCCCGGCAGCGTTGTCGCCCCTGGCGTCGACTTCCACCCGTCGCCGTCGGCTGCGGTGGCCCGGCGGGAAAGCGGCGGACCACCGCCAGGAGACATCGAGTTGGACTACGTCGGCTCCCTGCCGAACGCCGCCACCGTCATCTCCGCCCTCCACCGGGGCGAGAAGCGGCTCGTCTTCTGCGAGTCCCGCCGCCAGGTCGAGGAGCTCGGTCAAGCGCTGCGGGCGCGCGGTGTGACCGTTTTCCTCTCGCACTCCTCCCTCTCGGCGGTCGAACGCCATCGCTCCGAGGAAGCCTTCGCGCAGGCCCGCGACTGCGTGATCGTCGCCACCTCCACCCTCGAACTCGGAATCGACGTCGGCGACCTTGACCGGGTGATTCAGATCGACTCTCCCGCCACCGTCGCTTCTTTCCTGCAACGCCTCGGCCGCACCGGGCGACGCCTGGACAGCACCCGCAACTGCCTCTTCCTCACCACGTCCCACGAGAGCCTCCTCCAGGCGGCCGGGTTGCTCCTCCTGTGGGGCCGGCACTGGGTGGAGCCCGTCACCGCACCGCCCGGACCGCAGCACCTCGTCGCCCAGCAGTTGCTCGCCGTGACCCTCCAGCGCCACAAACTGCCCGCCGCCGACTGGCAGGACGAGTGGAACGGCCTCGCCCCGTTCGACGCCACCGCCCGCCCCGTCCTCGACCACCTCCTCACCGAGGGCTTCCTGGAACAGGACAGCGGCATCTACTTCATCGGCGAACAGGCCGAGAAGCGCTTCGGCAGGCGTCACTTCATGGACCTCACCGCGTCGTTCACCGCGCCGCCCCAGTTCACGGTGTTGCACGGGCGCTCGGAGATCGGGCACACGGACCCGGCGCTGCTCGTCGAGGAGCACGAGGGGCCGCTGCGGCTGCTGCTCGCCGGACGAAGCTGGCAGGTGACGTACGTGGACTGGCGTCGGCAGCGGGTCTTCGTGGAGGCAGCCGAGTCGGGCGGCGTCGCCAAATGGCAGTCCGGCAGCATTCGAGGCTTGTCATACGAGCTGGCCCAGGCCCTGCGTGAGGTGCTGCTCGGTGCGGACCCCGAGGTACGTCTCACCCGGCGCGCGCAGGCCGCCGTCGCCGAGTTACGGGAGACGGAGGGCCGGTTCACGCACCCGGAGATGACGCTGATCACCCGCCACGGACGCGACGTACGGTGGTGGACCTGGGCCGGTTTCCGCGCCAATGCCACCCTCGCTGCGTGGCTGGCCGGTGCGGTCGATCCGCTGCAGCGGCCCGCGGACGCCTATGTGCGACTCCGCCGCGACCTCACCCATGAGGAGTGGGCGCAAGCCCGGCGTCAGCCGCGCAAGGAGCATCTTCCGCAGGTCTCCACGGTTGCAGTACGCGGCCTCAAGTTCTCCGCGGCCCTTCCCGAAGATCTCGCCACACGAGTGCTCGCCTCTCGGATCGCCGACCCGGACGGGGCCCTCGCCGTCCTGTCGCAACCGGCGCGCTGGGAGACCGAAACGGTCTGAAAACAGCGCGGCGAGAAAGTCGGTGACCGGATTGCGCCCTTTCGGCGTGCGTTGCTCCAGCTCACCCTGGCCCCAGACCACAGCGGGGCAGTGTGGAGGGGGCCGCCATGTCCGGACCGTTGTACGTCCCTGTCCTACCCGTACGTCCACACGCTGTGGCCGCGGTCAAGGACCTCGCCCAGTGGACCCGCGACCAAATGGCTCCCCTGTGGACACAGCCGGTCATGACAGCAGCGGACGCCGACGAACTCCAGCAGGCGGTGGACAAGGAGGTCGGGCGCGTCGCAGCCGTACAGAAGTACACGTGGGCATGGCTGGACGCCCCGTACGCCGAGCTCGATAAGACTCCGTACGTGAACCTGCTGCCCTTTTACTGGTCCCATACCGCGCTCCGGCCGGTCACCGATCCGGACCGCCCCGCCTCCCACCAGACCGTGGCCGCGCACAGTGCCCGCGAGGGCGGCAACGGTCTCGGCATACGCATACGACTGCCCAACACCTGGAACGACGGACTCGCCGAACGCACCGCGGCTCTGCTGGCCCGGACGGATCCCGAGGTGCGAGTGGACCTCCTCCTCGACCTCCAGGCTGTGCGCCCGGGCCGCCCTGACGCAGGCAAAGAAGCACTGCGCGCACTCGACGCGCTGGTCCCCCTCACCTCATGGCGCACGGTCGCCGCGTTGGCCGGCGGCTTCCCGGACGACATCGACGGGCTGTTGGAACGGGACCGGGGCGACGCCGATCGCATAGACTGGGAAACGTGGTACGAGATACGCGCGAGCGGGCGGTCCTATGCGGAGGCCGTCCGTTACGGCGATTACGGGACCCTGCCCGCCCGTAACCTCAGCAGGGCGGCGGACGACGGCGACCGGTCGCCGTTTGGACTGCTCCGGTACACGACGGCACGGTCCTTCTTGCTCGCCAGGTTCTGGGCCGGGAAGCGGGGCGAAACCGGCGTCACGCGGGAGGCGGCTCGCTGGATCACCGAATCCCCGGATTTCCGGGGAGAGGGGGCGAGCAAGGGCGATCTCTGGTATCGGCAATGCGCCCGGACGACGGGTTCCAAGGGCACGGGCAACGCCGGCACGTGGAACAAGGTCGGCAACGTTCAGCACATGACGTACGTGGTCCGCTGCTTGTCCGAAGACGCGGAGCGCACATGACGTCGAGAGGCCAGTGACTGCCCTCCAGCACCTTGCGCAGGTCGTCCGTGAACGACTGCCAGGACGTAAGGTGCTTGACGGGCCCTTCGCGATCCAGCATCTGCAGCAGCCGCGCACGGTTCGCCGAGAAGCGAGTCTGCAGCTTCTGCAGACCTCGCCCCTTCTCTCCGCTGGCCGTGGCGATCGCTTGCCTGAGCAGGGCCTTAGGATCCGCCACCGACTCCGCTCGTGCCGGCTTGGGGAGGTCGAGTGCCATCTTGCCGTTGGGGTTGCCCGCCACTTCGCGGATCGCTGACTGGTCGAGCAGCAGCCACGCCTCCAGCATCCGTACGGGGATCACCGCGACATGCGCCAGGCCGGGGCTCACCGCGGCCACCGTATCCGCGATTTCCCGGCGGCGGCGGTCCGGCGGTTCGCGGTCCGAGTCACGATGGATGACGACGAGGTCGTACGCATGTCCTCCATCGCTCAGCTGCTGCGCGGCTCGTAGCTTGTCCACCACCGAGTGACCGGGCTTGTTCGGAAGGCGGTCCAGCTCGGGGACCGTCACAAGAATTTCCCTGCCCATGTCCGCTGCAATCGCCTCGATGTGAAAGCGCAGGCCCGTGTCGCTGGATCCTTCACAGAGATAGAGGGCACGAACGGTCACGAGGGGTCCTTGAGTGTCAGTCGGGCCTCTGGCGGGGCCGTGAGGTACGCAAGAATGTCGGCCTTGGTGCCGTAGCCCTTTCCCGCGCCGCCGGCGCGCCAGGTGTCGGCCAAGGGGCGCAGCCGCAGAGCACGCGCTGTCTTGCCTCCGACGCCCGGAACCATGGTGGTGTCGGCGATCAAGAGATCTGCCGAATCGACGAGCTGTACGACGCCCGGCGAGTGAGTGTTGATCAGAACCTGTCGGAAGGGGTTGTCCTCGTCCACCGGCAGGAAGGGATCCACTGCCAGATCGCGTACCAGGTCGACCATCGCCGAGAGGTTGGCCGGGTGGATGCCGTTCTCCGGTTCCTCCATGCAGAGCAGACCGTGCGCCTGCGGATCCTCCAACAGGACGCACAGAGCGAGGAAGCGCAGGGTTCCCTCCGACAGACTGCGGGCCGGCAACACCATGCCGTCGATCTCGTGGAGCTTGATCGTCAGCAGCTCACGCGTGTCGTCCGCCTCGACGTGCAGCGTCTTGACATGCAGTCCCGACAGGTCCGACAGACGCCCTGCGACCCGCGAGTAGATCCGAGCGGGGTCATCCGGAGACTTCTCCCGAGCGATCCGGTCCAGGCTCCGCGGCAGATGCAGGCCGTCGGGCTGCATCTCGCTGGGGTCTGTATAGCGGTCGGAGGTACGCAGTGCGGAGGGTTCGAGAGCCAGGCGGCGCCAGGACTGCATTTCCCGTCTGGCTGCCAGGATGGTCGGATCGTCGTTGCGGTTGATCGTGGAGAGCATGGTCTGCGGTGCTCGGCTTGCGGGCGTCGGGCGGGGCTGGCCTCTGCGGCTGCCGTCGGCATGGATGCTGACGACTGCGTCACCGGTCTCGAGAGACGTAGAGATGTAGGGAGCGTTCGAGCGGCGAGCGCGGACCACCGCGTTGCGGAAGTCCGCGGTGCGGTGAGGGAAGCGCAGATGTGACAGAGCCTCGCCGGGCCTGATCCGACTGAGGTCCTCTATCAGGACATTAGCGAGGCATCGAGAAGAGCCTACGCGCTCATTCGAACACGTGAATTCATCGTGGACTTCGTTCTCGATCTGGCCGCCGATCCGGCTATCGCGGAATTTGGGGCCCCAGGCTTTCGCGGGATCGATCCCGCTTGTGGATCAGGAACGTTTTTGCTGGGGCTCTTCGAGCGGCTCCTGGGCGCCTGGCGAGCGAAGGAGCCCGGAACTCCGGATCACGAGCTGATCGGTAGAACCCTGGACTCCGTCCACGGCTGTGACGTCAACCCGTTCGCTGTGAGTATCACGCGGTTCAGGCTACTGATGGCAGCCGCGCGGGCAAGCGGTTGTAGAGCGCTGACTCAGCTGCCTGGGCATCTGATCAATGTGGCGGTGGGTGACGCTCTGCTGGACGGGCGTGCTGCACCTGGTGGGGCGTCGTTGATGCTTCTGGCGGAGGGGGAGGAGGACGGCGCTGGACAGGTCAACGACGTCCATGAGTTCTCCGGGACATGTGATCTGTTGGGTCGGAACTCCTACCATGTGGTGATCTCGGAGCCGCCCAATATTCTTGTGCCTGACAAGGCGAAAAGCGCCATGTACCGGGAGGCCTATGACGTGGCCTCCGGAATGTTTCCACTCTCGATCCTCTTCACGCAGCGCATGTTCCAACTGGCAGTGAGGAAGACCGAGAGAACGCCGGGCGGTTACGTCGGTCAGTACACGTCCAGTTCCTTCGCACAGCGGGGCTTCGGCGAGAAGCTGATCGACAAGTTTTTTCCAAGCGTCGCGTTGACGCATGTCATCGACACCTCGGGCGTCTACGCGCCGGGCCACGGGACCCCGACTTTGATCCTGGTGGGCCGGAACGATCCGACCATGCGTGACACCCGTGTGCGGTCGGTTCTCGGCGTGCATGGTGAGCCGACGCTGCCGACGGATCCGGCCGAGGGGATCGTGTGGAAGTCGATCGTCGACCAGATCGACCAGCCCGGCAGCACCTCGGAATGGGTGAGTGTCCAGGACGAACCCCAGCGCCGCTTCTCCCGCTTCCCATGGACGATGACGGGTGGTGGAGGCGCGGAGCTGATGGATCTTCTCTCGCGGGCCCCCCAGACACTGTCGGACGTCCTCGCCGGCCGCGTCGGCGGTGGCGCGGACCTGGGGCAGGCAGCAGTCTTCGCCCTCGGTCGGCCTTGGTTCGCACAGCACCCGGACTCGGCCGGACTGGCCCGAGCCATGGTCACTGGTGAGACGGTACGGGACTGGCGTGCCGGAGTAGCGACGGACGTACTGGCTCCTTACGACGGAGACGGTTCTCCCCTTCCACTAGATCTCAACGCCTCGTGGGGGCGGCACCTCTGGGCGATGCGACAGATTCTCCGGGCGGCTTCCGGTGCTCGGGGGACGTCCAAGGATGGGGCTGGTCCCTGGTGGACCTGGAGATCTTGGTCTCGCGAGGCCCGCCGGGAGCCGGTGATCGCATTCGCATCGGTGGCCACGCACAACCACTTTGTCCTGGAGAACGACGGGCGGGTACTCAACAGGACCGCGCCCGTGCTGCGACTCGCACCCACGGCAGCAAAGGACGAGTACATCGCGCTGCTGGGAGTGCTCAACTCGTCGACGGTCTGCTTCTGGTTGAAGCAAACCGGTTCTTCCATCGGGGCCGCAGGACCGGGTACTTCTCCGCCAGGCGAGGAGTGGGCCCAGGCCTACCGGTTCCCCGCGGCGTCTTTGGCACGACTTCCGTTGCCGAGTAGCGCTCCATTCATCCGTGCGGGTGAACTGCATGGCCTGGCCCAGCGGCTTGATGCCCATGAGCCGAGCGCTGTCTGCGCCCGAGAACATCGGTCCGTCCGAGATGCTTTGGACGCGGCGAGAGCTGCTAATGAACAGATGAGCGGTCAGATGATCGCCCTTCAGGAGGAGCTGGACTGGGAAGTCTACGGCTCCTACGGATTGTTGTCCGACGGTGACCGGGCCCGCCTGACAACTCGCCCTGATGTTGCGCCGCCCCCGCTGCGGCCGGGTGAACGTGCCTTTGAGATTGTGCTGGCACGCAAAATCGCCGCTGGCGAGGCTTCGGACTCGTGGTAAGTAAAGAATTCTTGGTTCGAGAGGCACAATGCCACACCGATCACTGAGATTCCGCAGCACTGGCCGACTGCATACAAGAAAGCCGTGCGAGCCAGAATCGACGCCATCAAGTCCCATCTGGTGATCGCCGCCGTTGAGCGCCCGGAGTACAAGCGGCGGTGGTCGTCCGAGCCATGGGAACGACGCGAGGAGCGAGCGCTGCGTGCCTGGTTGCTCGACCGTTGCGAGGACGAGCGCCTCTGGTTCGAGAACAGGGGCGGGGTCAGGCACCCGCGTACGCGGACGATCGACCAGCTCGCACGGATTCTCGGTGCCGATGCGGCGGTGCTTGCCGTGGCTGCGGTCTATGCGGCCGACCATCTTGGGAGGCGGGAAGCGACACTTCATGATGTGCTGGCGGCGATCCTGGCCGATGCGTGTGTGCCTTATGCGTCGGCGCTGAGATACAAGGAGTCAGGACTGCGTAAACGTGCCCAGTGGGAGCAGGCGTGGCAACTCCAGCGCAGCGAGGACAGGACAGGTGAGGCACTGGGTATCCCCGTCCCGCCGAAATACAGCGCCGCAGACTTCAGGAGTTCCTCTTATTGGTTGCTTCGTGGAAGCCTGGACATCCCCCGGGAACGCTTCATCTCGTATCCAGGTGTCGCCGCTGAAGGTGACAATCTGCTGGTCGGCTGGTCCGGCTGGAGCGATACGGAGCGTGTTCGCGTACTGCTCTATCTGATCGGCATGTTGCAGCAGGCGCGCCGGAATGTGCGCGAGATGACCCCTTTGCTCGCGGGCGTCCAGGAACTGATCCCTTGGGTTCGCCAATGGGAGGACAGAACAGAGTCCGGGCCGGACGTCGATCAAGTCAATTCGTACCAACGCGAACTCGAACGTCTCTGCTCCGCATATGGGTTGAGCATGCACCACTTGGATGTCCCTCCCAAGTCAGCTCACGGCTGGCGTGCGCACCAGCTCGTCATGGAGCACCTTGAAAGTTCTGACCGCTGTGTTCCAGCCTGAATCATGAGGTTGAAGGACAGGCGGCAGGGGAGGGGCGTGGGTGATGCATCACGAATCCAATCAGGTGCGACGCGTGGAAAGCTCTCTTGGCTGGACGGGCTGATCCGCGCTGCCGCCGGCCGACGCGGCTCCTGAACCCCGTTAGTCATCACGGACGCAAAGGCGAAGGCGTACATCTCGTACCTGGCCATACCGCCTGGGCGGCCCTGCATCATCTGACAGACCTACGCGACTCCGTCACCGACATGGTCCGCAAGGAGGCACAGGCACGCCCTCAACCGACACCGTACTACCTGGCCTTGACCGGCCTCGTCATCGAGGTGTCGGAGTCGTCGGTCTGGTCCGACTCCGGACTCCCGGGCCGCTCAGACGGCGGGGACAGAGGGGTTGCCTCTGGCTGCCTCCGAGCGACCCGGGTCGATCCGGGGTCGAAGCAGAGCGTTTTCCTCTGTCTGCCTCCGATCGCCTCTGCACCCGTCCTAGCAGGTCACAGCCGGTTCGCCCCATAAAGCCGCCAGGTCAGCAGGGTGCTTCTGGAGAACCCGGCGTACAGCCCGACTCGTCTGTCGTTTCCTGTACTTTCCGCAGGGTTAGTCCTGTTTTTTCGCCGGACGAACTATCCAGGTCGTTCCGGGGCGAATGCGGGCTCGTGTATCGTCCGGCCTGTCTAACTGGCAGATAGACGGACAGGCATGTCGGGTAACTGGCTGGTGCGAGGCGTGGCCGCAAGGTGATGGCAGCGGGTTGGGAAGCCTCGGACGCGCTTCGGGTCCTATCGGGTGTGGGCCCTGCGAAGCGGCTTATACCGGTGGGAGCCGGGTAGGAACCCGGCTGTTCGACGGACCTGTTACCGATGACGCATCTGACCGAGGCATGCGCACTTTGCGGCGGTGCTCCTGTCTCACATGAGGGACGCCCCGTCGCGGAGGTACAGCGGCCGTCCCGCGTCCAGTGCCTGCAAGGCGTGTTCGAACCGGCGCCGGACGCGGTCCCGGAGGCGGCCGGCGGCTTCGACGGCCGTGACGAAGGCGGCTTCGGACAGCTCGTCGTCTCGTGGGCGTAGCCGGTCGGCCTGGTCCTCGTCCAGCGTGCCGCCGTCGAAGATGAACGCGAGCTGGTCGTCCCAGGGGCCGTGCGGGGCCACCCAGTCCACCACCAGCAGCCCGAGCAGGGTGACGCGTAGGCCTAGTTCCTCCATCAGTTCACGGCGTGCCGTGTCCTCCGGCGGCTCGTTGGCCTCCGCCATCCCGCCGGGTAGATCCCATCCCGGTTTGTAGGTGGGGTTCACCAGGAGCACACGGCCGCACGGGTCCCGCAGCAGCACGTCGGCCGCCACGCGCTTGCGTGCCTGCTTGGCGTTGCCCTCCGCGAGGTACGCGTTCCACGCGTCGGTGTCGGCGGGGTCGGGTACCGTGGGCCTCATGCGGTGGAGCCTCCCGAAGACGGCGTGATCAAATCAGCCAACAGGAGCATTCTGGCGCGGCGTGCATCATCGAACCGAGCCAGGTACTCCCGGACCGGCCGGTACCCCTGGTGCGGCTCCAACCGCCGGCGTAGGCCGTCGAGCTGCAGCACCACCCGGACCGACCCGAGGGTCGGACTCGTACTGAGCAGGTCGTGGCCGACGCTCACCGCGGCGTCCAGGTCACCCCGGCGCACGTGGATGTCCACCAGGCTGATCCGGCTGAGAGCCAGGGACCGCGCCCGTCCCGCCTCGCTCAGCGCAACAGCTTGTTCGGCGTGCGACAGCGCCTCGTCGTACTGCTCCAGGTCGCGCAGGATCAGAGCTGACTCGCTGGCCAGCGCGGCGGCGTCGAACGGGCTCAGCCACGGGTGATCAGCAGCGGGTGCCTCCAGGTCACGGTGCGCGGCCTCCAGCGCGTGGGCGGCCGGGGTGCGCTGAGCCGCGACCGCCAGCGCACGCGCCTGCATGGTGTGCAGCCGCGCCGTCAGCGCGGGAATCCGAGGCCCCTGCGTGGCCAGTTCGAGGCCGGTCCGCGCCCAGCCGACAGCCCCGGCCGCATCCCCGGTTTCAAGGGCGAGGTGGCTGCTGCTCGCTGCGACGTGCGCGGCCAACGGGAGGTCACCAGAGGTGCGCGCCAGGGGGAGGGCGCGGGCGAAGTGCTGGGCCGCGCGGTCATCATGACCGGAGTCGTGAGCCATCCAGCCCGCCATCTCGGTCAGCGCGGCTGCGGCGGCGAACACCTGGGGACCGCTGCCGATGTCGACCAGCCGAGGCGCCACCCGGTCCGACAGGTGCCGGACGACCGCCCCGTACAACCTGCCGCCACCGCTCTGCCGGTCAGCGCTGCGGAAATGATCCATCGCCACCAGGTCGTCACCGTCCGGCGGCGGCCGGTCCGTCCGCTCGTACTTGGCGGTCGCCGGCGTGGGCTCCCACGAGCGCCGAGCCAGCCCCAGCAGGTGGCCAGGGATGTGGAAGGCGTCGGAGATCTGCTCGAACAGGGTCAGTTTCTCCACCCGGCTCTTGCCGTTCATGTAGTCGTACAGCCGTCCCTGCGTGATGTCGACGGCGGCAGCGATGCGCCGCGTACTGACACCGCGCGCATTGACCATCCGGAACACCGCGCCCATGTCCCGCTCGGCGCACGCGGTGATGAGGCGTTCATCCCCGAGCAGACCGGCGACAACCTCACGCAGGTCGGGTGACAGACGGTCCATCTGCAACTCCCCCGGGTAGCGAATGGAACCGATGCTAGGCCAACACAACCCATGCGACTCCGTGTTGGAGTCACGTTGTGGAGTCTCCTCATCCTCTGCTCCAGGCGTTGACTGACAGTCACCCGCCGGGGAGGCGCACCCGTGGACGCACCTCGGCGCCGCGCCGCCCGCAGGCTTCTCCCCCGAGGCACTCGGGCGGGGCTTCACAAGCCATCCAGACCAAGGCGTAACGATGACCATGACCAACGAGCGAGTGAGTCCGGGGCAATACCCGCGCCAGAGCGCCACCCTCGCGAACGAGGCCGCCAGTGTTCCGGTGGCGCGTCAGATAGTCCGCGAGGCATGCGCGGAGTGGGGCATGGACCAGGGCGCCGCAGAGACAGGCACGCTCCTGATCTCCGAAATCGTCACCAACGCAGTCCGCCACGGTCACTCTTACAGCGTCCGGGTGATCGCCGAGCGGCCGCGCCCCGACCGGCTTCGTGTCGCTGTGGTCGACCAGTCCCGCCGCATGCCCAAGCTGAACATCGTTGGACCAGACGCCATGGGCGGCCGTGGCCTCCTCCTGGTCGACGCCCTCTCCGACCGCTGGGGAACCGATCTCCTTCCCTGGGGCAAGCGGGTCTGGGCCGAGATCGCTATCGAGGCCGGCGACCCATGACCAAACGCCGGCGCATGCTGGAAGCCGACGGGGTGACCGTCGGCAGCGGACTCCTGGGAGATTCGCCCTCGGGCTCGGGCTGGTGGTGTCCATGGTCTCCGACGAGGTCAGCACGAACTCTGCCCCGACTGCGTACTCCGTTACCGGCAAGGAGCCGCGCGCACCGGCTCTCTCCGTACCAGACCGCCCCCACCGCCATCCCCCACCGGTGTGCGCAGTCTTGAGCGGACAGCAACAGCCGCCCGCCCCATCCCGTGGGCGGGTCGCCCAACTACCCCGTCCGGGGCACAACGCCCGTTCACTCCAGCTGCTCCGGCTGAGCCCTTCTCGCCGTCCGGAAGCCCCGGGCGGCGGCTGCCACTGTCGGATCACCTGAGAGACGAGGAGAGTCATGCAACAGCCCTTGACGTCAATGGATCAGGTCAAGCCGGGGACTCGGACGCATGCGGCCCTACCCGACTGCGGCCGTCCTCTCCGCCGCCCGGCCCGTCCTCGACCCGCACACGCAGGTTCCCGCGTGGGCCGGCCCCGACGGCGCACCGCTGACGGCGCAGGCCAAGCACAAGCGGTCGGAGACGTCGCAGGAGACGAGCACGAAGACCAGCCTGGACGGCACTCCGGATCAGGGCAGCGACCAGAACGGGGACTCTGACTGATGGCTGTGGGTGGGCCGCCCGTCCTCGTCGTCACGCGCCTGGACGACGAGACTGCGGATGAAGTGATCACCGAACTGAACCAGCGTCGCGTGCCAGTGGTCCGCCTGGACCCCGGCGACTTCCCCCGCGAGGTGACCCTGTCCGGCACCTTCGCCGACACCGGGACCGGCGGCACTCTCACCACCGCGTCCCGGAACGTCGACCTGGGGAACGTCCGCTCGGTGTACTGGCGGCGGCCCACCCCGTACACCGCCGACCTCGCCATGGACGGTCAGACCGGCCGATGGGCCGTCGAGGAAGCCCGCTACGGGCTCGGCGGCATTCTCGCCGCTCTCCCCGGTGCCTACTACCTGAACCACCCCTGGCGCAACCGGGACGCCGAGTACAAGCCGGCACAACTGGCCACGGCTGCCGTCTGCGGCTTCACCGTGCCACCCACGCTCATCACCAACGACCCCGAGCGCGCCCGCACCTTCATCGCCGAACACGGGCCGGTCATCTACAAGCCGCTCAGGGAAACCGAGTACACCGACGACACCGGCCGCGCACTGACCGTGTGGATCGAGGACGTCACCCCATGCCAGATCGACAGCCGTCTACGGCACACCGCGCACCTGTTTCAGCAGCGCGTCAGCAAGTCCGCCGACATCCGCCTCACCGCCGTTGACGACCACCTCACCGCCGTCCGTATCGACGGTTCACCTGGCGTGGACTGGCGCCGCCATTACGACCGGCTCGACTACACCTCCGTGCCCGTCCCCCCGGCCATCGTCAAAGGAGTGCGCGCCTACCTCGATACTTTCGGGACTCAGCTTCGGCGCCTTCGACTTCGGTCTGGACCGTGATGGCGTCTGGCACTGGTATGAGTGCAACCCCAACGGTCAATGGGCTTGGTTCCCCGACCACATCACTGCACCCATCAAGCACGCCATCGTCGACCGCCTACAGCATGGAGCCCCCGCATGACCGACCCCGCCAGCCTGCGCCGTCAACTCGCCGCCGCCGTCCCTGTGGACGACCCGGCATGGCGCACAGCCCTCGAAACGGTGCCGCGCGAGCTCTTCCTGAGCAAGGACTGTTCCAATTCGACGGCTGCCAGTGGAACCCCGTGCACCGCGAGCAGACCGATCCCGAAGAGTGGCTGAGGCTTATCTACCAAGACACCACCTGGGTCACCCAGGTCGACGGCACCACCGCCGTCGACGCCACCGGGCCCGTCACCGGCCGCCCCACCTCGTCCAGCACGCTGCCCTCCCTGATCGTGCGCATGCTCGACGTCGCCGGGATCAGCGAGGGTCACAAGGTGCTGGAGATCGGCACCGGCACCGGCTATTCCACCGCCATCCTGTGCAGCCGCCTCGGCGACAAAAACGTGTATTCCATCGAGTACGACCCGGGCCTGGCCGCCGCGGCGGCCGACCACATCCACGCCGCCGGATATCACCCCACCCTGATCACCGGCGACGGCCTCGCCGGACACAAGGACGACGCCGAATACGACCACATCGTGGCCACCTGCGCCGTCCGCCACATCCCCCCAGCCTGGCTGTACCAAGTACGCGCAGGCGGAACCATCACCACCACCATCAGCGGATGGATGCTCGCCTCCGGACTCGTCCGCCTCACCGTCCAGGACGACGCCACCGCCACCGGTCGTTTCCAACCCGACCAGATCAGCTACATGCTCGCCCGTCCCCACGAACGCCCACCCCGACCCACCTTCCAGCAGCATCCCGGTCACACCCGCGCCACCCGCGTGAACCCCGCACTCCTGGAAGACTGGACCGGGCAGTTCCTCGCTCAGCTCGCCGCACCGTCCGCCGAACTCATGACCACCGGCACGGGCGTGATCCTCGTGGACGTCGCCACCGGGTCACAGGCGTGGACCGAACCGGCCGGAGACGGCTGGACCGTGCACCAGCACGGCCCTCTTCGCCTCTGGGATCAGGTGGAAGACGCTCTCACCATCTGGCAGGACGCGAGCTCACCCCCACACTCGGACCTCGGCCTGACCGTGGACTTGGACGGCACCCAACGCGTGTGGCTCGGAACACCCGACGGCCGCTCCTGGAACCTGCCGGTCTGACCTACCCATCACAAGAGCGTCCGTCACCAAGCTGGGGGCGGGTACCGTCCGGACGGCGCTGGGCCACTCGTTACGTAGCCAACAAGGTAGCCATCAAAGCGCCCTTCCTGGACGTTTGTGCTGGTCATAGCGACGTGGTGACTCTCCCCGGCGTACAGCCCGACTCGTCTGCCCTTCAGGGCACTTGACAAGCATAATTGCAGGTCATGGGCTATTCCGCGGGGAGCGGTGGGTGTCTCGATCCCACCCCGTTCCGCACCGGCTCGAACCGGACCTCACGGCAGCGAACGCAGCCATGAGAGCAGTCGGCGAGGCAGCCACGCCTCGTAGGAGCGCTGACTTCGTCGGGGCTATCTCGGGGTATCTCGTGGCTATCGGGGCGCCTGAGGCTTCCGATGTCTGCCGGTCCCTGGACCGAGCCTCGGCGCCGTCGGCGGGGCCGTGGCGGCCTCGGTCTGCGGAAACAGGAGGCGCCGCGCCTCCGCGAGATTCGCCGCGAAGCCATGCGGCTCCCACAGGTGCCCGTTCCACCGCTGGATCGCCCGTGGAGCGTCGGGGTGCAGATGTGATCCCCTCGGACCGTCACCGCTCACGAGAGGTACGGCACGGAGCTGCCCGATCCTCGCGTCACGGCGCTCGGCCCACTGGGACAGGGGTTCATCGTCCATTCCTCGGAGGGTAGTGGCTCAGGAGAGCCGGTGTTCCCAGCGCAGTGACGGGCTCTGGTCGATCCAGTACAGGTGGGACGCGGTCGTCACTCGAAGCCGAATGGCGTCGATGTCCGGTTCCCCGGCGTTTTGCCAGGCGACAAGGGAGCGCTCGATGTCGTCCCACAGAGCCACGGGGCCGCCCTGGCGTACGGTCCAGCTCTCGCCGTCGGCGATGAACTCGGCGAACGACTCCCGCTCGGGGTCGAAGAGGTACCGCGACGGTGCGTCGTCGCTGCGGGTGACGCAAACCAGCTGCACTCCCGGTGCGGCGAGCTGAGCGAGGAAGGCGGGCACCCACTCCTCCAGGATCAGAGGGGACACCAGCGCGGGCCGGTCATCGTCCGCGTAGGCGGCGCGGGCGGAGAGGTCCCCGGCCAAAGGTGTCATTGCCTGGGCTCGCGCCTGCATGAAGGAGGAGCGTCCGATGATCGCGCCCTCGGCGGTACCGTCATCGCCGACGGTGAGCTTCGCCAGACCGGTTCCCCAAGGCCAGGAGCCGACCGTGCTGAGAACGATGCCGCCGGGCCTGGTCTGCCGGACCCACGTGTACGGGATGCGGCGGACCGCGCAGGTGGAGATGACCCTGTCATAGGGCGCCCGGCGCGGATGGCCGAGGAGTCCGTCGCCCGTCACCGTCCACGTGGAATAGCCGACGGTTTCCAGGGCGGCATCGGCGCGTGCCGCCACCTGCGGGTCGACCTCGACCGTGGTGACGTTGTCCTCGCCGAGGTAGTGGCACATCAGGGCCGTGGAATAGCCGGTGCCCGTGCCGATCTCCAGGGCGCGGTGTTCGGCGGTGAGGTCCAGGGCTTCGATCATGTTGACGACCGTCGTCGGGTCGGTGGAGGACGACGTGGGCACGCCCGTGACGGGTTCGCAGGTCTGTTCGGCGGTGAGGTGGCCGTCGAGTTGTGTGGTGAGGGTGTCGAGGCTGTATACGATCTTCAGCCAGTCCTCCGGATCGGTGCCGAGGGCGGTGACCGGCCGCCAGCTCCGCCCCTCGTTGAGGAAGACCCCGGGGTGGAGAAAGTGCTCGCGGGGAACGGTCTCCACGGCTGCGCGCAACCAGGGAGACTTCAGGGCGCCCTTGCACGTGAGCAGCGCGGCCATGCGACGCCGCTCGGACGCGGAGTCAGTCATCGGCGGTCTCCTTGCATGAGTAGGTCGGCAAAGGCTGCGGACATCGGTAGGCCGGTCTCGGCCTCCAGCCAGCCCCACTGCCCGTTGGGGTTCAGCTCCAGCCACCAGTAATCGCCCGCCCGGTCCACCGCGAGGTCGAAGCTCCCCGATACCAGCTCCAGTCGGTTCAGATAGGCATGCAGTGCCTTGTCCACGCGATGGGGGAGGTGCTCGACGGTGTACGTCAGGGCGCTGTAGTCCTTGCGCCAGTCCAGCAGGTCGGAGTCGATGCGTACGGCAAACGTGTGCCGGCCCACGATCAGGGCCCGAACGTCGGCGACCTTGTCCACCCGCGCCTGGAACAGGTGCGGGGTGACACGAACACTGTCGTCGATCTCGTCGGCGGTGACCGGAGTAGCCCATCCGGTTACCGGCACGCCGTCACGCGCGTACGGGGTCCACCGCAGCGTTTTGAAGATCACCTCTCCCTGAGTGCGGATGAACTCGCGTGCTACGGCCGAGTCGTTGGTGACGAGAGTGGGCGGGACGGTGAAGCCGAGTTGCTGAGCGAGGGCTAGTTGACCGGGCTTGTAGTCGGCCGCCGCAATGCGCAACGGGTGGTTGACCCAGAGCGGGCCGTTCAGGGCATAAAGCGTGCCCCCGAGCCCGTAGCGGACCTGCGCGGCGGCGAATCGGGAGTCGTCCGGAGACAAGTGGGGGAACGTGGGCCATTCCGGGCGTCGCCAGTACACCGCTCGGACGCGGGCGAGGTCGGCGGTCCTTGACGGGGTGCGCACCTGCCCGACCGCAGAGGCCGGGCAGGGGCCGAACCGAGCCGAGACCGTGAGATCCTCGCCGATGTCGGCGGGGTTGAACCGGACCACCGGAACATCCCGCCGGTTGAGTTCGGTGATCACCATGTCGGCGGTGATGTCGTCCGCCTCGGTGGCCACCAGAACCGGTTTTTCCTCGGTCATGGTCATCAGTCCTGGTTGCTGTCCTGGTCGTGACCCTGGTCGTTCCGGGAGTCCGAGTTCGTCGTCGTGGAGGTCTCGGTGCCGGAGCTGGTGCCGTGCTTGCCCATCTCGACCACCTCACCGGCGCTGTTGTGGAATACGCCGAGTTGGGTCGTGGGGTCGATGACGACCGTGGTGTGGGGGCGGCGGATGGTCGTTGGGTAGGGCGTGAGTCGGCCCGCGCCCCACGGCCGCATGGGGTTGGTGAGTTCAGCGGAGCTGGTCATGAGACTCTCCTCGGGGTGAAAAGGATTGGTGCGGGAAGCCGCCCGCGTCGGCAGGGTGCGGACGGCGATGTGCGGACACCGCCTCGGAAGCGAGAGGGTGGATGTTGTCGGCTGCGGTCGTCCACTCGACCCCGGACGCGGGCCGGATGCGTGCGACCCGGACCGTGCCGTGGCTGTGGAGATCGTGCGTGACAGCGACGAGAACACCCTCCCCGCGAGAGGCGATGTCGCGGACGATCATGTTGAGGAGTGGGTGCTGCTCGTAGCCGTCGGGACAGGCCGGGTTCACGCTTCCGTCTCCTGCTGGGTCTCACCGCGGCGCATGAACTTCTCCCAGCCGATGGCCGCCCGTTTCCGCAGAGCCCGGCTCGGGGCACCCGGCCGGGGCTCCGGTGGCGTGCCCGTACGGCCGCTGGTGCCAGGCTTCCTGCGGGGTGGTTCGGAAATCGTCACGCGGTCGCTCCTCTCGGGCGGGGCAGCAGCGGGCCGTGGGCCACGGCGCGACTGTGCCTCAGTGAGCCGCCCGGAGGATCCCTCAACCACCGAGCGGTGTGTGACCAGTGAACGACGATCCGTTACCGTCTCCCAGAGCGGACTCCGCGCATCTCCCAGGCGTTTTCCGGGCATCGGTGGCGTGAGCTGGGAAGGCGCTCTTTGTGAGGGGTGACCAATGGCCTCACGGCGTAGGCGTTTTGCCGACCGGCGAGCCTTACGGGGCTACTCTCAGGAGGAATTCGCCGAAGCACTTGCGGTGGCCACGTCCACCGTGATCCGTTGGGAGGGCGGCCGTGCCACACCACAGCCGCACCAGCGGCCCAGAATTGCAAGCCTGCTGGGAGTCACCCTCTCCGAGCTGGAAGGGCTTCTTGCCGAAGAACAGCCGGCCGAACCTGCAGTGCCCTCTGCTACCCCCCTCCTTCTTCACGGTGATGATGACGATATGAAGCGCCGCGATGTCCTGGGCCTGCTCGCCGTCACTGGCGCGCTGGTCACCCTGCCCGGTTCGGACGAGGCATCCCGAGGACACGCGGCGACAGCTCTCGTGGAGACGGGGGAGGATCTGCATCGCAGTCTGTGGCAGGTCTACACCCTCTCGGACTCCAAGCAGACCGTCCTCCCGGCTGTCCGCAAGCAGCTCGATGCCCTGACGACGGGCCTGGCCGAGGCGCGCACCGCGACGGACCGGACCCGGCTGTGCACGATGACGGCTGATATCTACCACTCGTCGGCGAACTCTTCTTCGACGCCAACCGGTACACCGACGCCGCCCAGTGCTACACGCTGGCCGCCCAAGCGGCCCATGCCGGTGGAGACCACGACCTCTGGGCCTGCGCCATGACCCGCCACGCCTACGTCGAGCTGTACGCCCGCCGCGCGTTCGCCGCCCAGCCGTTGCTGGCGGCGGCCTCTGGGATTGCCCGGCGTGGGGACAGCGCACTGTCCACCCGCTATTGGGTCGCAGCGGTCCAGGCCCAGGCGTACGCGGCTATGGGTGACATCGACGGCTGCACCCGGGCCCTCGACGACGCCGAGAAGGTTCTCTCCCTTGACGGCCACTCCCACAACGGCGGCTGGCTCCGCTTCGACGGCTCCCGCCTCGCCGAAGAACGAGGAGCCTGCTACCTCCAGCTCGGACGCCCCGACCTGGCGGAAGACGCCCTTACCGCAGCCCTCGCGCAGCCCTTGTCGCTGCGTCGCCGCGCCGCCGTACTGAGCGACCTTGCCGTCCTCGGGGTCCACCGGCGCGACGTCGACCAAGTCGTGCACTACGCGGAGACAGTCATCAGCCTGGCCGACCAGTCGAACTCCGGATTCATCGCCAAGAAGCTGGACGGACTCCGAGGGCGTCTTGCCCCGCTCATGTCCGATGGCCGAGTCTCGAATCTGGATCAACGAATTGCGGCGCTTCAGCGCACCGCATGACGAGAGGGACACGTGCATGAGCGACGGTCGGATCTTCCGTGAGGCGTGGATCGCCGGTGTGACCAAGTACTACCCCGGTGAACCAAAGCCCGGCTACGTCACGCCGTGGGACGAGACGCCTGAGTGGGAGCGCGAGGCTGCCGCAGCCGTGTACGGACAGGTTCGCGACTTCATCAAGGTCAGCGAAGGGCACGCCACACGGCTCTCCCGCGAGCAGAAGGGTCGCTTCGTGGCGATCTGCTGGGTCGCCCAGATGTTCAAGTACTTCGAGGACCCGAAGCCCGGATATGTCGCCGACTGGGCCGACCTTCCGGCCTGGCAGCAGGAGACGGACTCGGATATTTTCGAGCACATTGAGCAGACCGTCTGAACTACGAGGACGACGAAGCCTCCGTCCGGGCCGCTCCCGGGCGGGGCCATCTCCTTACGTAGCCACGGAAGTGCCCTCCCCGCACGTTTGCGCCAGTCATAGCGCTGTGGTGCTTCGCGGGAGACGGCGGGCCCCCGGCCCCCTGGACGGAGGGTGGCCGGGGGCGGACCGGTTTGTTATCGGCCCCGCCGCGCGGTGAGGACGTCCTGTTTGCGGATGCGGCCCCCGATGCCGCTGCCCCGTACGGCGGACAGGTCCACGCCGTCCTCGCGGGCGAGCCTGCGCACCAGCGGGCCGGCGTAGAGGCCGGTGTCCGCCGTGCCGGTGTCCCCTGCCGCCTCGGCGCCCCCGGTGGACCCGGCGCCCCCGGCGGCCGTTTCGCCGGACGGGGCCAGGCCGTAGCGGGCCGCGGCGCGGGCCGGCAGGGCGGGGTCGACGGTGCCCTCGGCCGCGAGTGTGCGCAGGGTGTGGACGACGATCGACTCGGGGTCCACGCCGAAGTGCCGCCGGGCGTGGGCGCGGCTGTCGGACAGGCCGAAGCCGTCGGTGCCGAGCGAGGTCCACCGCCCCGGAACCCAGGGGGCGATCTGGTCGGGGACGGCGCGCATCCAGTCGGAGACCGCCACGACCGGTCCGGGGACACCGCCGAGGGCCTCCGTCACGTACGGGACGCGGCCGGCGCGCTCCGCCTCCATGGCCTCGCGGCGCAGCAGGGTCCAGGACGGAGCCGACCAGACGTCGGCGGCCACCTGCCAGTCCTCGGCCAGCAGCTCCTGGGCCCGGAGGATCCAGTGGATCGCCGTACCGGAGGCCAGCAGCTGGGCGCGGGGCGCCTTTGGGGCGGCCGGCCCCGACTCGCGGTAGCGGTACAGGCCGCGCAGGATGGCGTCCTCGATCCCCTCGGCGGCGGGCATCACGGGCTGCGCCTTGGGCTCGTTGTAGACGGTCAGGTAGTAGAAGACGTCCTCGGCGGCCTCCCCGTACATCCGGCGCAGACCGTCCTTCACGATCACCGCCACCTCGTAGGCGAAGGCGGGGTCGTAGGGCAGGCAGGCCGGGTTGGTGGAGGCGATGAGGTGGGAGTGGCCGTCGGCGTGCTGGAGGCCCTCGCCGGTCATCGTGGTGCGGCCCGCGGTCGCGCCGACCACGAAGCCCCGGCCGAGCTGGTCGGCCAGCGCCCAGAACTGGTCGCCGGTGCGCTGCCAGCCGAACATCGAGTAGAAGATGTAGAACGGGATCATCGGCTCGCCGTGCGTGGCGTACGAGGTGGCGGCGGCCGTGAAGGAGGCCAGTGAACCGGCCTCGGTGATGCCCTCGTTGAGGATCTGGCCGCTGGTGCTCTCCTTGTAGTAGAGGAGCTGGTCGCGGTCGACCGGTTCGTAGGTCTGGCCCCTGGGCGAGTAGATCCCCGCGGAGGGGAACAGCGACTCCATTCCGAAGGTGCGGGCCTCGTCCGGGACGACCGGGACCCAGCGGGGCCCCGTCTCCTTGTCCCGCATCAGATCCTTGACCAGACGGACGAAGGCCATCGTCGTCGCGATCTCCTGGGTACCGGAGCCCTTGGTGAGCGCGGTGAACGGCTTGTCCGCCGGCGGGGGCAGCGGGCGGTGCCGGACCCGTCGTTCGGGCGTCGGGCCGCCCAGTGCCCGGCGGCGTTCGCGCAGGTAGGCGATCTCGTCGGAGTCGGGGCCGGGGTGGGCGTAGGGGACCAGGCCCTCGCCCAGGCGGGAGTCCGGGATGGGCAGTTCCAGCAGGTCCCGCATGGCGCGGAACTCCTTGCCGGAGAGCTTCTTCATCTGGTGGTTGGCGTTACGGGACTCGAAGCCCGGGCCCAGGGTCCAGCCCTTGACCGTCTGGGCCAGGATCACCGTCGGGGCGCCCTTGTGGGCGAGCGCCGCCTGGTACGCGGCGTAGACCTTGCGCGGTTCGTGGCCGCCGCGCGACGTGCCCACGATCCGCGCCAGGTCGCCGTCGGAGTACGGCGCGGCCGACGCCGCCAGCGGCCCGGCGAACAGGCGCTCGCGGATGTAGGCGCCGTCGCGCGCGGCGAACGTCTGCAACTGCCCGTCCGGCAGCGCGTCCAGCGCGGCGAGCAGCCGGCCCTCGGTGTCCGCGGCGAGCAGCCCGTCCCACTCCTCCCCCCAGGGCACCTTGACCACGTTCCAGCCGGCGGCGCGGAACTGCGCCTCCAGCTCCTGCATGATCTTGAAGTTGCCGCGGACCGGGCCGTCCAGGCGCTGGAGGTTGCAGTTGACGACGAAGGTCAGGTTGTCCAGCTCCTCGCGGGCGGCGAGGGCGAGGGCGGCGGTCGACTCGGGCTCGTCCATCTCGCCGTCGCCGAGGAACGCCCACACATGGGAGCCGGAGGTGTCCTTGACGCCGCGGTGGGCCAGGTAGCGGTTGAACCGGGCCTGGTAGATCGCGGAGAGCGGGCCGAGGCCCATGGAGACGGTGGGGAACTCCCACAGCCAGGGCAGGCGGCGCGGGTGCGGGTACGAGGGCAGGCCGCCGCCTCCGGCCTCCATCCGGAAGCGGTCCAGCTCGGCCTCGCAGAGCCGTCCCTCCAGGAACGCGCGGGCGTAGACGCCGGGGGAGGCGTGGCCCTGCACGTAGAGCTGGTCGCCCGACCCGGGCGCGTCCTCGGCGTCCTTGCCCTTGAAGAAGTGCTGGAAGCCCACCTCGTACAGCCAGGCCGCGGAGGCGTAGGTGGCCATGTGGCCGCCCAGGCCGCCGCGTTCGTTGCCGCGGGTGACCATGGCGGCCGCGTTCCAGCGGTTCCACGCGGTGATCCGCGCCTCCATCGCCTCGTCGCCCGGGTAGGGCGGCTCGGCGGCGGTCGGGATGGTGTTCACGTACGGGGTGGTCGCCAGGTCCGGCAGCGGTGCGCCCGACCGCCGGGCGTGGTCGATCACCCGGCGCAGCAACCGCCCGGTGCGTTCCGGGCCCACGGCGCGCAGCGCGCCGTCCACGGAGGCCAGCCACTCGTCCACTTCCTGCGGATCCGGCTCCGGCAACTGGTCCAGCTGGTGCTTCGGGGACATGGGGTTCGTCCCTCCTCGACTTGGGTGGCATCAGGGGCGGCCGTGGTCACGGCGCCGCGCCCCTGGCGGCCGGTCCTGTGGGTGGAACGGCCGACTTCGGTCGACGAGCCCCTCGCTAATTCCGAGTGACGGAAGACTGATTTCTCATTGCAGAAGTTAGGGCCCGGTGTGGAGGGGGTCAATGCTTACTGGTGAGTAGTTTTCAATGATCGATCATTTGCCCTCACGGTTGGGCCTCACGGCCGGTGGGTCCCGCGGCTCCGGCGGGCCCCGCGGCCCCGGCGTCGTGGGCCGTCCGCGGCTTGGGCGCCGTGGGCTGCGCGGCGTACTCCATGACGTGCAGCTCCATCAGGCGCCCGATGTACGGGTCCCGGCGGCGCAGGCCGTCGACGATCGCCTGGTGGTCCTCGGCGTTCTCGTGCAGCTCCGTGCGCAGCCAGCGCAGGGACAGGCGGGTCCACGCCTCCACGCCCAGCCACTCCCAGTGCCGGATGAGGACCGGGTTGCCGCTGGCCCGCACGACGGTCCGGTGGAAGGCGACCGCGTGGGCGATCTGCCCGTCCAGGTCGGCCTGTTCGGCGGCCCGGGTCATGGCGGTCAGATGCCGCTCCAGCGCGCCCACCTCGCCGTCCAGGCGCGCGGCCGCGAGTTCGGCGGCGCGGCGCTCCAGCGCGGCCCGTACGAGGTAGACGTCCCGGAGCCGGTCGAGGGACAGGTCCCGGACCCGGACGCCCCGGTTGGGCGCGGAGCTGACCAGTTCCATCGTCTCCAGTTCGCGCAGGGCCTCGCGCACCGGCGCCTGGCTGATGCCGAGTTCCAGGGAGATCCTGCGTTCCACGATCCGGTCTCCGGGCTCCCAGCGGCCGGCGACCAGGCCGTCCAGGAGGAAGCGGCGGACCTGCTCGTGCAGGGGCGCGCGGTCCAGGGGGGAGCGGCCCAGCGGACCGTGGTCCCGGGCCGGACGGGCCGGGACCGGCGCGGCCCCGCCCGGCGGCCCGGCGGGAGCGGGGGTGGCGGCGGGGGTGGCGGGGGTGGATGGCATCGCGACTCCGGATCGTCTTCGAGGCTTTGAGTAATGATCGATCATCCGCTACGGTACGGGAACACGACGAACCGCGCGGACACATCGACCCCAGGGGCCGGTCCGCTCCGCGCGCCGGGTGTGGGCCCGGCCTCGCGACCGGCGGATTTCTCCCCGGCGTCATCCCCGGATGACTCCGGTCGCGCGCGTGAACGGCAAGGCCGGGGCGGCGCATCGCCGCCCCGGCCAGCGCTGTCCCGGTCGCGGCCCCGGGCCGCCGCGGCCCGCTCAGCCGCCGAGGGAGCGTTCCCTGACCCGGTCCAGATGGCGGGTGAAGACCTCGCGGGCCTCGGGGGTGAGCGTCCGCAGGGCCACCAGCGCCGTGATCACGACGTCGCACAGTTCGGACCGGACGTCGTCCCAGGTGTGGGTGGCGCCCTTGCGCGGGTTCTGGCCGGTCGCGCCGATCACGGCCTGGGCGACCTCGCCGACCTCCTCCGACAGCTTCAGCACGCGCAGCAGGAGTTCCTGTTCGCCGTCGGCCGTCCGGTTCGTCTCCAGCCACCGCCACAGGTCGTCGACGGCGTCCCAGAGGCCGGCCGCGGCCGGAGAGGCGGAAACAACGCGGGGGAGGGAAGGGGTCGGATCGCTCATGCGGGGCAGCCTGCCACGCGGGGCCCTCGCGGTGAGGCGGTCCGTCATTCCTCGAACAGGGGTTCCTGCCGCCCTTCCGCCGCCCGCCGCAGCCGGCGGTTCCGCGTCCCGATCACCACGGCCGTGCCCGCGGCCACCGCCGCGAACGCCGCCGGGACCATCCAGCCGCGGTTGACCGCGTGGCCGAGCGCGTGGTCCAGGGAGAGGCGGCCCGGCCCGGTGACGGCGAGGCCGGCGGCGGTCAGGCCGAGCGACACCGCGTACTCGTAGCCGCCGGACTGGGCGAAGAACCCGTTCGGGGCGTGCACCGCGGCGGCGCCCGCCATGGCCCCGGCCGCCGCCGCACCGGCGGCCGGGGTGGCCAGGCCCAGGGCGAGCAGCGCGCCGCCGCCCGCCTCCGCCAGGCCCGCGGCCATGGCGCTCGCCCGGCCCGGCGCGTAGCCCATCGACTCCATGGCCCGGCCGGTCCCCTCGATGCCGCCGCCCCCGAACCAGCCGAACAGCTTCTGCGCGCCGTGGGCGGCCAGCACCCCGCCGGTGCCCAGACGGAGCAGCAGCAGTCCCAGATCACGTCGGTCGTAACAGTTCACGTCGGCTCCCTCGGCGGACGGCGGTCCCCTCGCCCCTCCACCGTCGCACCGCCGGTGCCCGGCGGGCTCGCCCTGGGTGCCGTTCGGGTGGCGGGGCCCGGTGGCCGGTGTGACGCTGACCGGCATGACGATTCAGACCACCCGCCTCAGCGATCCGGCCGTCCGCGCCTTCGTCGCCGCCGTCAACGCCCATGACCGCGAGGCGTTCCTGGCCCTGCTCGCGCCCGGCGCCACGATGGCCGACGACGGCCTGGACCGGGACCTCGACGACTGGATCGACCGGGAGATCTTCTCCTCCAACGGCCATCTGGAGGTCGACCGGGAGTCCGACGGCGGCCGGGCCCTGCTCGCCCACTACCGCAACGACACCTGGGGGGAGATGCGCACCCGGTGGAGCTTCACCGTCGACGAGGACGGCAGGATCTCCCGTTTCGAGACCGGGCAGGCCTGAGGCACGGAGACCGGCCGCCCGGGGGCCTTGCCTTGGCGTGCACTCCAACGCCTAGCGTCCCGGCCATGGAGACCACACGCACACTGGGACGCAGCGGTATCGAGGTGAGCGCCCTCGGCTTCGGCTGCTGGGCGATCGGAGGGGAGTGGCAGGCCACCGACGGGCAGCCGCTGGGCTGGGGGAAGGTGGACGACGAGGAGTCCGTACGGGCGATCCGGCGCGCTCTCGACCTGGGCGTCACCTTCTTCGACACGGCGGATGTCTACGGCACCGGGCACAGCGAACAGATCCTCGGCCGCGCCCTCGGCAAGCGCAGGGACGATGCCGTCGTCGCCACCAAGTGGGGCAACCTCTTCGACGCCGACGCGCGCACCCTCACCGGCAGCGACGACTCCCCGGAGCACGCCCGCCGGGCGCTGACCGCCTCCCTGCGCCGCCTCGGCACCGACCACATCGACCTCTACCAGCTGCACATCGCCGACGCGGACCCGGACCGCGCCGCCGAACTGCGCGAGACGTGCGAGGAGTTCGTCCGGGAGGGGCTGGTGCGCGCCTACGCCTGGAGCACCGACGACCCGGAGCGGGCGGCGGTGTTCGCCCGAGGGGAGCACTGCGCGGCCGTCCAGCACATGGCCAACGTGCTCCAGGACGCCCCGGAGATGTTCGCCCTGTGCGAGCGGGCGGGCCTCGCCTCCATCGCCCGCAGTCCGCTCGCGATGGGGCTGCTGAGCGGACAGCGCAAGGTCCGTGACCGGCTGGAGGCCGGGGACATCCGCAGCCGGCCGCCCGTCTGGCTGCGGGGATTCCGCGACGGCTCGGGTGCCGACCCGGCGTGGCTCGCCCGCGTCGAGGCGCTCAGGGACATCCTCACCAGCGACGGCCGTACGCCGGCCCAGGGGGCCCTGGCCTGGCTGTGGGCGCGCAGCCCGCACACCGTGCCCATCCCCGGGTTCCGCTCGGTGGCGCAGGCGGAGGAGAACGCCGGAGCGCTGGAGAAGGGGCCGCTCACCGGGGGCCAGATGGCCGAGGTGGAGCGCGTCCTGGGGCGGTGACCACGGCTGAGCGCCGGACGCGGCGCGGGCCGGGCGCGCGGACCGGGCACGGGTAGGGCGCGCGGACCGGACGCGGACAGGGGCGCGGCTGGCGGCGCGGTACCCCCCCCGGTACCCCCCGGTCACTCGCCGGCGCGCGCCCCCGAAGCCCCCCGATGTTCGGCAGCCGTTCCACGCACCGGTGCGCACCCGCGGTGTCGCGGGTCCACCCCCAGCCGGTGCCGTGGAACGGCTGCCGTCTTCCCCCCTCGGTATGGCTTGCGGAAGACCAGTGCTTCAAGTGTGAAGCTCTGGTGCAGGAAAGTTGAGCACACGTCCGCCACCGGCCGCAATAGGGCGGACGTACTAACTCCGCTTGTGCGGTTGCGGAATCGGCCGTCCCGAGGGCCGGCCGGCGCCGCCTCAGCCCCGTCCGATGTACGGCATCGCCGTCGCCAGTACCGTCGCGAACTGCACGTTCGCCTCCAGCGGCAGTTCCGCCATGTGCCGCACCGTGCGCGCCACGTCGGCGACGTCCATCACCGGCTCCGGGGCGGTCTCGCCGTTGGCCTGGAGGGCGCCCGTCTGCATCCGTGCCGTCATGTCGGTCGCCGCGTTGCCGATGTCGATCTGGCCCACCGCGATGCCGTGCCGCCGGCCGTCCAGCGACAGCGACTTGGTCAGGCCCGTCAGCGCGTGCTTGGTCGCCGTGTACGCCACCGAGTGGGGGCGGGGCGTGTGCGCCGAGACCGAGCCGTTGTTGATGATCCGCCCGCCCCGCGGGTCCTGCTCCTTCATCCGCCGGTACGCCGCCTGCGCGCACAGGAACGCCCCGTTGAGGTTGGTGTCCACCACGTGCCGCCACGCGTCGTACGACAGCTCCTCGACCGGCACGCCGCCCGGCCCGAACGTCCCCGCGTTGTTGAACAGCAGGTCCAGCCGCCCGAAGCGGTCGCGCACGGCGTCGAACAGGGCCGTCACGTCCTCGGGCCGTGACACGTCGGCGCGGACGGTGAGGGCGGTGCCGCCCGGCACGAGGGCGGCCGTCTCCTCCAGGGTCTCGGCGCGGCGGCCGGCCAGGGCCAGTGACCAGCCCGCGCGCAGCAGTTCGACGGCGACCGCGCGGCCGATACCGGACCCCGCGCCGGTCACCACGGCGATCCGGGAGCCGGTGTCCGGGCGGTTCGTTTGCATGGCATTCATGCGCCCGCAGCGTACGGGAAGGTCCGCCATCCGGAACTCATCAGCCCGCCATGCGGATGTTGTGTACGTGCCAATCCGGCGTCGTCTCCGGCGAATCCAATGCCTCTTGCACCTATTCATGAGGTTCGCCAGGGGAGGACCGGATGACACCCGCAGACCGTGCGTCACAGCACACTTTGGAACTGCGCGCCGCCGCACGGCACTTCGGCCGCCGCCGCTTCCTGACCACCACCGGCGCCGCCGCCGCGCTCGCCTTCGCGGTGAACCTGCCGGCCGCCGGCGCCGCGAGCGCCGCCGAGCTCGACGCCGCCCGGATCGCCGACGACCCGTTCACCCTCGGCGTCGCCTCAGGCGACCCGCTGCCCGACTCGGTCCTGCTGTGGACGCGCCTGGCCCCCGCCCCGTACCAGCCCGACGGCGGACTGCCCGCCCAGCGCGTTACCGTCACCTGGGAACTGGCCCTGGACGAACGGTTCCGCCGGGTCGTCAGACGCGGCCGGGCCACCGCCCACCCGGAGTTCGACCACACCGTGCACGTCGAGGTCGGCCACCTCGCGCCCGCCCACGTGTACTACTACCGCTTCCGCGCAGGAAGCTGGGTGAGTCCGGCCGGCCGCACCCGCACCGCCCCCGCCCGCGGCAGCCGGGCCGCCGGCCTCGACTTCGGCCTGGTCTCCTGCCAGAAGTACGACGAGGGCTACTACACGGCCTACAGGCACCTGGCCGAGGAGGACGTGGACGTCGTCTTCCACCTCGGCGACTACCTCTACGAGTACGCCGTCAACTCCGCCGCCGGCTCCCGCGCCTACCCCGCCGGCACGCTGCCCGCGGTGTTCAACCGCGAGACGGTGACGCTGGAGGACTACCGCCTGCGGTACGCCCTGTACAAGTCGGACCCCGACCTGCGGGCCGCGCACGCCGCGCACCCCTTCGTCGTCACCTGGGACGACCACGAGACCGAGAACAACTACGCGGACGACACACCCGAGAACAGCGTCCCGCCGGAGGAGTTCCTGCTGCGCCGGGCCGCCGCCTACCGGGCCTACTGGGAGAACATGCCGCTGCGCCGCCCCCAGCTGCCCGAGGGCCCCGACCTGAAGCTCTACCGCCGCCTGCACTGGGGCCGGCTGGCGCAGTTCGACGTGCTCGACACCCGCCAGTACCGCTCCAACCAGGCCTACGGCGACGGCTGGCAGTACTCCGGCCCCGAGTCGGAGGACCCGAGCCGCACCCTGACCGGCGCCGCCCAGGAGCGCTGGCTGATCGACGGCTGGCACCGGTCGGACGCCGTGTGGAACGTGGTGCCCCAGCAGGTCACCTTCTCCCGGCGCTACAACTCCACCACCCTGCCGTCCAAGGTCTCCATGGACTCCTGGGACGGCTACCCGGCCTCCCGCGAACGGGTGCTGGCCGGCGCGCAGGCCGCCGGTGTCGAGAACCTGATGGTCCTCACCGGCGACGTGCACGTGCACTACGCCTTCGACATCAAGCGCGACTTCTCCGACCCCGGCTCCAAGACCATCGGCACGGAGATCGTCACCACGTCCGTCACCAGCGGCCGCGACGGTTCGGCGAAGCCGTCCAACTGGGACACCCTCATGACCGCCAACCCGCACATGAGGTTCTTCAACGGACTGCGCGGCTATGTGACGGTGTCCCTCGGCCGGGAGCTGGCGCGGGCCGACTACAAGACGGTGTCCCACGTGACCGCGCAGGGCGCGCCGCTCACCACCGCCGCCTCCTTCGTGACGGAGGTGGGCGACCAGGGCCTCAGGCCGGCGTGACGACGGCAGCCTCCCTCTCGCCGGTCCCACCGGCCCCGCCGGCGCCGTCGGCGCCGGCCGCCTCGGCCGGGTAGCGGACGCCGACGCGCTCGCGGATCGCGTCGAGCGTCCGCATCACGGCGAGCGTGCCGTCGAGCGGGACGAGCGGGGACTCGGTCTCGCCGGCGCGCAGCGCCCGCATCACCTCCCGGGCCTCGTGCCGGTAACCGGCCCGGGGGCCGCCGGCCGGATCGGCCGTGAACTCCTCCGGTTCGCGGCCGTCCCGGTGCAGCACGAACCGGTCCGGGTCGAAGAAGCCGGCCGGGATGTCGACGCGGCCCAGTGAGCCGGTGACCGAGGCCGAGGTCCCCGTACCCCCGATGAGGGAGCAGTGCACCGAGGCGAGAGCACCGCTCTCCCACGAGAGCAGCGCACCCGTCTGGAGATCGACGCCCTCCGGCGAGAGCACCGCTCGCGCCGTCACGTCCGACGGCTCCCCGAGCAGCAGCTGCGCGAACGACACCGGGTACACGCCGAGGTCGAGCAGCGCGCCCCCGCCCTGCGCCGGATCCCGCAGCCGGTGCGAGGGCGGGAAGGGACCGGCCAGCCCGAAGTCCGCCTGCACGGTGCGCACCTCACCGATCGCACCGTCGTCCACCAGCTCCTTCAGCCGGCGGACCAGCGGATTGCAGTACATCCACATCGCCTCCATCAGGAAGCGGCCCCGCGCCCGCGCCAGCGCCACCAGTTCCCCGGCCTCGCGCGCGTTCAGCGTGAACGGCTTCTCGCACAGCACGTTCCGGCCCGCCTCCAGGCACAGGCCGGCCGCCGCCCGGTGCGCCGCGTGCGGGGTGGCCACGTACACGACGTCGATGTCCTCGTCCGCCGCCAGCCCTTCCCAGCCGCCGTACGCGCGCGGCACCCCGAACCGCTCGGCGAACGCCCGTGCCGACTCCTCCGTCCGCGAGGCCACCGCCACGACCTCCGCGTCCGGCAGGTCGACGAGATCCGCCGTGAACGCCGCCGCGATCCCTCCGGTCGCCAGAATCCCCCAGCGCACCTTACGTTCCGTCACCCTGCCCCACCCTCGCTCACGTTCGTACACATTCCCACAAGCGGTCCTGCGGGCCGTTCGCACGAGCTGAGAGCATAGGTGCCGGATCTGTCGAAAAGGGAGGGGCACATGCCCGAACGCAGGGCATCCATACCGAGCACGTCACCGGAAACCCCACACATAACCTCACCAAAGGCGGCACAGCGGACCCCGCGGCAGGAGACCGCGCCGGCGGCCGGACCGGCGACGGCACCGGCCGCCGACGCGCTGCGCGGCACCCGCCGCACCAGCCTGCTGGTCACGCTGATCCTCGGCGGCCTCACCGCCACACCGCCGCTGGCGATGGACATGTACCTGCCCGCGCTGCCGGAGGTCACCGAGTCCCTGCGCGCGCCCGCCGCGACCGTCCAGCTCACCCTCACCGCCTGCCTGGCCGGCATGGCCCTCGGACAGATGGTGGTCGGCCCGATGAGCGACCGGTGGGGGCGCCGCCGCCCGCTCCTCGCCGGCCTCGCCGTCTACGTCGTCGCCACCGTGCTGTGCGCCCTGGCGCCCACCGTCGAACTCCTCGTCGCCTTCCGGCTCGCGCAGGGCCTGGCGGGCGCCGCCGGGATCGTCATCGCGCGGGCCGTCGTCCGCGACCTGTACGACGGCGTGGCCATGGCCCGCTTCTTCTCCACCCTCATGCTGATCTCGGGCGTGGCCCCGGTGGTCGCGCCGCTCATCGGCGGGCAGATCCTGCGGGTGACGGACTGGCGGGGCGTGTTCGCCGTCCTCACCGTGGTCGGGGCCGTGCTGGCCGGGGTCGTCTGGACGAAGCTCCCCGAGACGCTGCCGCCCGGCGAACGGCACGGCGGCGGCGTCCGCGACACCCTCGGCTCCCTGCGGACCCTCCTCGCCGACCGCGCCTTCACCGGGTACATGCTCGCCGGCGGCTTCGCCTTCGCCTCCCTGTTCGCCTACATCTCCGCCTCGCCGTTCGTGATCCAGGAGATCCACGGCGCCTCCCCGCAGACGTTCAGCCTGCTGTTCGGCCTCAACTCCGTCGGCCTGGTCGTCGTCGGGCAGATCAACGGCAAGGTGCTGATCGGCCGGGCCGGACTGGACCGGGTGCTCGGCATCGGCCTCGCGGTCGTCATCGCCGCCGCCACCGCGCTGCTGCTGATGTCCCTGGGCGTCTTCGGCGACGTCGGCCTCGCACCGGTCGCCGCCGCGCTGTTCGTGCTGATGTCCGCCATGGGCGTCACCCTGCCCAACACCCAGACCCTCGCCCTGATGCGGGTCAGGCACGCGGCCGGCTCCGCCTCCGCCCTGCTGGGCACCTCCTCCTTCCTCATCGGCGCGGTCGCCTCCCCGCTCGTCGGCATCGCGGGGGAGGACACCGCCCTGCCGATGGCGGTCGTCCAACTGGCCGCGGCCCTGGTGGCACTGGCCTGCTTCCTGGGAATGTGCCGTCCCTGGAAGGAGCGGACCACCGCGCGGGGCGGGCAGTACGCGCCGGACAGGGACGCGGAGAGGAACGGGGAGGACAGCTGAGCGCGCCGAGACTGCGCAGCGACACACCGGAGCGGGCCGGACTCGACCCCGGGCAGCTGCGCCACCTCGTCGGGGAGGTCCACGCCCTCACCACCGGGGAACGCCCCTGGGCCGCGGGCGCCGTCGTGGTCGCCGGGCGCGGCCCGGTGCTGGCCGTGGAGGAGGCCGCGGGCTGGGCCGTGCGGTACGCCGCGTACGACCCGCAGACCGACGCGGGCGTGGAGCTGCCGGCCGCCGCCCGGGTCCCGATGACCGTCGGCACGCCCTTCGACCTGGCCTCGCTCACCAAGCTGTTCACGTCCGTCGCCGCCGTGCAGCAGATCGAGCGGGGCACGCTCGGCATCGACGCCCGGGTCGGCGCCTACCTGCCCGAGTTCCACGCCGCCGCCCGGCACGGCGTCACCGTACGGCAGCTGCTGACGCACACCTCCGGGCTGCGGCCCGAGCTCCCGCTGTACGCCTGCGCCGGCGAGGGGGAGCGGCTGGCCCGGCTGCGGGCGGAGCCGCCGGCGGAGGCGCCCGGCACGTACCGCTACTCGGACCTGAACATGCTGCTCCTCCAGCACGTCCTGGAACGCGTCACCGGCCGCTCCCTCGACGCCCTCGTCCGCGACGGGATCACCCGCCCCCTGGGCATGACGGCGACGCGCTTCGGGCCGTGCCCGGGCGCGGCGGCCACCGAGGACCAGCGGCGGCCGTGGGCCAAGGCGGACCGGGGGATGCTGCGCGGGGTCGTCCACGACGAGAACGCGTGGGCGCTGGGCGGCGTGGCGGGCCACGCGGGGCTGTTCTCCACCGGCCGGGACCTGGCCGTGTTCTGCCGGGCCCTGCTCGCGGGCGGCGCGTACGGGCCCGCCCGCATCCTCGGACCCGGCTTCGTGGACCTGCTGCTGGCCCCGCCGGGGCTGGGCTTCGCCCTCGACCAGCCCTGGTTCATGGGGGAACTGGCGGGGCGGGGAGCGGCCGGGCACACCGGGTTCACGGGGACGATGCTGGTCCTGGACCGGGCGACGGACACGTTCCTCGTCCTGCTGGCGAACACGGTGCATCCCCGCCGGAGGCAGGCGGACAACGGCCCCCGGGCGGCGGCGGGGACCCGGGTGGCGCGGGCGGTGCGGGGGAGGTGAGGCGGGCGCCGGGGCCCGGGGCTTGCGCGGGGGGAGGTGCGGGAGGCGCCGGGCACGTGAGTCCGGTGCGGGGGAGACGGGGCAGGCGCCGGGCACGTGAGTCCGGTGCGGGAGGCACCAGGGACGTGAGCGTGGCCCGGGGGAGGAGCGAGGCCGGTGCTGAGGGGGAGCCGTCCGGAAGCGAGAGCACCGCTCACACCCGCCCGTACCCCGTAGAATCACCGGGTGACCGCCCCCGTATCCCCAGCCGAAACCCTGCGCGCCGCCCTCGCCGGGCTGCTCGACGGGCTTCCGGCGCGGCAGGCCGCGCAGGCCGTGGAACGGCTGATCGCCAGCTACCGGGGCGCCACCCCCACCGACGCGCCGATCCTGCGGGACCGCGCGGACGTCGTCGCCTACGCCGCCTACCGCATGCCTGCCACCTTCGAGGCGGTGCGGTCGGCGCTGGCGGCGTTCGCGCGGAGCGCGCCCGCGTGGGCGCCCGGCAGCCATGTCGACGTCGGCGGCGGGACCGGCGCGGCGACCTGGGCGGCCGGCGCCGTCTGGGACGGCGTCCGCCCGGTGACCGTGCTCGACTGGGCCGAGCCGGCGCTCGCCCTCGGCCGGGAGATCGCCGCCGCCAACCCGGCCCTCGCGGACGTCACCTGGCAGCGCACCCGGATCGGAGCGGCGCTCACTCTGGAGAGCACTGATCTCGTCACCGTCTCCTACGTCCTCAACGAGCTGACCGCGCCCGACCGCGCCGCCCTCGTCGACGCCGCCGCGTCCGCCGCGCAGGCCGTCGTGATCGTCGAGCCGGGCACCCCCGACGGCTACGCCCGGGTCATCGAGGCCCGCGACCGCCTGGTCTCCGCGGGCTTCCACGTCGCCGCCCCCTGCCCGCACAGCGACTCCTGCCCCATCGCGCCCGGCACGGACTGGTGCCACTTCTCGGCCCGGGTCAGCCGCTCCTCACTGCACCGCCAGGTCAAGGGCGGCTCGCTCGCCTACGAGGACGAGAAGTTCAGCTACGTCGCCGCGGCCCGCTTCCCGGTCGCGCCGGCCCCGTCCCGCGTGGTCCGCAGGCCGCAGATCCGCAAGGGCCAGGTCCTGCTCGACCTCTGCGAGACGGAACCGGCGCTGCGCCGGGCCACGGTCACCAAGCGCCACGGCGACCTCTACAAGGCGGCCCGCGACGCGGAATGGGGCGACCCCTGGCCCCCGGCGGACCACCGCTAGGGCCTCGCCTCCGTCTCCCCCTTCGGCTCCTCCGCCCCGTCGGCCCCTTCCTGCCGCTCCTGCCGCTGCGACTCCTCGGGTCCCTCCGCCTTCCCGGCTCCCTCCCGTTTCTCCTGTTTCTCCTGCAACCTGCGCAGGAGTTCCCGCTTCTGGGCCTGGGGGTCGAGGCCGCCGCCGACGGGACGGCCCCGGCCGCCGCCGCGCAGGGCCTCGCGGCCGAGATGCCGACGGGTACCGCCGACGCCCAGCATGTTCCCGGCTCCGCCTCGGCTCATGACACCACTCCTTCCGGCCGGCCTCCACGGCCGGCACCCGGCCGGGCCGCCATCCGGCGCATGGACGACACGAGACGTTCCGTCTCGAATACCACTCCACTGTCTGACGAGACGGACCGTCTTGTCAACCTGATAGATTCGCCCCATGGCCGACCAGAAGCCCCCGCCCCGCCCCGCCGCCCCCCGCCGCCCCGACACCTCGCGCCGCAGCGAGAAGGCCCGCCGCGCCATCTACGAGGCCGCCCTCGCCCTCGTCGTGGAGCTCGGCTACCCGAAGACCACCATCGAGGGCATCGCCGCGCGCGCCGGCGTCGGCAAGCAGACGATCTACCGCTGGTGGTCGTCGAAGGCGGACGTCCTGCTGGAGGCGTTCCTCGACCTGGGCGACCGGGGGGCCGGCGCGACCGAGGAGGCGGGACGCGCCGGGGACCGGGACCCGTACGCCATCGCGGACACCGGCGACCTCGCCGCCGACCTCAAGGGCGTGCTGCGCGCGACCGTCGACGAACTGCTGGACCCGAAGTACGACGCCCCCTTCCGCGCCCTGGCCGCCGAGGGCGTGGTCGACGAGGAACTGGGCCGCGTCGTCGTCGCCAAGCTGCTGGAACCCTCGCTCCGGCTCTACACCGACCGGCTGCGCGCCGCGCAGGAGGCCGGCCAGGTCCGCCCGGACATCGATCCGCGTATCGCCCTGGAGCTCTTCGTCTCGCCGCTGGCCCAGCGCTGGCTCCAGCGCACGGCCCCCATCTCGTACGAATACACCGACACGCTCGTCGACTACGCCCTCAACGGCCTGATACCGCGCTGACCTGCGGTCGGGCTCCCCCGAAGCGCGCCTTCCGGCGGGACGCGCGCCGGTCGCCGGCCCGCGGGAGCGCCGCGCGTGCGGCGTAGGTCCCCGCCCCGTTGGGTACCCCGAGCCCCGGCCCCCCCAGCGCGCGGGATGGTGGGACCATAGGGCATGCTGTTCCGCACGACGGCGAGGCGAGGGGATAGATGAGCGCGGAGTTCGGCGGCCGAGGCGGCCTTCAGGGCAAAATCTCCCAGTGGCTGCGCGGACGCCGCCCGAAGGAGGCCGCCGGTGACGGCGGCCGGGAGGCCCTGCTGCTCGCCGCCGCCGGCGCGGGACTGCCGCTCGCGCCCGCCGCGCACCCGGTCGGCTACCGGTGCTCCTGCGACCGGGTCGGCTGTCCCACCCCGGCCCGCCATCCGATCTCCTTCGCCTGGCAGACGCAGTCCACGACCGACCGCGCGCAGATCGAGCGCTGGGCCCGGCACCAGCCGCAGGCCAACTTCATCACCGCGACCGGCATGGTGCACGACGTCCTCGACGTGCCGCTCCGGGCGGGCCGGGAGGCGCTGGAGCGGCTGCTCGGCGCGGACGTCGAGGTCGGCCCGGTCGCCGAGAGCGACGACGGCCGCATGCTGTTCTTCACCCTCACCCGGGGCACCCCCGAGGACGAGGACGAGTGGTGGCCGTGCGAGCTGGACTGCCACCCGGAGACGATGGACGAGCATCCGGGCCTGCGCTGGCACTGCCGCGGGTCCTACGTCCTCGTACCGCCCGCCCGGCTGCCCGGAGAGCACCAGGCGGTGCGCTGGGTCCGCGGCCCGGAGCACCCGCTGCCGGACCCGCTGACGCTGCTGGAGGCGCTGACCGACGCCTGCGCCCGGTACGCCGCCGAGGAATCCGACCACGCGGGCACGGCCTGGCCCCTGCGCCACTGACCCCGCGGCACGGCCCCCCGCCCCGCCACGGCCCCGGGAGCCGCCCGCCGACAGCCCCCGGAGTCCCCGGACCCTTCCCGCGCGCCCGGAGACCTTAGCCCGCGGCCCGGCCCGGACGGCAGCCCTCAGCCGCCCTGCGCCGACGTCAGGCCCTGGATCCGCCCCAGGACCGTCACCCGCGGCTCGTCCGAGCCCTTCGGCGGATCGAGGGCGACCTCGTTGGAGACGAACTCCAGGGTGAGGGACTGCTTGATCTCGCCCGTCGTCAGTGCCAGCACGTCCTTGTTCGGCCGGGGCACGGACGCGCCCTGCGCGGCGGTCTGCTTCTCGAAGTGGCGCGTGGTGAAGAACACCAGCGCGCCGCCGTCGGCGGTGCGCAGCGCCAGCGGCGCGTAGTCGCCGTGCGTCAGCGGCTCGTCGATGTACTGCCGCGCCAGGCCGGGCCGGATCGCCTGCTTCTTCCGCAGCTCCCGCCACCGACTGGTGTGGGCACCGGCCGCGAAGGTGTCCCCGCCGTCCTTCAGATAGGTCGTGTAGTCCTTGCTCAGATCGGCCGGGGGGACGGCGAGGTCGGTGGAGTCGGCGGGGACGGCCTCGGCCCACCCGTCCTTGTCCGTCTTGAACTCCGGTACGTCACCGGCGGCGGTCAGCGTCAGGTAGGCCACCTCCCAGGGCTGCTCCAGCCCGTCACGGGTGAACACCAGCAGCCAGCGCGCGTCACCGCCCTTGTTGCCGCGGGCGTCGGCCAGGAACCAGCGCGGCCAGCCCGCCTTCTTCGGGATCGTGAACTTCGCGTCCGTCAGCTTCAGCGGTGTGTGCGAGGGGTTGCCACCGGGGTTGTTGGCATGGCCCGCCTTCAGCCGGGCGGCGTCGATGTCGGCGAGGGCACCGGTGGTGTGGTCGGCGTCCAGTGAACTGTCGTATGCCTCGTCCGCCTTGTTGTACGCGGTCGTGAACTGCCGGAGCGCCTCGGTCGCTTCGGCGCGGGAGGCCGCCGGGAGCACCTCGCGCTCGCCGTGCACCACCACGCATCCGCTCGCCGTCAACGACAAAGCGGTCACGGAGGCCGCTATCAGTGCGCTCCGGACAGGCCTGCGGAGCCGTCGAGAGCCGCGATCCCTGCTCATCAGGTCCCTTCACCTTCCCCTTTCCGGAGGCGAACCCTACCGGTGCGCAGGCGGGTTCGGTCGCCCGGTCCGGGTACAGCGGCCACACCGTGACCTGGCGGCCCCCGGCCGTCGGCGGACCCAGCTCGCTCGCGCGGTGCTTGAATGCTCCCCCCCCCGTGAACGACTACGACGTCCTGCGCGTCTTCTGCGCGCCCCACGGCGGATACGGCAACGAGCTCGGCGTCGTACGCGACGGATCGGTGGTTCCGGAGCGCGCGGAGCGCCAGGCGCTGGCCGCCCGGCTCGGGTCCGGCGAGACGGTGTGCGTGGACGACCCCGAGCGCGGCGTCACCGGCATCTACACCCCCGCCCTGCGCCTGCCCTTCGCCGGTCACCCGTGCGCCGGTGCGGCCCGGCTGCTCGACGTGCCCGAACTCCTGACCGCGCCGCAGCCGGACGGCTGGGTGGAGATCGGCGGGCGGGCGCTGCTGGAGCGGTGACGGACCGGGCGGGCCGCTACGGCAGGGTGAGGATCTCCGCCCCGGTCTCCGTCACCACCAGCGTGTGCTCGAACTGGGCGGTCCGCTTGCGGTCCTTGGTCACGACGGTCCAGCCGTCGTCCCACATGTCGTACTCGTGCGTCCCGAGCGTCAGCATCGGCTCGATCGTGAACGTCATGCCGGGCCGGATGACCGTCGTGGCGTGCGGGCTGTCGTAGTGCGGGACGATCAGCCCCGAGTGGAACGAGCTGTTGATCCCGTGCCCGGTGAAGTCCCGCACGACCCCGTACCCGAAACGCTTGGCGTACGACTCGATGACCCGGCCGATGACGTTGATCTGGCGGCCCGGCTTGACCGCCTTGATCGCCCGGTTGAGCGCCTCGCGGGTGCGCTCGACCAGCAGGCGGCTCTCCTCGTCGACGTCCCCGACCAGGTAGGTGGCGTTGTTGTCGCCGTGCACGCCGCCGATGTACGCCGTCACGTCGAGGTTGACGATGTCGCCGTCGCGCAGCACCGTGGAGTCCGGGATGCCGTGGCAGATCACCTCGTTGACCGAGGTGCACAGCGACTTGGGGAAGCCGCGGTAGCCCAGCGTGGAGGGGTAGGCGCCGTGGTCGCACATGTACTCGTGCGCGACCCGGTCCAGTTCGTCCGTGGTCACGCCGGGCGCGATGTGCTTGGCGGCTTCCGCCATCGCCCGCGCCGCGATCCGCCCGGCCACGCGCATCGCCTCGATCGTCTCGGGCGTCTGCACCTCCGGGCCGGTGTACGGCGTGGGCGCCGGCTTGCCGACGTACTCGGGGCGGCGGATGTTTCCGGGTACGGAACGGGTGGGAGACAGCTCCCCTGGTACGAGCAGCGACTGGCCAGACATGTCAGCGAGTCTAACCAGCGGGCATACGAGACCATGTCCCCGGCGAAAGGAGCCGCTCATGGCCCTGTTCAAGAAGCGCACGGCCGGAAAGCCGGGCGAGTGGTACTACTGCCTGGAGCACAAGAAGGTCGAGGAGGGGCCCGAGTGCCCGGGCAAGGACCGCTTCGGACCCTACGCCTCCCGCACGGAGGCCGAGCACGCGATGGAGTCCGCGCGGGAGCGCAATCTCCAGTGGGAGAACGATCCCCGCTGGCACGACGCCCCCGCGGCCCGCTCGGACGACGACTGACCCTCCCGCCGGAGGGCCGGGCCCGCCAGGGGTGAGGCGGCGGGTGGACGCGCCGTCCCCGGACGGCGCCCGCCGGGGCCCGGCGCCCGCGGCGGCCCGCTTCCGCCGCCGCCCGCCCCTACCAGTGCCCCGGCGGCGGTGCCGTCAGCTGGTCCGCCAGCCGGGAGAGCCGGTCCCGCAGCCGCCGCCGGCCCCGGGGAGCGGGCAGCGCGTTCTCCCCCGCCGCGGCGCTGACCAGGTGCTGCACGGTGTCCAGGTCCAGCTCGGCGCCCTGCGGAACGGCCAGCTCCTCGTGGGCCAGGGCGGCCAGGTCGCCCTCCCCGGCACCGAGGGCCAGGACCGTCGCCCCGGCCCGCCGGGCATCGTGCACCCGTTCGAGAAGGGGCGGGTCCGGGTCGCGCGGTGCCACCACCAGCAGCGTCTCGCCCCGCCGGGCCGCCGCCAGCCGCCCCAGCCCGACCGCCAGATGCGGCGGGTCCGCCGGACGCGTGTCGTGGCGTACCAGGGTCGGGGCCAGCTCCGGCGTCCCCGACCAGGCCGCCTCGTCCACCAGGTGGGCGGCCAGGTGCCACGGCTCGTACTCCGGCGTGCCCACCAGCAGCAGCCCGCCCCCGTGCGACACGACCGACCCCCGCAGCGCCCCCGCGAACCTGCGGGTGGCCCCCAGCCACTCGGTCCCGGCGAGTACGTCGCGCAGCAGCGCGACCCGTACGGCGTCCATGGGCGCATCCTGCCGCAGCCGGCTCCGCGCGGCCCGGGGTTCGCCGCGGATTCGCCCGGTCCGGGCACGCGACCCGGCGCCCGCCGGGGGCAGGGGGCGCCGGGGAGGCGGGCGCCGGCACCTGATCCGGTGGGCGCGGCGGGGCGCACGTAGAGTCGGCCCATGACCTCTACCGACAGCGCAGCACAGGGCGGACAGAAGGCCCCCGCCAAGGACCCCTGGGACCTGCCCGACGTCTCCGGACTGGTCGTCGGCGTGCTCGGCGGCACCGGACCGCAGGGCAAGGGCCTGGCCTACCGGCTCGCCAAGGCCGGCCAGAAGGTGATCATCGGCTCCCGGGCCGCCGAGCGCGCGCGGGCCGCCGCCGCCGAGCTCGGCCACGGCGTCGAGGGCGCCGACAACGCCGAGACCGCCCGCCGCGGCGACATCGTGATCGTCGCCGTTCCCTGGGAGGGGCACGGCGAGACGCTTCGATCGCTGCGCGAGGAACTCGCCGGCAAGCTGGTCGTCGACTGCGTCAACCCGCTCGGCTTCGACAAGAAGGGCGCCTACGCCCTGAAGCCGCAGGAGGGCAGCGCCGCCGAGCAGGCCGCCGCCCTGCTGCCGGACAGCCGGGTCACCGCCGCCTTCCACCACCTGTCCGCCGTGCTGCTCCAGGACCCGGAGATCGAGGAGATCGACACCGACGTCATGGTGCTGGGCGAGGCGCGGGCCGACGTGGAGATCGTGCAGGCGCTCGCCGGGCGCGTCCCGGGCATGCGCGGCATCTTCGCCGGGCGGCTGCGCAACGCCCACCAGGTCGAGTCGCTGGTCGCCAACCTGATCTCCGTCAACCGCCGCTACAAGGCACACGCCGGGCTCCGCGTCACGGACGTATGAGGCGATGGGGGACACTGGTGGACGCAAACCAGTGCCACCGTGTCCCCCGACAGGAGCCGACCCCATGCCCCGCCTCGCCCTCTACGCCCTGGTCGTCTGCGTGCTCGCCCTCGCCGCCGCCGTCGTCTCGTTCGCGCGGGGCAGCGTGCTGATGGGCGTGGTGTGGGTACTGCTGATGGGCGTGTCGTCCAACATGTGCTGGTACTACCTCAAGCGCGGCCGGGACACCCGCCGCTCCACCTCGGCCGCGGGCTGACCGCCCGGCCGCCGGTCACCGGCCGGCCGAGCAGATCTCGTCGGTCTGCCAGAAGCGGTACAGCTCGAAGCCGCAGTACGAGTCGAAGTCGCTGATCCCGAGGGCGCGCAGCACGGTGTCGATCGCGTCGAAGAACGCGCCGTTCAGCGACGGCACCCACAGCAGCGCGAACACCAGCAGCAGCCCGAACGGCGCGAACGGCTCCAGCTGCCGCCGCACGGAGTGCGACAGCCAGGGCTCGATCACCCCGTAGCCGTCCAGGCCGGGCACCGGCAGGAAGTTCAAGACCGCCGCCGTGACCTGGAGCAGCGCCAGGAAGGCCAGCGCGAGCCGGAAGTCGTGCGGCACGCCGTCCAGCGCGTCCAGCCAGAACGGGGCGGTGCACACCACGGCGAACAGCACGTTCGTCAGCGGGCCCGCCGCGGAGATCAGGCTGTGCCGCCAGCGGCCCGGAACGCGCCCGCGCTCGATGAACACGGCACCGCCCGGCAGGCCGATGCCGCCCATGATCACGAAGATCACCGGCAGCACGATGCTCAGCAGCGCGTGCGTGTACTTCAGCGGGTTCAGCGTCAGGTAGCCCTTCGCGCCGACCGAGATGTCCCCGCCGTGCAGGGCGGTGCGCGCGTGCGCGTACTCGTGCAGGCACAGGGAGACGATCCACGCGGCCGTCACGAACAGGAACACCGCCAGGCCCGGCTGCTCGGCGAACCCGGTCCAGGCGGCCCAGCCGGTGACCGCCGCGACGGCCAGGATCCCGACGAAGACGGGGCTGATGCGCCGCTCGCCATGGCGGGTGGTGGCGGTGGTCATGGGGCTCCCTGGGCTCGACACGCGGTGGCCGCCCGACCGTACCGGGCGCGAGGGGGGAACGTCTCGCGCCCGGTCTCCGGTTCCTGGCGGACGGAACGGGACGGACCTCCCGCGGCGCGCGGGCCCCGCCGCGCCGCGCCGCGGAAACCCCCATGACCGGGTTTCGCGTCACCGGAGACAATGGACCCCGTGCGCTACCGCATTCTCGGCACCACTCAGGCAGCCGGCCCCGACGGCACCACCGTCCCGGTCGGCGGTGCGCGGCTGCGCGCCCTGCTGACCGTGCTCGCCCTGCGGCCCGGCCGCACCGTGCCCGCGGCCCGGCTGGTGGAGGAGGTGTGGGACGGCGCCCCGCCCGCCGACGCCGTGGGGGCGCTGCAAGCGCTGGTCGGGCGGCTGCGCCGGACGCTCGGCGCGGACGCGGTCGCCTCCGCCGACGGGGGCTACCGGCTCACCGCCTGCGCCGACGACGTCGACCTGCACCGCTTCGGCCGGCTGAGCGGCGAGGGCCTGCGCGCCCTGGCCGACGGCGACCCCGTCAAGGCGGCCGAACTGCTCGACGACGCCCTCGCCCTGTGGCGGGACCCCGTCCTCGCCGACCTGCCCGACCGCACCGCCGAGGCGGCCCGCTGGGAGACCCGGCGCCTGGACGCGCTGCGCGCCCGCCACACCGCCGCGCTCGCCCTCGGCCGCGCCGAGGACGCCCTGCCCGAGCTGACCGCCCTGTGCGACGCCCACCCCCTGGACGAGCCCCTCCAGGCGCTGCGGCTGCGCGCCCTGCGCGACACCGGCCGCACCGCCCAGGCGCTGGCCGCCTACGAGGACGTGCGGCGGCTGCTCGCCGACCGGCTCGGTGCCGACCCGGGGCCCGCGCTGCGCGCGCTCCACGGCGAGCTGCTCCAGCGGCCGGAGGCCCCGCCCCCGCCCCCGTCCCCGCCCGCGCCACCGGCCGCCCGGCCCGACCGTCCGCGCGGCAACCTCCGCGCCCGCCTGACCTCCTTCGTCGGCCGGGACGCCGACCTCGAGGTCATCCGGGGCGACCTGGCGACCGCCCGGCTCGTCACCCTGCTCGGACCGGGCGGAGCCGGCAAGACCCGGCTGTCGCAGGAGGCCGCCGAGGCCGCGGGGGAGGCGGCCCGGGACGGCGTGTGGCTGGCCGAGCTGGCGCCGCTCGACGACCCGGACGCCGTCCCCGAGGCGGTCCTGACCGCCGTGGGCGCCCGCGAGACCGTGCTGTACGGCGCCGGCGCCGAGGAGATACGGGCCGTCACCGACCGGACCGGGAACCCCGTGGACCGTCTCGTCGAGCACTGCGGCCGGCGCCGCATGCTGATCGTCCTGGACAACTGCGAGCACGTCGTCGAGGCGGCCGCCCGCCTCACCGAGGAACTGCTCGCCCGCTGCCCGCGCCTCACCGTCCTGGCCACCAGCCGCGAACCCCTCGGCGTCCCCGGCGAGTTGCTGCGGCCGGTGGAGCCGCTGCCCGAGCCGGCGGCGCTGCGGCTGCTCGCCGACCGGGGCGCCGCCGCCCGGCCCGGCTTCCGTGTGGAGGACGACCCCGGCGCCTGCGCCGAGATCTGCCGCCGCCTCGACGGCCTGCCCCTGGCCATCGAACTGGCCGCCGCCCGCCTCCGCATGCTGACGCCGCGCCAGATAGCCGACCGGCTCGACGACCGCTTCCGGCTGCTCACCTCCGGCAGCCGCACCGTCCTGCCCCGCCAGCAGACCCTGCGCGCCGTCGTCGACTGGTCCTGGGAGCTGCTCGACGAGGACGAGCGGGACGTCCTGCGCCGCCTGTCGGTGTTCGCGGGCGGCTGCGACCTCGCCGCCGCCGAGGCCGTGTGCGGACCGGCCGCCCTGGAGGTGCTCGGCTCCCTCGTCGACAAGTCGCTGGTCGTCGCCGCGCCCGCGGGGGACGGCGAGATGCGCTACCGGCTGCTGGAGACCGTCGCCGAGTACGCCGGCGAGCGGCTCGACGAGACCGGCGGGCGCCGCGAGGCGGAGCGCGCGCACCTGACGTACTACCGCGAACTGGCGCGTGCTAGCGACACCTCGCTGCGCGGCCCCGGCCAGCTCGCCGCCATCGAGCGGCTGGAGCGGGAGTACGAGAACATCCGCACCGCCCTGCGCCGCGCCGTCGCCGCGCGCGACGAGCAGGAGGCCCTGTGCCTGGCGCTGTCACTGGTCTGGTACTGGCAGATGCGCGACCTGAGGATCGAGGCCGGCACCTGGTGCGGCGAGGTGGCGGCGCTCGGGCCCGATCCGTTCACCGAGCCGGTCCGGCCCGCGGGCCCGGTGTGGGAGCGCTGCACGGCCGCCCCGCCCCCGATGACCGGTGAGGTCCTCGCCGAGGCCCGGCGCGGCGTGCACCTGGCCCATCTGGCCTGCCTGGACAGGAAGCCGGACGTCCTGAGCTCCCCGGCGCTGCGGGCGAAGCTGCGGGTCATCGCCGCCACCTACGAGCCCGGTCTGCCGCAGACCTGCCGCAGCCCCGGCCTGCTGTGGTTCGTCGCCGTGATGCTTACCGGCGACCTGGAGCGGCTGCGCCTCCTGCTGGACGCGGCCGTGCGCACCTGCCGCGAGACGGCGGGGTTCGACTGGGAGCTGGCCGGCAGCCTCCAGATGCGCGCCACCGTCCTGGCCCACCGGCCCGACTGGGCGGGCGACGCCGCGCGCGACGCCGACGAGTCGCTGGAGATCTTCCGGCGCCTGGGCGACGCCTGGGGCACGGCCGAGGCGCTGTCCGCGCGCGCCGAGGCCCTCGAACGCACGGGCGAGCACCTGCGGGCCGCCGCCGACTACGCCGCTGCCGCGGAGTACGCCGAACGCCTGGGCGCCCACGCCCAGATGGCGGTCCTCGGCGCCCGGCGCGGCAGCGCGCTGGTCGACTCCGGCGACCCGGACGAGGCCGAACGGGGCGAGCGCATCCTGCGCGAGGTGATCGAGGAGTCGGTCCGCACCGGCGACAGCGACGCCCTGCCCGCCGCCCGGCTCTTCCTCGCCGGCCGGCTGTCCATGACGGGCCGGACGCGGGAGGCGCGCGAGCAGCTGCGCCGGCTGCGCGAGGAGTCCCCCATCGCCCACTTCGCCGCCTTCGACGCGTTCGTCCTCGCCTCCGAGGCGTGGCTGGACACCCTGGAAGGCCGCCACGAGGAGTCCCTGCCGACGATCCGCAGGGCACTGGAACAGGCCGACGACCCCCTGTCCGCGGCCATCGCCCCGCACATGCGCGCCGCCTATCTGACGATCGCCGCGATGGCGCTGGCCCGCGTGGACGGCGGGCGCCGGGCCCGGGACGCCGCCCGCTGCCTGGGAGCCGCCGCCGCGATGACGCCCCCGGCCCATGTCACGACGGCCATGGAGCGCGAGGCCCGCGAACGGGCCGTCGCCCGGGTCCGGGAGGCGCTCGGCACCGAGGCGTACGAGGCCGCGTACGCCGAGGGCGGCGGCCTCTCCCCCGAGGAGGCCGCCGCCCTGGTCTGACGTGCCCGTGCCCGGCGGGCCGGTCAGCTCTTGGTGCGGAACTTGTGGACGGCCACCGGCGCCATCACCGCCGTGAGCGCGGCCGACCAGGCGAGGGTCAGCCACAGGTCGTGCGCGACCGGACCGCCGGTCATCAGCCCGCGCGAGGCGTCCGCGAGGGCCGAGACGGGGTTGTAGTCGGTGAAGGCCCGCAGCCAGCCCGGCATCGAGCTGGGCGGGGCGAAGACGGACGAGCCGAACTGGAGCGGCATCATCACCAGAAAGGCCATCGCCTGCACGGACTGGACGTTCTTCATGGTGACGCCGAGCGTGAGGAACACCCACATCAGGCCGGAGCCGAACGCCGCCGTCAGGGCCACGGCGGCCACCAGGCCGCCCCAGTTCGTGATGTCGAAACCGACCAGGACACCCACGGCCAGCAGGATCGCCGTCGCGACCAGCATCCGCGCCAGCTCCACCACGATCTTGGCGATCAGCACGGAGCCGCGCCCGATGGGCAGGGACCGGAAGCGGTCCATGACACCGGAGTTGAAGTCCTGGTTGAAGCCGGTGCCGACCCCCTGGGCCATGGTCAGGCTCATCATGGCCAGCAGGCCGGGCACCACGTACTGCACGTACTGGTCCTGGCCGCCGCCCAGGGCCTGCCCGATCGACCCGCCGAAGACGTACACGAACAGCAGCGTGAACACGACCGGCATCAGCACGGCGTCGAACAGCGACTCCGGGTCCTGCCGTATCCACAGCAGGTTGCGGCGCACCAGCGCGCCGGTGTGCCGCAGATGCCCGCGCAGCGGGATCCGGGCGTCGGGGGTGACGGTGGCGGCGCTCATACGGCGACCTCCTCGCGGGCGTCGGCGGGCACGGCGTCCTGCGGGGCACTGGCGCGGTGGCCGGTGAGGGACAGGAACACCTCGTCCAGGCTGGGCAGTTCGGTGGTGACGGCGGCGAGCGTGATGCCGCGCGCGGTCACCGCGCCGATCACGGCGGTCAGCTGCTCGTCGCTGAGGACGGGCACCAGCACGGAGCCGTTCTCGGCGTCCACGGTGGCGCCGGCCAGCCCGGTGACGCCCAGTTCGTCCAGGGAGGCGGCGAGCGGCCGCAGGCGCAGCGGGTCGGCCGGGCGGATCCGCAGCGTGCGCCCGCCCACCTTGGCCTTCAGATCCTCGATACGGCCGCCGGCGATGACCTTGCCCCGGTCCACGACGGTCAGCTCGGCGGCGAGCTGCTCGGCCTCCTCCATGTACTGGGTGGTCAGCAGGACGGTCACCCCGTCCCCGACCATCCGCTTCACCTCGTCCCACACCTCGTTGCGGGTGCGCGGGTCCAGGCCGGTGGTCGGCTCGTCCAGGAAGAGCACGGCGGGCCGTCCGATCATGGAGGCGGCGAGGTCCAGGCGCCGCCGCATGCCGCCGGAGTAGGTCCCCGCGGGCCGCCGGGCGGCCTCGGTCAGCGAGAACCGCTCCAGCATCTCGTCGGCCCGGGCCCGCGCCGCCTTGCGGGGCAGGTCCAGCAGCCGGCCGATCATGTAGAGGTTCTCCCAGCCCGGGATCTTCTCGTCCACCGAGGCGTACTGGCCGGTGAGCCCGATCACCCGGCGCAGTTGCCGCGGCTGCCGTACGGCGTCGTAGCCGGCGACGACGGCCTGCCCGGCGTCGGGGGCGATGAGGGTGGACAGGATGCGCACGAGGGTGGTCTTGCCGGCACCGTTCGGCCCGAGCACACCCATCACGGTGCCCTCGCGGACGTCCAGGTCGACGCCGTCCAGCGCCTTGGTCCGGCCGTAGTGCTTGACCAGCCCCCGCACGGTGACCGCGCTCTTCGCGGCCTCGGGGTAGTCATCGATTCGCGTCATACCGAAGACGGTGCCAGCCCCCGCCGACAGACCGCCGACAGACCGCCGACAGACCGCCGACAGACGGCCCGGCCCGCCGACGGACCGCCGACGACCACCGCCCTCCCCTCCGGAAAGCGCCGCCCCGTGTCACACCGGGGCGGCCCGCTCCGTCATAGGGACGCGAACGCATACGGACACCACCGACGAGCATGGAGGAGGAGCACATGCCGACAGCCCGGACAGCGCTCGGCCGAACGCCGCTGGACCGCCTGCACGCGGCGGTGAACAGCGGCGACGCCGGACGCGTCGCGAGGACCATCGACGACGTGGTCGCACCGGACGTGCTGTTCCACGCGCCGGTACCGACGGGGGCGACGGGAGCGCGCGCCCTGAAGCAGGTGTGGGCGGTACTGCTGCGCGCCTTCCCCGACCTCCGCGTCACCGTCGAGGACGTGATCGCCGAGGGGGACAAGGTGGTGTGCCGGAACACGGTGACCGGGACCCACCGGGGCGAGTACCGGGGGCTGCCCCCGACCGGAGCCTCCGTCCGCTACGGCGAGATCTTCGTCTTCCGCCTCGGCGGCGGCCGCATCACCGAGATCTGGGGTGTCGTCGACGTCCTGACGCAGCTTCGGCAGCTCGGCGCGGTCCCCGGCGGCTCCGTCTGCCCCTCCTGCCGCCCCTTTTCCCCGCCCGAAAGGGGCAGCCCGCCGACGGGGGAGGATCGGCGGGCTGCCGTGGTGCGGGCAGTGGCTCGGTGGGCCCGCGGGCCGGTGGCCCGGGGGCCTCAGTGGACGGAGTGCTCCTCCTGCGGGAACGTTCCGCCGACGACGTCCTCGGCGAACGCCTTCGCCGCGTCACCCATCACCTGGCGCAGGTCGGCGTACCGCTTGACGAACTTCGGCACCCGGCCGCCGGTCAGCCCGAGCATGTCGGTCCACACCAGCACCTGCGCGTCGGTCTCGGGACCGGCGCCGATGCCGACCGTCGGGATGTGCAGGGTCCGCGTCACCTCGGCCGCGAGCTCGGCCGGCACCAGCTCAAGCACCACGGCGAAGGCGCCGGCGTCCTGGACCGCCTTGGCGTCCCGCAGCAGCTGCTGGGCCGCCTCCTCGCCGCGCCCCTGCACGCGGTAGCCCATGGCGTGGACGGACTGCGGGGTGAGCCCGATGTGCGCCATCACCGGGATGCCGGACTCCACCAGCAGCTCGATCTGCCGGTGCGACCGCTCGCCGCCCTCCAGCTTCACGGCGCCCGCGCCCGCCTCCTTCACCAGCCGGGTCGCCGAGCGCAGCGCCTGCACCGGCCCCTCCTGGTACGAGCCGAAGGGCAGGTCGGCGACGATCAGGGCGCGGTTGGTGCCCCGCACGACCGCGGCCGACAGCATGGTCATCTCGTCGAGGGTGACGGGCACGGTGGTGTCGTACCCGAGGTGGCAGTTGCCCGCGGAGTCGCCGACCAGCATGACCGGGATACCGGCCTCGTCGAACACGGACGCGGTCATCGCGTCGTACGCGGTGAGCATCGGCCACTTCTCGCCGCGCTCCTTGGCGGCGGCGATGTCGCGGACGGTGATGCGGCGGGTGCCCTTGCCGCCGTACAGCGCCTTGCTGCCGTCGGCGGACTTGTTCCGGGCAGCCGAAAGCTGCGTCATTGCAACGGCTCCTTCGTGTCATCTCGAGGCGCCCTGACGGCGTCCCCGGATCCCCTCCATGGTGGCACCTCGGGTCGGCGAGGGCCAGAGCACCCCCCGCCCGCCGGACCGGCGTCCCGCGATGCGAATGTGCGCGTTTCGTCACAAGCCCCACGCGTCCCGCGTCCGGGTGCAACTGGCCGCCCCGGCATCCACGTCCTCGTGCCCGTACGGCCGTCATGGGACGGCGGGAACGGAGCCGATCATCCCCTAGGGTCTTGTGGCACGGGGGGCGACGGTGTGCACGGCAGGCAGTGAGGCGACGGTATGGCGCAGCAGGCGTACATGACGGAGACGGACAACGGCGGCCCGGGGCCCGGGCGCCGCGGCACCCGGCTTCGACGCCTGATCGAGCGGCTGGCCGCGGGCCGGCGCGGCGACCGGCGGATCTGGCGCCGCGGCCTGGTCACCGCCCTCGTGGCCCTCCTCCTCTCGGCCGTCATGGCGGCGCACGCCCACATTCCCAACGCCGTAGGCAATCTCGGCAGCCTGACCGAGACCTTCCTGCCGTGGCTGGGCCTGTTCGTCCCCGTCCTGCTGGCCGTGGCCCTGGTGCGGCGGTCGGCGACGGCGCTGATCGCGGTCCTGGTCCCGGCGATCGTGTGGCTGAACCTCTTCGGCGGCCTGCTCACCGACAAGGCCGGCGCCGGCGGCGACCTGACGGTGGCCACGCACAACGTCAACGCCGGCAACGCGGACCCGGCCGGCACGGCCCGGTCCGTGGCCGCCTCCGGCGCGGACGTGCTCGCCCTGGAGGAGCTGAAGGCGTCCGCGGTCGCCACCTACGAGGACGCGCTGGCGCCGACGTACAAGTACCACGCGGTGGTCGGCACCGTCGGGCTGTGGAGCAAGTACCCGATGAGCGACGTCGACGCGGTGGACATCCGCCTGGGCTGGAAGCGCGCGATGCGCGCCACGGTGACCACGCCCGAGGGGCCCATCGCCGTGTACGTCGCCCATCTGCCGTCGGTCCGGGTGAAGCTGGAGGCCGGGTTCACCGCCCGGCAGCGGGACAAGAGCGCCGACGCGCTGGGCGAGGCCATCGCCGACGAGCCACTGGAGCGGAAGATCCTCCTCGGCGACCTCAACGGGACCATGAACGACCGCGCGCTGAACGCGATCACCTCCCAGCTGCGCTCCACGCAGGGCGCGGCGGGCGACGGCTTCGGCTTCAGCTGGCCGGCGTCGTTCCCGATGGCCCGGATCGACCAGATCCTCGTCACGGGCGTCGAGCCGGAGACCAGCTGGACCCTGCCGGCCACCGGCAGCGATCACCTCCCGGTCGCCGCCCGTGTGAACGTCGCCACATCCGGTTCCTGAAACCCCAGGTCACCCCCTATGCGGCGGCCCCCGGCCACCGCCCCGTAACCTGGCGGAATACTCGCCCTGAGAGGCTTTGTTCCGTACTGGAACATACGAAGTACGGACCTCCGCTCTCGAAAGGCACCCCCCTTCATGCCCCTGGCCCTGCTCGCCCTTGCCGTGGGCGCCTTCGGCATCGGTACCACCGAGTTCGTGATGATGGGCCTGCTGCCCGACGTCGCGGACGATCTGCGCATCTCGATCCCCACCGCCGGCCACCTGGTCTCGGCGTACGCGCTGGGCGTCGTCATCGGCGCCCCGCTGCTCGCGGCGGCCACCGCCCGGCTGTCCCGGCGGACGGTCCTGATCGGCCTGATGGTCCTGTTCGTGGCGGGCAACGCCCTGTCCGCCCTCGCCCCCGGCCACCACTCGCTGCTCGCCGCCCGCTTCCTCAGCGGCCTGCCGCACGGCGCCTTCTTCGGCGTCGGCGCCGTCGTCGCCACGAACATGGTCGCGCCGGAACGCAAGGCCCGCTCCGTCTCCCTGATGTTCCTCGGCCTGACGGTCGCCAACATCGCGGGCGTTCCGGTCGCCACGCTCATGGGCCAGCACCTCGGCTGGCGGGCGACGTTCCTCGGCGTCAGCGCGATCGGCCTGGTGGCGATCGCGTCCCTGGCGCTCCTCGTCCCGCGCGACCGGGCGCACGCCTCCGCGACGGGCGTGCGCGGCGAACTGGCCGCCCTGCGCTCCCTCCCCGTCTGGCTGGCCCTCGCCACCACCGTCGCGGGCTTCGGCGCGCTGTTCTCGGCGTACAGCTACATCACGCCGATGCTCACGGACACCGCCGGGTACGCCGACGCCAGCGTGACCCTGCTGCTGGCCCTGTTCGGCGTGGGCGCCACCGCGGGCAACCTGCTGGGCGGCCGCCTCGCCGACCACTCCCTGCGGGCCACGCTCTTCGGCGGCCTGGTGTCGCTGCTCGTCGTCCTGGCCCTCTTCCCCCTCCTCATGCGCACGGAGGCCGGCGCGGCCGTCGCGGTGGCCCTCCTCGGCATGGCGGCCTTCGTCACCGGCTCGCCGCTCCAGCTCATGGTGATGGAGAAGGCGGCCGCGGCGCCCTCCCTGGCCTCCTCGGCCAACCAGGCCGCGTTCAACCTGGCCAACGCGGGCGGCGCCTGGATCGGCGGCGTCGCGCTGGCGGCCGGCTTCGGCGTCACGTCCCCCGCCGTCGCCGGCGCCGCCCTCGCGGCCCTCGGCCTCGCGGTGGCCGCCGTGGCGTACGCCGTCGACCGCCGCACCCCGCGCCCCGCGCGGGAACGCGTGGTGACCGGACACGTACCGGAGGTCTCGCGGACCGTACGCCGCTGAGACATCACCCTCCGGGGGTACCGGACCGGGCCATCCCGCCACTCGGGGTGGCCCGTCCTGCCGCCGGGTTCCGGGTCGAGGGCGGCTGCGGCACGGGGGACGCCGGCCCCCGCCCGGCGGGCGGAAGCGTTACAGCACCGGCAGGCTCTTGCGGAGCTCGAACGCGGTGACCTCGGAGCGGTACTCGTGCCACTCGGCGCGCTTGTTGCGCAGGAAGAAGTCGAACACGTGCTCGCCGAGGGTCTCGGCGACCAGGTCGCTGCGCTCCATCAGGGTCAGGGCCTCGCCCAGGTTCTGCGGCAGCGGCTCGATGCCCATCGCGCGGCGCTCAGCGTCGGACAGGGCCCACACGTCGTCCTCGGCGCCCGGCGGCAGCTCGTAGCCCTCCTCGATGCCCTTCAGGCCGGCGGCGAGGAGGACGGCGTAGGCCAGGTAGGGGTTGGCCCCGGAGTCCAGGGAGCGGACCTCGACGCGGGCGGACCCCGTCTTGCCCGGCTTGTACATGGGGACGCGGACCAGGGCCGAACGGTTGTTGTGACCCCAGCAGATGTACGACGGGGCCTCGCCGCCGGCGCCCGCGGTGCGCTCCGAGCCGCCCCAGATGCGCTTGTAGGAGTTCACCCACTGGTTGGTGACCGCCGAGATCTCCGCGGCGTGCTTGAGCAGGCCCGCGATGAAGGAGCGGCCGACCTTGGAGAGCTGGTACTCGGCGCCGGACTCGTAGAAGGCGTTGCGGTCGCCCTCGAAGAGGGACAGGTGGGTGTGCATGCCGCTGCCCGGGTGCTCGGAGAACGGTTTCGGCATAAAGGTGGCCTGAACGCCCTGTTCCAGCGCGACCTGCTTCATCACCAGGCGGAACGTCATGACGTTGTCGGCCGTGGAGAGCGCGTCCGCGTAGCGCAGGTCGATCTCCTGCTGGCCGGGGGCGCCCTCGTGGTGGGAGAACTCCACCGAGATGCCCATCGACTCCAGCATGGTGATGGCCTGGCGGCGGAAGTCCATGCCGATGTTCTGCGGGGTGTGGTCGAAGTACCCGGAGTTGTCGGCGGGGGTGGGCACCGAGCCGTCGACCGGCTTGTCCTTCAGCAGGAAGAACTCGATCTCGGGGTGGGTGTAGAAGGTGAAGCCCTGGTCGGAGGCGCGGGCGAGGGCCCGCTTGAGGACATAGCGCGGGTCGGCGAAGGACGGGGAGCCGTCCGGCATCAGGATGTCGCAGAACATCCGGGCCGTGCCGGGGGCCTCGGCCCGCCACGGCAGGACCTGGAAGGTGGACGGGTCCGGCTTGGCGATCATGTCGGACTCGTACACGCGCGCGAAACCCTCGATGGCGGAGCCGTCGAAGCCGATTCCCTCGTCGAACGCCTGCTCAAGCTCGGCGGGGGCCACGGCGACGGACTTGAGGAAGCCCAGCACGTCCGTGAACCACAGGCGTACGAACCGGATGTCGCGCTCCTCCAGTGTCCGGAGCACGAACTCCTGCTGCTTGTCCATCTTCCGCTTCCCCATCCTTGCTGGTCAGGCCGCCTGTTCCGGTACCGCGGGAGGCGGTCGGGCACGTGAGCATCCCACCACAGGACCGTTTCGTGCGCGTTGCGGACCCGGATCGGCCGGCCGACCCCGGTCTGAACGCCGCGCCCACGGCCGCGCACGCGGGTGTGCTGCTCTGTCGCCATCTTGCCGGTCAGGACCGGCGTCCGTAACGGCCCTGTCTCTTCCGGCAGCGTAGAGGGCAGGTGTTCGATCGGGCCATTCCTGGGCGCCGCTCGGGACAGATCCTTTCCGGCCCCCTACGCCAGTCCCTTCTCCCCCATTACGATCAGCCCACTCCACCGGCCCTCGTTTCCCCGAAGGGAACACCCCATGGGTTCCGCCAAGAACAGCAGCAGCGCCTCGCGTACCGCACGGATAGAGGAGATGCGGCGTGCCGAGCAGGCACGCGAGCGCCGCGTCCGGGCGTTCACCGTCGTCGGTGCCGTGGTGGCCGTCGGCGCACTCGTCACCGGCGGTGTCTTCCTCGTCCGGTCGCAGTCCGACGGGTCCGGCGGTTCGGGCGGCGCGGCGGCCGACGGCGGGAAGGCGGGGCGCTTCGTCACGGGTGAGGACGGGGTGCGGACCTGGCAGGGGACGCTGTCGCGGACGCATGTCGCCAAGGACGTGACCTACCCGGTCGAGCCGCCGGTCGGCGGCGATCACCACCAGGTCTGGATGAACTGCGACGGCGACGTCTACGGCAAGCCGGTGAGGAACGTCAACGCCGTCCACTCGCTGGAGCACGGCGCGGTCTGGGTGACGTACACCGGCAAGGCCCCGAAGGCCGACGTCGAGGCGCTGGCGGAGAAGGTGCGCAAGACGCCGTACTCGCTGATGAGCCCCGACGACCGGCAGAAGGACCCGATCGTGCTGACCGCCTGGGGCCACCAGCGCACCGTGACCGGCGCGGACGACCCGGCCGTCGACGCGTTCTTCGAGAAGTTCGTCCAGGGCGAGCAGACGCCCGAGCCGGGCGCCCCCTGCACCGGGGGACTGTCCCAGTGAGGCGCGCCGGGTGGGTCGCGGGGGCCGCGGCGGCGGTGCTCCTGGCCGCCGCCGCGGTGACCTCCGCCGTCGCGGGGGACGCCGGGGACGACGGGGCCGCGCGGCCGCCCGCCGCCGGCTCGGCCGACGCCGGGTTCGCGCGGGACATGGCGGTCCACCACCAGCAGGCCGTGGAGATGTCGTACCTCGTACGCGACCGCACACGGGACGAGGAGGTGCGGCGGCTCGCCTACGACATCGCGCAGACCCAGGCCAACCAGCGCGGCATGCTGCTGGGCTGGCTCGATCTGTGGGAGCTGCCCAAGGTGTCGTCCGATCCGCCGATGACCTGGATGGGCATGCGCGCGGACACGAGCCGGGGGGACGGGGCGCTGATGCCAGGGATGGCCACCGACGCCGAGATGGACCGGCTGGCGGCGCTCAGGGGGAAGGCCGCGGAGGTCTTCTACCTCCAGCTGATGACCGACCATCACCGCGGCGGTGTGCACATGGCCGAGGGCTGCGCCGCCCAGTGCGCCGTGGCGGCGGAGAAGCGGCTCGCGCAGGGGATGGTGGACGGGCAGCGGGCGGAGATCGCTCTCATGGCGGAGCTGCTGGCCGAGCGGGGGGCCCGGCCGCGGCGATAGGACGCCGCCCGGGCGCGAGAACAGGACATTGCGTCGCTTTGACGATTAGACTGGGCGGGTGCCTCAACTACGCCTCGCCCTGAACCAGATCGACTCCCGCGTCGGCGACCTCGCGGGCAACGCCGAGTCGATCGTCCGCTGGACCCGGCACTGCGCCGGGCAGGGAGCGCATCTGGTGGCGTTCCCGGAGATGGCGCTGACCGGGTACCCCGTCGAGGACCTGGCCCTCAGGTCGTCCTTCGTGGAGGCGTCCCGGGCGGCCCTGAGAGAGCTCGCCGCGCGCCTCGCCGAGGAGGGCTTCGGGGAGCTGCCGGTGATCGTCGGCTACCTCGACCGCTGCGAGACCGCGCAGCCGAAGTACGGTCAGCCGGCCGGGGCGCCGCAGAACGCCGGGGCGGTGCTGTACGGGGGCGAGGTGGTGCTGGGCTACGCCAAACACCACCTGCCGAACTACGGCGTCTTCGACGAGTTCCGCTACTTCGTCCCCGGCGACACGATGCCCGTGCTGCGGGTGCACGGGATCGACGTGGCGCTCGCCATCTGCGAGGACCTCTGGCAGGACGGGGGGCGGGTGCCGGCGGCGCGGTCCGCGCGGGCCGGGCTGCTCGTCTCCGTCAACGCCTCGCCGTACGAGCGGAACAAGGACGACACCCGGCTGGAGCTCGTGCGCAAGCGGGCCCAGGAGGCCGGGTGCACGACCGCGTACCTCGCGATGACCGGCGGGCAGGACGAGCTCGTCTTCGACGGGGACTCGATCGTCGTCGACCGGGACGGGGAGGTCCTCGCCCGCGCGCCCCAGTTCTCCGAAGGGTGCCTGGTGCTGGACCTGGAGCTGCCGGCCGCGGCGGCGGACGCGCCGGACGGCGTGGTGGACGACGGGCTGCGCGTCGACCGGGTGGTGCTGTCGCCAGAGCCGCTGCCCGCCTACGAGCCGGAGCTGACCGGGGGGCACGCGGAGCGGCTCGACGACGACGAGGAGGTCTACTCGGCGCTCGTCGTGGGCCTGCGGGCGTACGTCGCGAAGAACGGCTTCCGGTCGGTGCTGGTCGGGCTCTCCGGAGGGATCGACTCGGCGCTCGTCGCGGCGATCGCCTGCGACGCGGTGGGCGCGGAGAACGTGTACGGCGTGTCGATGCCGTCGAAGTACTCCTCCGAGCACTCCAAGGACGACGCGGCGGAGCTGGCGCGGCGGACCGGACTGAACTACCGGACCGTGCCGATCGAGCCGATGTTCGACGCGTACATGGGGTCGCTGGGGCTGACGGGGCTGGCGGAGGAGAACCTCCAGTCGCGGCTGCGGGGCACGCTGCTGATGGCGATCTCCAACCAGGAGGGCCACATCGTGCTGGCGCCCGGCAACAAGTCGGAGCTGGCGGTCGGGTACTCGACGCTGTACGGGGACTCGGTGGGGGCCTACGGGCCCATCAAGGACGTGTACAAGACGTCGGTCTTCCGGCTGGCCGAGTGGCGCAACCGGGCGGCGCGGGAGCGGGGGCGGACACCGCCGATCCCCGAGAACTCGATCACCAAGCCGCCGAGCGCGGAGCTGCGGCCGGGGCAGGTCGACACCGACTCGCTGCCGGACTATCCGGTGCTGGACGCGATCCTGGAGCTGTACGTCGACCGGGACCGCGGCGCGGACGAGATCGTCGCGGCCGGGTTCGATCCGGAGACGGTGGCGAGGACGCTGCGCATGGTCGACACCGCGGAGTACAAGCGGCGGCAGTACCCGCCGGGGACGAAGATCTCGCCCAAGGGCTTCGGCAAGGACCGGCGACTGCCGATCACGAACGGGTGGCGGGAGACGGTCTGACCGGTGGGGCGGGGGCTTTCGGCCGGCGGGCGGCGGGTTTCAGCCTTCCCGCCCTCCCTTCAGCCGGGCCAGCACCTCGTGCAGCGGCTCCGTCGCCCGGCGCCGGTACTCCTGGATCGACCAGCCGTTGCCGTCGGGGTCGGTGAAGTACACGAACGTGGCGCCGTCGTCCGGGGAGTAGCGCACCGGCTCGGAGAGCTCCAGGCCCCGTCCGGCGAGCTCGGCGCGGGCCGCCTCGATGTCGGCGACGCACAACTGGAGGCCCTGGTAGGAGCCGGGCGCCGGCTGCGGGCCCCGGGCCAGCTCCCAGACGGAGTCGCCCAGCGCGATCGAGCAGCCGGACCCCGGGGGAGTCAGCTGCACGATCCGCATGCCCGGCATGACCTCCGTGTCGATGTCGACGTGAAAGCCGACCTTGTCCCGGTAGAAGTCGCGGGCCCGGTCGATGTCGCTGACGGGCAGAGGGATCACTTCGAGGGTCATGTCCATGGTGTGGCTCCTTGGTCGGCCCCGGGGCCGCCGGCTGCGGCTGGACGGGTCTCCCTCACCGAAACCGAAAACGGTGCGCGGCGCCACCGAGTGGACGGCGGCAGGGCCGAAAACCCGCCCGCCCGCCGCTGTACCGCGGGTCCGGTTTCCGCCACGGGCGTTACGGCCATGGCGTGCGTCCCTCCGGTCCTCTCGGGCGTCACCGGCGCGGACCCCGCCCCGCCCGCCCCCGCGACTCACCGCCCCCCGCGCGGGCGCCCCTGCCCGCCGCTGCCGTTAGGCTCGAAGACGCGTACGACCTTGATCCGACAGGAGGCCGGGATGACGGCGCCGGGGCGCAGGAGCAGCACCTTCACGCGACTGCTGCGGCACGGTTTCACCGATCCGTCCGCCGCCGAGCGGCTGCTGGACGGCGCGGAGCCGGCGTCGCTGCGCAACGACCCGGTGCTGCTCGAAGCGCTCGGCGCCACCGCCGACCCGGACCTCGCGCTGCGCGGCCTGGTGCGGTTGCTCGAGGCACAGCCCGGCCCCACCGACCGCCGCGTCCTGCTCGACACCCTGACCTCCGCCAAGCCGCTGCGGGACCGGCTGCTGGGTGTCCTCGGCGCCTCCGAGGCCCTCGCCGACCACCTCGCCCGGCACCCCGGCGACTGGCGGGCCCTCGTCACCTACGAGCCGCGCGACCTGCACCCCGGCGTGGCGGAGTTCGAACGCGGCCTCGCCGGGGCCGGCGACCCCGTCGCGCTGCGCGTCGCCTACCGGCGCTGCCTGCTGTCCATCGCCGCCCGCGACGTGTGCGGCACCATCGACGTCGCCGAGACCGCCGCCGAACTGGCCGACCTCGCCACCGCCACCCTGCGCGCCGCCCTCGCCCTGGCCCGGGCCGCCGCGCCCGACGACGCCGCGCTGTGCCGGCTCGCGGTGATCGCGATGGGCAAGTGCGGTGGTCACGAGCTGAACTACGTGTCCGACGTCGACGTCGTCTTCGTCGGCGAGGCCGCCGACGGCGCCGACGAGGACAAGGCGCTGCGCGCCGCGACCCGGCTCGCCTCCCACATGATGCGGATCTGCTCCGAGACGACCGTGGAGGGCTCCATCTGGCCGGTGGACGCCAACCTCCGCCCCGAGGGCCGGAACGGCCCGCTGGTGCGCACCCTCAGCAGCCACGTCGCCTACTACCAGCGCTGGGCCAAGACCTGGGAGTTCCAGGCGCTGCTCAAGGCCCGCCCGGTGGCCGGCGACCGGGAACTCGGCGACGCCTACCTCGCCGCCGTCGAGCCGCTGGTGTGGCAGGCCGCCGAGCGGGAGAACTTCGTCGCCGACGTGCAGAAGATGCGCCGCCGGGTGGTGGAGAACATCCCCGCCGCCGAAGTCGACCGCCAGCTCAAACTGGGGCCGGGGGGCCTGCGGGACGTCGAGTTCGCCGTACAGCTGCTGCAACTGGTGCACGGCCGCGCCGACGCCTCGCTCCGGAGCCGTACGACCCTGGACGCGCTGAAGGCCCTCGCGGCCGGCGGCTACGTGGGCCGCGCGGACGCCGCCCTGCTGGATGAGGCGTATCGTTTCCTGCGCTCCATGGAGCACCGCATCCAGCTCCACCGGCTGCGCCGCACCCATCTCGTCCCCGAGGACGAGGCCGACCTGCGCCGGCTCGGCCGCTCCCTCGGCCTGCGCACCGACCCGGTCGCCACGCTGCTGCGCGCGTGGAGGCGGCACGCCGCCGCCGTACGCCGCCTGCACGAGAAGCTGTTCTACCGGCCGCTGCTCGACGCCGTCGCCCAGCTCGCGCCCGGCGAGGCCCGGCTGAGCCCCGAGGCGGCCCGGGAGCGGCTGGTCGCCCTCGGGTACGCCGACCCGGCCGCCGCCCTGCGGCACCTGGAGGCGCTGGCCTCCGGCGTGTCCCGCAAGGCGGCCATCCAGCGGACCCTGCTGCCGGTCCTGCTCGGCTGGTTCGCCGACTCCGCCGACCCGGACGCCGGCCTGCTCAACTTCCGCAAGGTGTCGGACGCGCTCGGCAAGACACCCTGGTACCTGCGGCTGCTGCGCGACGAGGGCGCCGCCGCCGAGAACCTCGCCCGCGTCCTGTCCGCCGGGCGGCTCGCCCCCGACCTGCTGATGCGGGCCCCCGAGGCGGTGGCGCTGCTCGGCGACGGCGACGGCGGGGGGCTCGCGCCGCGCGGGCGGGCCCAGCTGGAACAGGAGATACTCGCGGCCGTCCGCCGCGCCGACGGAGCGGTGCAGGCGGTCACCGCCGCGCGCGGGGTGCGGCGGCGGGAGCTGTTCCGCACGGCCGCCGCCGACATCGTCGGCTCCTACGGCACCGAGGCGCGGCCCGCCGAGGCCGACCAGGGGGCGCTGGTGGACCGGGTCGGGGCGGCGGTGTCGGACCTGACGGCGGCGACGCTGGCGGGGACGCTGCGGGCGGTGGTGCGGGACGGCTGGGGGGACACCCTGCCGACCCGGTTCGCGATCATCGGCATGGGGCGGTTCGGCGGGCACGAGCTGGGCTACGGCTCGGACGCGGACGTGCTGTTCGTACACGAGCCGCGGGACGGGGCCGACGAGCGGGAGGCCGGGGAGGCCGCCGGCAAGGTCGTCGCCGAGATGCGGCGGCTGCTCCAGCAGCCGAGCGCCGACCCGCCGCTGCTCATCGACGCCGATCTGCGGCCCGAGGGGAAGTCGGGGCCGCTGGTGCGGACCCTGAAGTCGTACGCGGCGTACTACCGGCGCTGGTCGCTGGTGTGGGAGTCGCACGCCCTGCTGCGGGCGGAGTTCGTGGCGGGCGACGAGGACCTGGGGCGGCGGTTCATCGAGCTCGTCGACCCGCTGCGGTATCCGGCGAGCGGGCTGGGCGAGGAGGCCGTACGCGAGATCCGGCGGCTGAAGGCCCGGATGGAGTCCGAGCGGCTGCCGCGCGGGGTCGACCCCAAACTGCACGCCAAGCTGGGGCCGGGCGGGCTGTCCGACGTCGAGTGGACCGTGCAGCTGCTCCAGCTGCGGTACGGCAGCGCCGAGGCGGGGCTGCGCACGACACGCACCCGTCAGGCGCTGGCCGCGGCGTGCGGGGCGGGGCTGGTCTCGGAGGAGCACGCGGCGGTGCTGGACGAGGCGTGGGTGCTGGCGACGCGGGTGCGCAACGCGGTGATGCTGGTGCGGGGGCGGGCGGGCGACACGTTTCCCACCGAGAGCCGGGAGCTGGCCGCGGTGGGGCGGTATCTGGGGTACGGGCCGGGGCACGCGGGCGACATGCTCGACGCCTATCGGCGGACCGCGCGGCGGGCTCGGGGGGTCGTCGAGGAGCTGTTCTACGGGGGATAGGGGCCCACGGGATCCCACACGCCCCGCTCCCGCCGTCTCGCGGCCGCGGGGCGTGGTACCCAGGCCCAGGGGGCGGCTTCCGCCGCCCCGCGGCTCGGTTCCCGGCTAGGCGCGGGTCGGCAGCAGGGGGGCCGTGCGGCCTTGTGACGGGACCAGGCGGGGGAGGGCGTGGGGCAGGGTGCCGTACCAGACGCGGGCCACCGTGTAGCCGAAGGCCAGGCAGAGCATGCCGCCGACCGCGTCCAGCCAGAAGTGGTTGGCCGTGGCGACGATCACCACCAGGGTGAGCGCGGGATAGAGCAGGCCGAGCACGCGTACCCACGGGATCGCCGCCAGGGCGAAGATCGTCAGGCCGCACCACAGGGACCAGCCGATGTGCATCGACGGCATCGCGGCGTACTGGTTGGACATGTTCTTCAGGTCGCCGGACGCCATCGAGCCCCAGGTCTGGTGGACCATGACGGTGTCGATGAAGCGGCCGCCGTTCATCAGCCGGGGCGGGGCCAGCGGAAACAGGTAGTAGCCGACCAGGGCCACACCCGTGGTGGAGAACAGGACCAGACGGGTCGCCGCGTAGCGGCCGGGATGCCGGCGGTACAGCCACACCAGCACACCGAGTGTCACGATGAAGTGCAGTGTCGCGTAGTAGTAGTTCATGCCGACGATGAGCCAAGTCACCGAATTGGCGGCGTGGTTGACGGTTTGCTCGACGGCGATGCCGAGCTGGTGCTCGACCTTCCAGATCCAGTCGGCGTTGCGCAGTGCCTGCGCCCGCTGTTCCGGTACGGCGTTGCGGACGAGCGAGTACGTCCAGTAACTCACCGCGATCAGCAGGATCTCGAACCAGAGACGGGGCCGGCGCGGGGTGCGGAGCCGGTGCCATACACTCTGCCCCGTTTCGTCCGTGACGGGGTGCGGAAGGGCCTCTTCCTGGCCTTCCGGAGTCGTCACGGTCGTCTCACCCATAGGCACAGAGTCTGCCAGAAAAGCCTTCGTCCACCGATCATCCCCCGGTCGGGTTCCGGTCGCATGTTCTACGCCCGCCGGAGGTCCGCGGTTTCCTCCCGGAGTACGGGGAGGGCGCCGGCGTCTCCGCCCCGGGGACGAGCGTCAGGAGCGGTTGCCGGGGGCCGACGCCGTGGAACCGCGCACCACCAGCTCCGGCATGAACACGAACTCGCTGTGCGGCGCGGGCGTCCCGCCGATCTCCTCCAGCAGCGTGCGCACCGCCGCCTGGCCCATCGCCGGGACCGGCTTGCGGACGGTGGTCAGCGGCGGGTCGGTGAAGGCGATCAGGGGGGAGTCGTCGAAGCCCACCACCGAGACGTCCGTCGGGACCTCCAGGCCGCGCTGGCGTGCCGCCCGTATCGCGCCCAGCGCCATCATGTCGCTGGCGCACACCACCGCCGTGCAGTCCCGCTCGATGAGCGCCGTGGCGGCGGCCTGGCCGCCCTCCAGGGTGTAGAGGGAGTGCTGGATCAGGTCCGACTCGATCGTGGCGGCGTCCAGGCCCAGCTGGTCCTGCATGGTCCGGACGAAGCCGTCGATCTTGCGCTGCACGGGCACGAACCGCTTGGGGCCCAGCGCCAGGCCGATGCGGGTGTGCCCGAGGGAGATCAGGTGGGTGACCGCCAGGGTCATCGCCGCCCGGTCGTCGGGGGAGATGAACGGCGCCTGCACCTTCGGCGAGAAGCCGTCGACGAGGACGAACGGCACGCCCTGCGCGCGCAGCCGTTCGTAGCGCTGCATGTCGGCGGTGGTGTCGGCGTGCAGGCCGGAGACGTAGATGATGCCGGCGACGCCGCGGTCGACCAGCATCTCCGTCAGCTCGTCCTCCGTCGACCCGCCCGGGGTCTGGGTGGCCAGGACGGGGGTGTATCCCTGCCGGGTCAGCGCCTGCCCGATGACCTGGGCCAGGGCCGGGAATATGGGGTTCTCCAGCTCCGGGGTGATCAGGCCCACCAGGCCCTCGCTGCGTTGCCGCAGCCGCACCGGGCGCTCGTAGCCCAGGACGTCGAGGGCGGCCAGCACGGACTGGCGGGTGGTGGCGGCGACGCCCGGCTTCCCGTTGAGGACGCGGCTGACGGTCGCTTCACTCACCCCCGCCTGCGCAGCGATGTCGGAAAGCCGTGTGGTCACAGCACTGGACTGTAGCGGCCGTGTCTGCGCTTGCACACCGATCGGACGCCTGGTGCGCGCCCTGGAACGGCCCGCTGCGGGCTGCTGCGTCATGGCGATCCCTCATGTCGTGGTCGAGGTGTCCAGCCGCAACGGATGATCATCCGCCGCTGAAAGGAATGGCAAGTGCTTGCAGAGTCTTGCACATACGTCCGAGTCCGCGCCCTCCGGCGAAAACAGCGGTCTCGACACGGTCGAGGGCGGGTCACGAGGGCATAACTCTCGGCGGTCCTTGCATTTTTTTTCTGCAAGGCCTTTCGGAAATCTTGCAGCGCTGTTACGTTCACGTCGCCCGGCGGCCGCAATGGCGCAGTCGGCAAGTCGGCAGGAACGGCGACGGGACCGTCCCCTGCACCACTCGGGCTTTTCACCCTCAAGGAGAACTCATGCGGCGTGGCATAGCGGCCACCGCGCTGGTGGCGTCCCTGGCTCTCGCGGCGACGGCCTGCGGCGGCGACGGCGGCGGAGACAGCGAGTCGGGCGGACCGGTCACGATCACCTGGTGGGACACCTCCAACGCCACCAACGAGGCGCCGACGTACCGCGCCCTGGTCGAGGAGTTCGAGGCCGCCCACAAGGACATCAAGGTCAAGTACGTCAACGTCCCCTTCGACCAGGCGCAGAACAAGTTCGACACCGCCGCCGGCTCCAAGGGCGCCCCGGACGTGCTGCGCTCCGAGGTCGGCTGGACCCCCGCCTTCGCCAAGAAGGGCTTCTTCGCGCCGCTGGACGGCACCGAGGCCCTGGCCGAGCAGGACAAGTTCCAGCCCAGCCTGATCGAGCAGGCGAAGTACGAGGGCAAGACGTACGGGGTGCCGCTGGTCACCGACACCCTCGCCCTCGTCTACAACAAGGAGCTGTTCGAGAAGGCCGGCGTCGAGGTCCCCAAGACCTGGGACGACCTGAAGAAGGCCGCCGCCGCCATCAAGGACAAGACCGGCGTCGACGGCTACTGGGGCTCCACCCAGGGGTACTACGCGCAGCCCTTCTTGTACGGCGAGGGCACCGACACGGTCGACGCCGAGGCCAAGAAGATCACCGTCAGGTCGCCCGAGGCGGAGAAGGCGTACGGCACCTGGCTGAGCCTGTTCGACGGCAAGGGCCTGCACAAGGCCGACACCACCGCCGACGCCTACGCCCACATCCAGGACGCGTTCGTCAGCGGCAAGGTCGCCGCCATCATCCAGGGCCCGTGGGAGATCACCAACTTCTACAAGGGCTCCGCCTTCAAGGACAGGGACAACCTCGGCATCGCCACCGTCCCGGCGGGCTCCACCGGCGAGGCGGGCGCCCCGACCGGCGGCCACAACCTCTCCGTGTACGCCGGCTCCGACGAGGCGCACCGGAAGGCCGCGCTGAAGTTCGTGAAGTTCATGACCTCTGCGAAGGCCCAGGAGACCATCGCCCTGAAGAACTCCACCCTGCCGACGCGTGAGGACGCCTACACCGCGAAGGTCAAGGCCGACCCGGGCATCGCCGGCTACCAGACCGTGCTGTCCGCCGCCCGGCCGCGCCCGGCCCTGCCCGAGTACAGCTCGCTGTGGGGTCCGCTCGACGACGAGCTGCCCAACATCGCCGGCGGCAAGGAGTCCCTGGACAAGGGGCTGGGCAACGTCGAGACCGCGATGACCAAGCTGGTGCCGGACTTCGGCAAGTGAGCCCGCGTGGCCGCCGGATCCTCCGGGAGGGGGAGGGGATGCGGCGGTCACCGGCCTGCCCCCGGCCGCGGGCGGCCCGCGCTCCCGCTCCCCGGTCTCCTCGCTCCCCGGTCCCCGTCCGCGTGACCCGGCCCGTGATCCCCGGTCCTCTTGATCCTCCAGAAGGTGTCGCACCATGACAGTCGCCATCGACCGCGCGACCGGCAAGCGCCGCGGTGACCGCGCGCCACGTCCCGGCCTGGGCCGGCGTCTGAAGCACGGCTATCAGAAGCACTGGTACGCCTACGCCATGATCGCGCCGGTGGCCGTCGTGCTCGGCGTCCTCGTGCTGTATCCGCTGGCGTACGGCTTCTACCTCACCCTCACCGACGCCGACAGCCTCAACAGCGCCCGCACCATCGGCGTCAACGAGATCGAGGCCACCTACAAGTTCATCGGCTTCGACAACTACGCCGACATCCTGTGGGGCGAGACGGCCTACGAGCGGTTCTGGTCGCACTTCATCTGGACGGTGGTGTGGACGGCCGCCTGTGTCGCCCTGCACTACGGCATCGGCCTGGGCCTGGCCCTGCTGCTCAATCAGAAGCTGCGCGGGCGCACCTTCTACCGGCTCGTCCTGGTCCTGCCGTGGGCGGTGCCGACCTTCGTCACCGTCTTCGGCTGGCGGTTCATGCTCGCCGACGCCGGCATCATCAACTCCGGCCTCGACTTCCTCGGCCTGCCGACGCCGCAGTGGCTGGAGGACACCTTCTGGCAGCGCTTCGCCGCGATCATGGTCAACACCTGGTGCGGTGTGCCGTTCATGATGGTCTCGCTCCTCGGCGGCCTGCAATCGATCGACGCCTCGCTGTACGAGGCGGCCGAGATGGACGGCGCGAGCGCCTGGCAGCGGTTCCGGCACGTCACCCTGCCCGGGCTGCGGTCCGTCAGCTCCACCGTCGTGCTGCTGGGCGTCATCTGGACCTTCAACCAGTTCGCCATCATCTTCCTGCTGTTCGGCAACACCGCCCCCGACGCGCAGATCCTCGTCACCTGGGCCTACCAGCTCGGCTTCGGACAGCAGCCGCGCGAGTTCGCGCAGTCCGCGGCCTACGGCATGCTGCTGCTGGCCGTCCTGATCGTCTTCACCTCCTTCTACCGCCGCTGGCTGAACCGCGATGAGCGGCAGCTCGCGATCTGAGGCAGGAGCCCCCATGAGCACCACGACCCTCGGCGAGGCCACCGCTGCGGCGGACCCGGCCTCCGCGCCCCCCGCCGCCCCCCGCAGGACGCGCCGCCGCGGCGAACAGGGCCCGGCCGCCGCCCTCGCCTCCCACGGCGTCCTGGCCGGCGCCTGCCTGATCGCGCTCTTCCCCATCGCGTGGCTGGTCTTCCTCTCCCTCGGCCCGGACAAGGACGACTACCTGCACCCCGAGCGCATCTGGGGGAAGATGACGTTCGACAACTACGCGTACGTGCTCCAGCACACCAACTTCTTCGAGTGGCTGAAGAGCTCGCTGATCGTCTCGCTCGGCACCACCGTCATCGGCGTCCTGGTGGCCGCCACCACCGGCTACGCCGTCTCCCGCATGCGGTTCCCGGGCTACCGCAAGCTGATGTGGGTCCTGCTGCTGACGCAGATGTTCCCCATCGCCGTGCTCATCGTGCCGATGTACCAGATCCTGTCCGAGCTCCAGCTCATCGACAGCTACCTCGGCCTGATCCTCGTCTACTGCTCGACCGCGGTGCCGTACTGCGCCTGGCTGCTCAAGGGCTACTTCGACACCATCCCGTTCGAGATCGACGAGGCGGGCCGGGTCGACGGGCTGACGCCCTTCGGCACCTTCTTCCGGCTGATCCTGCCACTCGCCCGGCCCGGCCTCGCGGTCGCCGCCTTCTACAGCTTCATCACGGCCTTCGGCGAGGTGGCGTTCGCGTCCACGTTCATGCTGTCCGACACGAAGTACACCTTCGCCGTGGGATTGCAGAGCTTCGTCAGCGAGCACGACGCGCAGCGCAACCTGATGGCCGCCACCGCCGTGCTGATCGCCATTCCCGTGTCCGCTTTCTTCTACCTTGTACAGAAGAACCTGGTCACCGGCCTGACGGCGGGCGGCACCAAGGGCTGACGCCCGGCCGGGCGGACTCCCGCGCGCCTGACCGCGCGGGCGGCGGCCGCGGTGCACCATCCGACCCCGCTGTCACCGCGGCCGCCACGTCGCCCTCCGTCGCCCGAAGACCCCAAGCCGCGAAGACCGATGTCACATCCGTTACGCATCAAGGACGCCATGAGCCAGCACTCCGCCGCCCCGGCACCCTCCTCCGAGCTGTTCGCGCAGGGGGGATCCCCCGCCCTGGCCACCGTCGCCAAGCGCCGCGACTGGTGGCGGGACGCGGTGATCTACCAGGTCTACCCGCGCAGCTTCGCCGACAGCGACGGCGACGGCATGGGCGATCTGGAAGGCGTGCGCACCCGCCTGCCGTACCTGCGCGATCTCGGCGTGGACGCCGTGTGGCTCAGCCCCTTCTACGCCTCGCCGCAGGCCGACGCCGGCTACGACGTCGCCGACTACCGGGCCGTCGATCCCATGTTCGGCACCCTGCACGACGCCGACGCCCTCATCCGCGACGCCCACGCGCTGGGCCTGCGGATCATCGTCGACCTCGTCCCCAACCACTCCTCCGACCAGCACGAGTGGTTCAAGCGGGCGCTCGCCGAGGGCCCGGGCTCGCCGCTGCGGGAGCGGTACCACTTCCGCCCCGGCAAGGGGAAGAACGGGGAACTGCCGCCCAACGACTGGGAGTCCATCTTCGGCGGGCCCGCCTGGACCCGGGTCACCGAGCCCGACGGCACGCCGGGCGAGTGGTACCTGCACCTGTTCGCCCCCGAGCAGCCCGACTTCAACTGGGACCACCCGGCCGTCGGCGACGAGTTCCGCTCCATCCTGCGCTTCTGGCTGGACATGGGCGTCGACGGCTTCCGCATCGACGTCGCCCACGGCCTGGTCAAGGCCGAGGGCCTGCCGGACCTGGGCGCCCACGACCAGGTGAAGCTGCTGGGCAACGACGTCATGCCGTTCTTCGACCAGGACGGCGTGCACGAGATCTACCGCCAGTGGCGCCGCATCCTCGACGAGTACTCGGGCGAGCGCATCTTCGTCGCCGAGGCGTGGACCCCGACCGTCGAGCGCACCGCGCACTACGTCCGCCCCGACGAACTGCACCAGGCGTTCAACTTCCAGTACCTGAGCACGCACTGGGACGCCGAGGAACTGCGCGGCGTCATCGACCGCACCCTGGAGGCGATGCGCCCGGTCGGCGCCCCCGCCACCTGGGTGCTGTCCAACCACGACGTCACCCGGCACGCCACCCGCTTCGCCAACCCGCCCGGCCTCGGCACCCAGATCCGCCTGGCCGGCGACCGGGAGCTGGGGCTGCGGCGGGCGCGCGCGGCGACGCTGCTGATGCTGGCGCTGCCCGGATCGGCGTACATCTACCAGGGCGAGGAGCTCGGCCTGCCGGACGTCGTCGACCTGCCGGACGAGGTGCGCCAGGACCCGGCGTACTTCCGCGGCGCCGGCCAGGACGGCTTCCGCGACGGCTGCCGGGTGCCGCTCCCGTGGACGCGCGCCGGATCGTCGTACGGCTTCGGTGACGGGGGCAGCTGGCTGCCGCAGCCGGAGGGCTGGGGCGAGCTGAGCGTCGAGGCGCAGACCGGCGTGCCCGGCTCCACGCTGGAGCTGTACCGCAGCGCGCTGACAGTACGCCGGGTTCAGCCCGACCTGGGCGCGGGCGAGGCGGTGGAGTGGCTGCGGGCCCCCCAGGGCGTACTGGCCTTCCGGCGCGGGCGCTTCGTGTGCGTGGCGAACACCACCGGCGAGTCGGTGGCGACGCCCGCCTACGGGACGGTGCTGCTCGCCAGCGGCGAGGTGACCGAGGCCGGCGGCGAGGCCAAGGTGCCCGCCGACACGACCGTGTGGTGGACGACGGCGGACTGACGTCCCGGTCCGCCGGAAATTTCTCTTCAATGTTGTACGGCCCGCTGCCCTTTCGGGCGGCGGGCCTTTACCATCTGCGTCACCGAAACCTTGCTGAAGCTTTCAGCAAGAGTATTCAACGTGTCGGCAACGCGCCGGCAACGAGCCTTCGACGCAGAAGGAACCCCACACATGGCACGCAGAACCCTCCTCTCCGGGGCCCTCGCCCTCGCGACCGCCGCCCTTGTCATGAACCCGCCCGCCGCGCAGGCGTCCCCGCCCGGGTCCAAGGACGTCACAGCCGTCCTCTTCGAGTGGAACTTCGCCTCCGTCGCCCGGGAGTGCGCGAACACCCTGGGCCCCGCCGGCTACGGCTACGTCCAGGTCTCCCCGCCCGCCGAGCACATCCAGGGCGCCCAGTGGTGGACGTCGTACCAGCCCGTCAGCTACAAGATCGCCGGCCGCCTCGGCGACCGGGCCGCCTTCCGGAACATGGTGAACACCTGCCACGCGGCCGGGGTGAAGGTGGTCGTCGACGCGGTGGTCAACCACATGTCGGCGGGCGGCGGCACCGGCACCGGCGGCTCGTCGTACACGAAGTACGACTATCCCGGGCTGTACTCCCCCTACGACTTCGACGACTGCACCGCGCAGATCACGAACTACCGGGACCGCGGCAACGTCCAGAACTGCGAGCTGCTCGGCCTCGCCGACCTCGACACCGGCGAGGAGTACGTCCGCAAGACCGTCGCCGGGTACCTGAACGACCTGCTCTCCCTCGGCGTCGACGGCTTCCGTGTCGACGCCGCCAAGCACGTCCCGGCCGCCGACCTCGCGAACATCAAGTCCCGGCTGGCCGACCCGAACGTCTACTGGAAGCAGGAGGTCATCCACGGCGCCGGGGAGGCCGTCCAGCCGGCCGAGTACACCGGCAACGGCGACGTGCAGGAGTTCCGCTACGCCTACGACCTCAAGCGCGTCTTCCGCAGCGAGAACCTCGCCTACCTCAAGAACTACGGTGAGGGCTGGGGCTATCTGGGCAGCGGCTCCGCCGGTGTCTTCGTCGACAACCACGACACCGAGCGCAACGGCTCCACGCTCAGCTACAAGGACAACGCGACCTACACCCTGGCCAACGTCTTCATGCTGGCCTGGCCGTACGGGTCACCCGACCTCCACTCCGGCTACGAGTTCTCCGACCACGACGCGGGACCGCCCAACGGCGGCCGGGTGAACGCCTGCTGGCAGGACGGCTGGAAGTGCCAGCACGCCTGGCCGGAGATCAAGTCGATGGTCGCCTTCCGCAACGCCACCCGGGGCGAGGCGGTCACGAACTGGTGGGACAACGGCGGTGACGCCATCGCCTTCGGGCGCGGCGGCAGGGGCTTCGTGGCCATCAACCACGAGTCCGGCCCGCTGACCCGCACCTACCAGACGTCGCTGCCCGCCGGGACGTACTGCGACGTGCAGAGCGACAGGACGGTGACCGTGAACGGCTCCGGACAGCTCACGGCGGCGCTGGGCCCGAACACCGCACTCGCCGTCCACGCGGGCAAGTCCTCCTGTTAGGGGCTCGGTTGCGGGAGGCCGGACGCGCAAGGGTCGTGAAATTCCTTTCCGTTACTTTCACGACCCTTGCTGTAAGTCTTGCGTCGGCGATACCGTCGCGCGCGGGGTCGGACCCGAATGAGCCGCAAGCGCAAGGAGTTCACGCCTGTGAGACCGAGATGGCCGGTGCCCGCCACGCGCCGCACCCCCTACGCCGGACGGGTCGCGGCCGTCACCGCCGCCGCCCTCGCGGCGACGCTCGCCCAGCCCCTGGCCGCCCGCGCCGAGTCCCCGCCCGCGCCGCCGTCCGACGCGCGGCTGGCGAAGACGGCGGCCCGTCACGACCTGACCCGCGAGCAGTTCTACTTCGTCCTGCCGGACCGTTTCGCCAACGGCGACACCGGCAACGACACCGGCGGCCTGACCGGTTCCCGCCTCACCACCGGCTTCGACCCGGCCGACAAGGGCTTCTACCAGGGCGGTGACCTCAAGGGCCTGACGAAGAGGCTCGACTACATCAAGGGCCTGGGCACCACCGCCCTCTGGCTGGCCCCGATCTTCAAGAACCAGCCCGTACAGGGCACCGGGGAGAACGCCTCCGCCGGCTACCACGGCTACTGGATCACCGACTTCACCCAGGTCGACCCGCACTTCGGCACCAACGAGGACCTGGAGACCCTCATCGACAAGGCCCACGCCAAGGGCATGAAGGTCTTCTTCGACGTCATCACCAATCACACCGCCGACGTCGTCGACTACGAGGAGAAGTCCTACGGCTACCTCTCCAAGGGCGCCTTCCCCTACCTCACCAGGGACGGCGAGCCCTTCGACGACGCCGACCACGCCGACGGCGAGAAGCGGTTCCCGGCCGTCGACGCGGACTCCTTCCCGCGCACCCCGACCGTGCCCGCCGCGAAGCGGAACCTGAAGGTCCCGTCGTGGCTCAACGACCCGGCGATGTACCACAACCGGGGCGACTCCACCTGGGCCGGCGAGTCGGCGACCTACGGCGACTTCAACGGCCTGGACGACCTGTGGACCGAACGGCCCGAGGTCGTCAAGGGCATGGAGCGCATCTACCAGCGCTGGGTGCGGGACTTCGGCATCGACGGCTTCCGCGTCGACACCGTCAAGCACGTCAACATGGAGTTCTGGACCCAGTGGGCGACGGCCCTGGACGCCTACGCGGCGAAGCGGGGCCGGGAGGACTTCTTCATGTTCGGCGAGGTCTACTCCGCCGACACCTCCGTCACCGCCCCGTACGTCACCGAGGGCCGCCTGGACGCCACACTGGACTTCCCCTTCCAGGAGGCGGCCCGCGCCTACGCCTCCCAGGGCGGCAGCGCGAAGAAACTGGCGTCGGTCTTCGCTGACGACTACAAGTACACGACCGACAAGGCCAACGCCTACGAGCAGGTCACCTTCCTCGGCAACCACGACATGGGCCGCATCGGCTCCTTCCTGAAGCAGGACGACCCGGACGCCACCGACGCCGAGCTGCTGAGAAAGGCGAAGCTCGCCAACGAGCTGATGTTCCTCAGCCGGGGCAACCCGGTGGTCTACTACGGCGACGAGCAGGGCTTCACCGGCGCGGGCGGCGACAAGGACGCCCGGCAGCCGATGTTCGCCTCCCGCACGGCCGACTACCTGGACGACGACCAGCTCGGCACCGACCGCACCCACGCCCGGGACGCCTACGACACGCGAGCACCGCTCTACGAGCAGATCAGTGCTCTCGCCAAGCTCCGCGAGGCCCACCCGGCGCTCACCGACGGAGTCCAGACCGAGCGCTACGCCGCCGACGGCCCCGGCGTCTACGCCTTCTCCCGCACCGACGCGAAGACCGGCGCGGAGTACGTCGTCGCCTTCAACAACGCGGGCGAGGCGAAGACGGCGACCTTCGCGACCGAGTCGGCGGGCATGACCTTCCGGGGCCTGTACGGCACCGGCGCCACGGCACGCACCGACGCCGGCAAGAAGATCACCGTCACCGTCCCGGCGGACTCGGCGATCGTCCTCAAGGCGACCGGCCGCCCCGCACAGCCCGCCACCGTGCCGACGATCACCCTGAAGGCCCCCGCCCCCGGCGCCACCGGCACTATCGAGGTCACCGCCGAGGTCGACGGCGGCCGGCTCAACCGGGTCGTCTTCGCCGCCCAGACCGGCGACGGCACCTGGCGGACCCTCGGCTCCGCCGACCACGCCCCCTACAAGGTCACCCACACCCCCGGCGCGGACGTACCCGCCGGGACCGCCCTGCGCTACAAGGCGGTCGTCATCGACTCGGCGGGCCGCACCGCGAGCGCCACCGCCGCCTCCACCACCGGCACCCCGCCCGCCGAGCGGCCCCCCGCGGCCTCCTCCCGCGACTACGCGATCGTCCACTACAAGCGCGCCGACGGGAACTACGACGACTGGGGCCTGTACGCCTGGGGCGACCTCGCCGACGGGGAGGCCACCGAGTGGCCGCGGAGCCACCCCTTCACCGGCCGGGACGCCTACGGCGCCTTCGCCTACGTCAAGCTCGGGCCCGGTGCCTCGAACGTCGGCTTCCTGGTGATCGACAAGGACGGGAACAAGGACGTCGCCGCCGACCGCGCCATCGACGTGACGAAGACCGGCGAGGTGTGGATCGAGCAGGGCGAGGAGACCGTGACGACCGAGCGGCCCGAGTACCCGGCGCCCGACACCACCAAGGCCGTCCTGCACTACCACCGCGCCGACGGCGCCTACGACGGCTGGGGCCTGCACGTGTGGGGCGGCGCCGCCGAGCCCACCGACTGGTCGAAGCCCCTGATGCCGGTGGAGACTGACTCCTATGGCGCGGTCTTCGAGGTGCCGCTCACCGAGGGTGCCACCAGTCTCGGCTACATCGTCCACAAGGGCGACCAGAAGGACCTGCCCACCGACCAGTCGCTCGACCTCAGGGCGAACGGCCACGAGGTGTGGCTGGTGAGCGGCGAGGAGAAGTACCTGCTGCCGCAGCCGGCGGGCTCGGCCGCGGCCGTCGACCTCACCACCTCCAAGGCGGTCTGGATCGACCGGGACACCCTCGCCTGGAACGGCTCCGAGGGCGCCGCCTCCACCCAGCTCCGCTACTCCCGCACCGGCTCCATCAAGGCCGAGAACGGCGTGCTGACCAGTACGGACGAGCGCCGGCTGCGGCTGGCGAAAACCTCCCTGACCGACGCCCAGAAGGCGAAGTACCCCCACCTGAGGGAGTACGCCGCCTTCTTGGTCGACCCGCGCGACCGCGACCGGGTCCGCGAGGCCCTGCGCGGCCAGGTCGTCGCCACCCAGCACAGGGCCGACGGGGCGGTGCTCGCGGCGACGGGCGTGCAGATCGCCGGCGTACTGGACGACCTGTACGACGCGACCGGCGCCGACCTCGGTCCCACCTTCCGCGACGGCCGCCCCACCCTCGCGGTCTGGGCCCCCACCGCCCAGAGCGTCTCCCTGGAGCTGGACGGTGCGCTGAAGCCGATGCGCCGGGACGCCGCCACCGGCGTCTGGTCCGTCACCGGCCCGGTGTCCTGGAAGGGCAAGCCGTACCGGTACGTGGTGAAGGTCTGGGCGCCCAGCGTCCGCCAGGTCGTCACCAACGAGGTCACCGACCCGTACGCCCTCGCCCTCACCGCCGACTCCGAGCGGAGCCTCGTGGCCGACCTCGCCGACCGGTCCCTCGCGCCGGCCGGCTGGACGACGTACGACAAGCCGAAGGCCGTGCCCCTGCGGGACGCCCAGATCCAGGAGCTGCACATCCGCGACTTCTCCGTCGAGGACCGCACGGCGAAGCACCGGGGCACCTACCTCGCCTTCACCGACAAGGACAGCGACGGCTCCAGGCACCTGCGGAAGCTGGCCGAGGCGGGCACCTCGTACGTGCATCTCCTCCCGGCCTTCGACATCGCCACCATCCCCGAGAAGAAGTCCGGCCAGGCCACCGTCGACTGCGACCTGGCCGCGCTGCCCGCCGACTCCGGCCGGCAGCAGGAGTGCGTCGGGAAGACCGCCGCGAAGGACGCCTACAACTGGGGCTACGACCCGTACCACTACACGGTCCCCGAGGGCTCCTACGCCACCGACCCGGACGGCACCGCCCGCACCGTCGAGTTCCGGAAGATGGTCCAGGCGCTCAACGAGGCCGGGCTGCGGGTCGTCATGGACGTCGTCTACAACCACACCGCCGCCAGCGGCCAGGCGGCCACCTCCGTCCTGGACCGGATCGTGCCCGGCTACTACCAGCGGCTGCTGGCCGACGGCTCGGTGGCGAACAGCACCTGCTGCGCCAACACGGCCACCGAGAACGCCATGATGGGCAAGCTGGTCGTCGACTCCGTCGTCACCTGGGCCAGGCAGTACAAGGTCGACGGCTTCCGCTTCGACCTGATGGGCCATCACCCCAAGGCCAACATCCTCGCCGTCCGCGAGGCGCTGGACGCGCTCACGGCCGAGAAGGACGGCGTCGACGGCAAGAAGATCATCCTGTACGGCGAGGGCTGGAACTTCGGCGAGGTCGCCGACGACGCCCGCTTCGAGCAGGCCACCCAGCGGAACATGGCCGGCACGGGCATCGCCACCTTCTCCGACCGGGCCCGCGACGCGGTGCGCGGCGGCGGGCCCTTCGACGCCGATCCCGGCGTCCAGGGCTTCGCCTCCGGCCTGTACACCGACCCCAACGCCGCACCGGCCAACGGCACCCCGGCCGAGCAGAAGGCCCGCCTCCTGCACTACCAGGACCTGATCAAGGTGGGCCTGACCGGCAACCTGGCCGGCTACCGCTTCACCGCCACCGGCGGCCGGGAGGTCACCGGCTCCGAGGTCGACTACAACGGCGCCCCGGCCGGCTACGCCAAGGCACCCGGCGACGCCCTCGCCTACGCCGACGCGCACGACAACGAGACCCTGTTCGACGCGCTCGCCTTCAAACTGCCGAAGGACACCCTTGCCGGTGACCGGGCCCGGATGCAGGTCCTCGCCATGGCGACCGCCGCGCTCTCGCAGGGCCCGGCCCTGAGCCAGGCCGGCACCGACCTGCTGCGCTCCAAGTCCCTGGACCGCAACTCCTACGACAGCGGCGACTGGTTCAACGCCATCCACTGGGACTGCCGGGACGGCAACGGCTTCGGCCGGGGCCTGCCGATGGCCGCCGACAACGCCGACAAATGGCCGTACGCCAAGCCCTTGCTCAGCACGGTGCGGGTCGGCTGCCCGCAGATCGAGGGCGCCTCGGCGGCCTACCGTGACCTGCTGCGGATCCGGACGAGCGAGAAGGACTTCTCCCTCGCCACCGCCGCGCAGGTCCAGTCCCGCCTCTCCTTCCCGCTGTCCGGCCCGGACGAGACACCCGGTGTGATCACCATGCGCCTCGGTGACCTGGTCGTCGTCTTCAACGCGACACCGCGGCGGCAGAAGCAGACGGTCGGGGACCTCGCCGGGGCCGGCTACCGGCTGCACCCGGTGCAGGCGGCCGGCGCGGACCCGGTGGTGAAGGAGTCGTCGTACGCGGCACCGACGGGCACGTTCACCGTCCCGGCCCGCACGGTGGCGGTGTTCTCCCGGGCCGGCTGAGCACGACGGCACACACGGTTAGGGTGAGCCCTGCCGTTCACGAACAGGAGGGCTCATGCCGCAGATCACCGTCGACTACTCCGCCGAGCTGGCGGACGACTTCGACCGGCCCGCCTTCGCGCGGGCCCTGCACACCGCCGTGGTCGACATCGCGGCCGCCAAGCCGCCCGCGTGCAAGACCCAGTTCCGCCGCACCGAGCACACCACGGTCGGCCCGGACACCGAGGGGCACGCCGTCGTGCACGTCACCCTGGGGCTGCTCGCCGGCCGCACCGAGGAGACCAAGGCACGGCTCACCGAGGCCGTGCTGGAACTGCTGCGGCAGTACGTCAAACCGGCCGGCGGCATCGCCCTGCACGCCTCCGCGGAGGTGCGCGAACTCGACCCGTCCTACCGGAAGTACGAGCAGGAAGGCTAGACGTCCTGGGGGACCAGCGCGGCGAGCCGGGCGGCCAGCCCCCGGAAGGGGCCGTCGGCCGGCTCGTCCGCCAGGACGCGGCGCAGCAGCGCGCCCATCTCCTTGTCGTGGGCGGCGCTCACCGCCATCAGCGCGGCGAAGTCCTGCACGAGCTGGGTCTGAAGCTCCGCGCGCGGGACGCGCCGGCCGTCCAGCCAGATCAGCGCCGTCGACTCGGCGAGCGAGATCCAGGTGCGGACGACCAGTTCCAGGCGCGCGGGCGGGTCCGTCACCCCCAGGTGCGACAGCACCTGGTCGTACGCCGCCTGCCGGACGGAGTCGATGAGCGCGCACGTCGCCGAGGCCGTGCTCATGGCGCAGGCGCCGCCCGCGGGAACCGCCGGGCCGCCGCGCATCAGCGCCGAGAACCCGGGCCCGTGCTCGTCGACGAAGTCGAAGAAGCGGCCCATCACCCGCAGCAGCCGCGCCCCCACCGGTCCGTCGTTCGGCTCCGCGAACCGGGCCGCGAGATCCTCCGCCGCCTTCTTCAACGCCGCCTCGTAGAGGCTGAGTTTGCCGGGGAAGTAGTGGTAGACGAGCGGGCGGGAGATGCCCGCGGCGGAGGCTATCTCGTCGATGGAGACCTCGTCGGGCGAGCGGCGGCTGAACAGTTCGAGAGCGACGCCGATCAGCTGCTGCCGCCGCTCCTCGACGCCCATGCGGCGGCGTACCCCGGTAGTCATACGAACACCTTACCGATCGAATCCGGCCGCGGAACGGGCAGATCGGGCACCGATGTTCACAAGTCCGGCAGCAGCCGCTCACCTCACGCCCATATGACGGGCGGGCGTCACGCGTCCGCGCCCCGCGCCGGCCGCGTCCCGTCACGGTGGCCGGCCTCCTTCGGCCGCCGCCCGGGCCGGGGCGGCGGTGTCCGCCGTCTCGTCCCCGGGGCCCGGCGTCACCGCAGCGCGCCGACCTTCCGCCCGTCCTCCAGCGTGCCCTTCACCTCTGCCCGCGCCCCCCGCTTCGCCCGTGCCGTCAGCAGGTTGCCGTCCGCGGACGCGCTGACCCCGCCCGTCACCCGGACCGACGCCGTGTCGTCGCTCCCGGCGGCCAGCAGATACCAGTCGTCCGCCTCCGACTTCCACAGCACCCCGGCCAGCACATGCGGATCGCGCGCCCCGCACGCCGTCACGCCCGTGCCCTTGGCCGCCACGGCTCCGTACCTGCCGCCCGGCGCGCGGAACTGGGCCAGCGCCCGGGCCCCTCGTCCCCGCCAGGTCTCGGCCCGGGTGCACACCCACGCGGCCGACCCGCTGGCGTCGGGCAGCGGCTGCTCGGCGAACTCCCAGGCGTTCACCGACCGGACGCCCTGCCCGCGCACCGCGCCGAGCGAGCAGGCGTACGGTGCCCAGGTGCGCAGCGCCTCGGCACCGGACGCCTCCCGGACCGACCCCGGCCGTCCGGTGGTGAGGCGGGCGGGCACCAGCTCCCCGAGGTCGGTCAGCAGACGCGTGGTGGAACCGTCGGTCAGCTGGAGCACGTTCCACGACGCGCACGCCCCGTCGTGCCGGACGGGGCTGGCCAGCGGCGAGGTCATCCCGTCGGTCAGGGTCAGGTCCATGGCGCCGGAGCCCGGCTCGGTCAGGTCCCGCTCGGCGGCCCTGGTCACCCAGGGAGCGGTCAGGTAGCGGACGTTGCCGTCGGCCCGGCCGAGGACCACCGCGCCCGCCTCGGCCCGGCGCGCGTTGTCGGTCCGCGCGAAGTCCAGGGCCGCGCCCCGCGCGCCGTCCAGCGGTTCGGCGTACCGGACCAGGCGCAGACCGTCGTAGAGGATCACCACGCGCGCGTTGTCGACGTTCCCCGCGTACAGCAGCTGCGGCGGGCCGGGCGGGCCACCGGCCGGGGTGCCCGGCGTCGCCGAGACGCGCACGGTCTCGCCGGGGCGGGCCCACACGGCGAGGGCGCGGCGCAGCAGTGCCCGGTCGCCGGTGAGGTCGCCGCGGGCCGGCCACACGGAGAAGTCGGTGCGGGGCGAGGTCCGCCAGGCGGCGGGGGAGACTCTGACCAGTCTTCCGGGGTCGAGGGCGGCCTGCGCCGACGCGTTGCGCGCGTAGGGCGGGGCGGCGGGGCCGTCGGGGCCCCGGCCGGCCGCGGGCAGGGCGGCCAGCACCCCGCACACGACCAGGGCCGCGCCCGCGGCCAGCGCGGCCTTGCCGTGCTGCCGGCGCCGCATCAGGTCGGTCGGCCGGGCCACCAGCGAACAGGGGTCGAACTCGGGGGAGTCCAGCAGGGCGTACTGCCCGGGGACCGTGTCGGCCTCGCGCAGCGCGGCGTCCACGTCGGTGACGCCCGCGGCGGCGAGCACCTCCCGCACATCGCCGTCGGGCAGCTTCTCCAGGCCGCGCAGCGCGTACGCGGCCCGGCCGGGCCCGGACAGGGCGGACAGCCGCTGGTCCAGGCCCAGCTCGTCGGCACCGCCGGAGCGGGGGAACAGCCTCAGGCCCCACACCTGGGGCAGCACCGGCGGCAGCGGGGGCCGCCCGAGCCGCATCCGGCGCCAGAGCGGCACACCCGCCACCAGCGCCGCGCGCAGTACCCGGAGACGGAGGCAGGCGTAGCCCGGGTCGGTCTCGCGCCCGGCCGGCTGGGCCGGGATGACGGGCGCCTCGGTAGTGCCGCGGGGCAGCGCCCGCTGGGTGAGGGCGTGCGCGGTCAGGACGCGGCGGCTGCGGCCCGGGCCCGGCGGCAGGACCAGATAGGCGAGCCGGGCCAGCCGCGGGTAATGCTCGACGAGCGCGGCCTCGGCCTGTTCGACGCCGACGACCGGGGAGTCGGCGGACGGTGCGGGGCGCGGGGCGACATCCTGTGGCTGCACGCCCAGCAGAACGAGCGACGCGTCCGATGGTCACCTGGCGGCGGGGCGGTGCTCCTCCCGCTCCACGAGCAGCCGGGCGTAGTTCGCCATCGACCTCTGGTAGCGCGGCAGGTGGCCGGCGAGGGCGCCCAGCACCAGGGACAGCCCCTCGCGGTCGCGCCCGAGGCTCGACAGGCACAGGGCGAGCGTGGCCCGTACGGCGTCGTCCAGTTCGTCGGAAGGGGCGTTAAGTTCCGGGGTGAGCAGCTCGACGCCCTCCTGGGGGCGGCCGGTGTTCCGCAGCGAGCTGGACAGCTGGATCTTCGCCCGGCGGCCCTGGTAGCCGCTGACGTCGCTCAGCCCGTGCGCCAGCGCCCGGCGGTACAGGGGGACGGCCTTGTCCGAGTGGCCCGTCGAGTCCCAGGCGCAGGCCCGCTCGAACAGGCCGAGCGGGCTGTCCGGCGGCAGCTCACCGGCCAGGGCGTCGATCACCGCGCGGAACTCCGCCGCGCGCTCCTCGCCGTAGGCGTCGAAGGCGGCCCAGGCGGCGGCCACGCGGTCTGCCCAGCTCTGGTCGGCATGCTCGCTCACCGGGACACCTTCGCACGGGCGGGTGCCTCACGGCACCCGGATTTCGCCGCCGTGCGGTGCCGGTCGGCGGCCGCGGCCGCGAGGGGCCGGGACCGCGAGGACCCGCCGGCCGTCGTCGCCGGAGACCGCCGGGCCCCCGGCCCGGGGGACCGGGCGGCCCGGGGCTTACCGGGCCTGTCCCCCGGTCCGGGAGTGGTGCCGGGCATACCCCCCGGCGGCGAGCACCCCGGCCTCCGTCTCCGGGGCGAGCCCGACCGGCGGCCGGTCCGGGCGCCGGGGTGCCTTGCCGCCGATGCCCTCCAGCCACTCCCAGGTGGCGGCGACGGTCTCGGCGGCGGGGCGGCAGCGCAGGCCGGTGGCCAGGGCGCGGGAGACGTCCACGCGGTAGAGCCCGTCGTGCAGGACGCTGCCCGGCGGCACCCACACCGGCAGCTGCGTCCACGGCTCGACACCGGCCCCGAGCACCGCCTCGGGAGCCGTCCAGCACAGCTCGGCAGTCCCGCCCGTGACCCGTACGCACTCCCGCAGGAGCTCCTCCGTCGTGGTGTGCCCCTGCGGCCCGGTCACGTTGCAGGGGCCGCCCAGCCCTTGCTCCACGGCCCCCAGGAGCCACTCGGCGAGGTCGCGTACGTCGATGAACTGGAGGGGCAGGCCGCGCGGGCCCGGGGCGAGCACCGGGCCGCCGCGCGCCGCCCGGGTCAGCCACCACGGCAGCCGGCCCACGTTCTCGTAGGGCCCGAGGATCAGCCCGGCCCGCACCAGCAGCGACGCCTCCTCGCCGAAGGCGTCGAGGACGGCCAGTTCCCCGCCCCGCTTGTCCCGGGCGTAGCCGCCCGGCCCGGCGTCGGGCGAGGCATCCGTCACCAGCGGGGCGTCCTCGGTGTACCCGGGGGCGGGCGGCCAGGCGTACACCGAGCAGCTGGAGACGTACGCGTACCGGCGGGCGCGGCCCCGCAGCAGCCGCGCCGCGTCCCGTACCGCCCGGGGCGCCGCCGACCAGGTGTCGACGACGGCGTCCCAGGTGCCCTCGGCGAGGGCGGCGAGCCCGCCGGGGGCGGTGCGGTCGCCGTGCAGCGACCGTGCGCCGGGCGGGGCGGCGTGCCGTCCCCGGTGGAAGACGGTCACGTCCCAGCCGCGCCGCAGCGCGGCCTCCACGACGGCGCGGCCCACGAACTCGGTGCCGCCCAGTGTCAGCAGTCTCATACCGCTGATCCTGACGGGCGCGGCCCCCGAGCGGAACGGCCGTCTGCCGACGGCAGAGACCGGCGGCAGAGATCGACGGCGGAGACCGGCGGCGGAGACCGGAGGTCAGCGGCCCTCAGCGACCCGACGGCGGCACGTACTTGTACCCGACCCGCCGCACGGTCTGGATCGCGCCCCGGTACTCGGCGCCCATCTTGCGGCGCAGGCGGGCGATGTGGACGTCGACGGTGCGGCCGTCGCCCACATGGCCGTACCCCCACACGGTGGTGACGAGCTGGTCCCGCGTGTGCACCCGGTGCGGGTGGGCGACGAGATGGGCGAGCAGCTCGAACTCCAGATACGTCAGGTCCAGCTGCCGGCCCGCGACCGCGGCGACGCGGCGCACGGTGTCGACGCGGATCAGCGGGTCGTCGCCGGATACGGCCGCGGCCGGCGGTTCCGGTTCCGGCACCGCCACCGGGAAGGGCGGCTGCTGGTCGGCGGGGACCAGCACCAGATAGCCGACCATCGGCGGCTGTCCGGGCAGCGCGGGCAGGGTGTGCTGGGGCGCGGGCAGCCAGGTGGCGCCGGGCGGCAGGAGGTCGGTGACGGTGACGGCCTCGTCCCGGCCGACGGAACGCAGCCGGTGCCGCGCGCCGTTCGCCGCCGGGGCGGCCGGGGAGGTGAGCGTGGCGGTGGTCAGAGAACGGGTGGTCGCCATGAGAGGTCAGCTCTTTCGCGCGAGGGGTTCGTCGGAGAGCTCGGCGGGCGCCGGATCGTGCCGGGCCGGCCGAGGGAGGGACGTACGCGGTGCGCGCGGACCGAAAGCCGTTGTACGGCGGGTGCCGGGTGTACGGCTGTCAGAGGGCCGGCGCGTTCGTCGCGCGGCAACACACCCGGTCGAAGTCGTGGTGCTGACGGGAAGGCCAGAAGGGCTCGAGGTCGTGGCGACCCGGCATGCTGAGCTTCTGGAGGCTGGCCATGGCCCCATTGAAGCAGACACCGGGGCCCGGCAGGACCCTTCTCTCACTGCGTGGACGCCTGCCTGTCCGGAAACCGACGTCCCACGCGCGTGAGGGGCGCCCGCCTCGACGGCGGACGCCCCTCACACGGAAGCGGAACGGATCAGACCTGGCCGGCCTTCTCCAGCGCCGTGCAGCAGGTGTCGACGAGCAGGCGGGTCACCACGTACGGGTCGACGTTGGCGTTGGGACGCCGGTCCTCGATGTAGCCCTTGCCGTCCTTCTCGACCTGCCACGGGATGCGGACGGAGGCGCCGCGGTCGGAGACGCCGTAGGAGTACTGGTCCCACGGGGCGGTCTCGTGCAGGCCCGTCAGACGGTCGTCGATGCCGGCGCCGTAGTTCTTGACGTGATCCAGCGGCTTGGAGCCCTCGCCGAGCGCCTCGCACGCGGTGATGATGGCGTCGTAGCCCTCGCGCATGGCCTTGGTGGAGAAGTTGGTGTGCGCGCCGGCGCCGTTCCAGTCGCCCTTGACCGGCTTGGGGTCGAGGGTGGCGGTGATGCCGAAGTCCTCGGCGGTGCGGTAGAGCAGCCAGCGGGCCACCCACAGCTGGTCGGAGACCTCCAGCGGGGCGAGGGGGCCGACCTGGAACTCCCACTGGCCGGGCATGACCTCGGCGTTGATGCCGGAGATGCCCAGGCCCGCCTTCAGGCAGTTGTCGAGGTGGGCCTCGACCACGTCACGGCCGAAGATCTCGTCGGAGCCGACACCGCAGTAGTAACCGCCCTGCGGGGCCGGGAAGCCTCCCTTGGGGAAGCCCAGCGGGTAGCCGTCCTTGAAGAAGGTGTACTCCTGCTCGATGCCGAAGATCGGCTCCTGCGCCGCGAACCGCCCGGCGACCTCGGCCAGTTCGGCGCGGGTGTTGCTGGGGTGCGGGGTCAGGTCCGTGTCGAGGACCTCGCACAGCACCAGGATGTCGTCGCCGCCGCGGATCGGGTCGGGGCAGGAGAAGACCGGCTTCAGCACGCAGTCCGAGGAGTTGCCCTCGGCCTGGTTGGTGGAGGACCCGTCGAAGCCCCAGATCGGCAGTGCGTCCAGACCGGCGGGGGCACCCGCGATGATCTTCGTCTTGGAACGAAGTTTGGCGGTGGGCGCGGTGCCGTCGATCCAGATGTACTCGGCCTTGAAGGTCACGGGTGCCACTTCCTTCGGGTGGGTCTTGGCGCACTCGCGGATGCTGCGGCGCTGCGGCACCGGGGCGCCGCCTCAACTGCCCGGCAGCCTGTCAACAGGGGGTTTCCCGGCCATTGCCCGTATGTGAACCCCGTGTTACCTGGCGCTGGTGTGGCACACCTCACCGTGTGAGGGCGGAGAGCCCGGAGTGGGGCCGGGGGAGCCGCCGCCCGGTGGGGGACCGCGTGCCCGGCCCGGCCGGTCGTATGCGAGGCCGGGGCGCGGCAGACGGCGGAGGAGGGGTGGCGGCCGGCAGGCGGCTCGGCCGTCGCCCCGCCCGCGCCGGGTGTCCTTCCCCGGCTCCCGCCGCCCGTCAGCGGGACAGCGCCTCGCGCACCGCCTCGTCGGTCCGGGCCACGAGCGCGGTGCCGTCGTCCGCCGTGATGATCGGGCGCTGGATCAGCTTCGGGTGCTCGGCGAGGGCCGTGATCCAGCGGTCGCGCGACGCCTCGTCACGGGGCCAGTCCCGCAGTCCCAGTTCCTTGGCGGCGGCCTCCTGCGTGCGGGTGATCTCCCACGGTTCGAGACCCAGCCGGGCGAGGACGTCGCGGATCTCGTCCTCGCCCGGGACGTCCTCCAGGTAGCGGCGGACGGTGTAGTCGGCGCCCTCGGCGTCGAGCAGGGTGAGCGCGCTGCGGCACTTGGAACAGGCCGGGTTGATCCAGATCTCCATGGGCCCACGGTACGCCGGGAGGGTGCTCAAAACCCGTTCGCCCCTCTCGTCACCGCACCCCCGAAAGCGCTTGTGGCCAGGGGCGATTGTCAGTGCCGGGCCGTAAAATTGAAGCAGTGTTCGAGGGTGTCGCCGGGGCCCGCCCGGCGGTGCCCCGACCGCGACAGGAGGATGCCCGTGCCCGCTGCCGCAGTGAAGCCGAAGCCGTTGCCCACCCAGTCGACCGCCCAGCGCCCCGTCCTGCTCGACCTGCCGTACGCGCCCGTGGAGAAGCGGCCGCTGCCGGCGGGCCGCCCCCGCGAGTGGTACATCACGCACAACCGCCGCCTGAAGGCGATGCGGCTCGCCATCGCCCTGCTCGACTCGGGCGTCTACCTGCCGAACCAGGCCCGTGACGAGACCATACGCGACACGGCGGAGCTCATCGGCGTCCACCCGCCGTCCGACACCACCTGCCACATGGTGCGGGCGCTGATGCGCTACAGCCGCTGACGTTCGTCCCGCACCGCCGGACGGCCGGTCCGGGTCCCCGAAGCCACGGGGGCCCGGCATCCCCCATCCCGGTGCCGCCACGGCCCCCGGCCCGGCTCCGGGCCGGTGCGGTACTGGGTCTGCCGTCCGGGGAGGGCGGCTGGCCGCCGCGCCGGACGGCCGAGCGGTCACAGGTCAGCCACATCACCGCAGCGCGATGGACACCTGGTAGGGCCTGTCCGGCGGATCAGGGACGGACCGGGAAACGGTGGGCCGGGGGCGGGCCATCGGTGGGCACGTCACGGCTGATGACGAGGGCCTCTCCTGTGTCGGCGAACTCCCAGCGAGTCGCGCTCGCCTTGGACGCGGAGAGCCATTCGGCACGAACGACAGGACGGCGCAACAGCCTCTCGAACCAGTCGGCGCACCGTAGTGCGAGCTCGACGGCCGTGCCTGAGGCCTTGAAATACCCGCGCTCGGGCGACTCGTGGAGGTTGAAGAGCTGGTCGGAGACTTTCCCTGCCCGCACCCGCGCGCCATAGAAGTGCACGGCCCACTCGCCGAGTATCAGTGAGCGTTCCTCGTCGAGGAGGGAGACCCAGACGAGAAGCGACGAGTCGTCCTCGGGCCGTGAGACGCCGCTGGGAGCCCACGGCATCCGCCAGGTGGCAGCCCGGGTGCGCAGGGCTGCGAGGAAGGTGAGTTCAGCCTCGTCGAAGTCCAAGGGGTCCTCGCCGTACTCCTCCGGGTCTTCAACCTTGAACCAGGCGTTGTCGTCCACAGAGGCACCTTAAATCTTGGCGTGCCCCGTGGATCAGCGGCGGAGCCATAGCCGGATCGCCGCGGTCGTGACGGTGCCGTGGAACACGTAGGCTCGTTTGCCGCAGCGGGTAACGACGGCTCGGGAGTTCTTGAGTCTGCTCCAGTCGATCCGGCCGGCCGGCTCGGCGTCCGCTCGGACGGCCCGCAGGATCTGGTCCGTGCCGTCCGCGACCAACGCCGGTGACGTTCATGAAACGGGCTTCCATCTGCCGAAGCGCTCGGGCACGTCACGCCACGGTATGCCGGTCCGGATCCGAACAGGTTCCGATGATCACCGTGCGGTGGCCAGTAAGCGCCTAGTAGGGCGCCCGGAAGTTGATGTAGCCCAGCAACAGGATGACGGCGGCCACGCACCCGAGGACCACCGTCGTCGACACCCACGACGACCGGCGGCCCCGCACCGGCTCCGGGTCGGCGCGGAACGGCACCGGTCCGGGCGGGTTGTCCTTCCAGCGTGCGGCGAGCATCCGGGCCCGCGCGGACGGCTCCTTGTGCTCCGCGCCCTCCGCCCACGCGTGATCGAACTCCCGCTCCCAGTCGTCCCGTTCGGACATGTCGAACCCTTCCCCCATCCCCCTGGAAACCTCCGGATCGAACAACCGTGCCAGTAAACCAGGAAGCCGGTTTCCATGCACACGACAGCGCCCCCGCTCCCGGAGAGGGGGGGCGGGTGGGCGAGCTGTGGCTACCGCCTGGTCGAGCGCGGCCGGGGCCCGCACCGATCCGCCGCCAAAGCGGGCCGAAACGGCAGAACACCAGGCCGAGAGGCCATGGCAGAGCCTCGTCGCCCGGCTGCTGGAGGTGGTGCAGGAGCTGAGGGCCTTGGCCGCTCGCGCGGCGGATGCACCACAAAGCTCCACCTGAGCGCAGACGGTCACTGCCGCCCGCTGTCCCTGATCGTCACGCCAGGTCAGCGGGCAGACTGCACACAGAAGCCAGACAGCCTCGCGGCAAGGCGTACAGCAACGGGCCGGGCCGCGAGTACCTGCGGTGCCGGGGCATCCGGCACATCAACCGGAGAAGACCGACAGCCGGGCCGCCCGCCTGCGCAAAGGCTCACGTGGCGGACGGCCACCCGGCTTCGACGAAGAGCGTTACAAGGAACGCAACACCATCGAACGAGCGATCAACAAGCTCAAGCAGTCCCGCGCTGTAGCCACCCGCTACGACAAACGCGGCTACGTCTACCTCGGAACCGCCACCGCAGCAGCCCTGGTCATCTGGCTCCGCACATGATGGGTCTGGACAGGTCCTAGTAATTCATCGACACCACGACGTAAAGGCACGCGAGAACCGCGACTGCACAGATAACGGCCAGGGTGATCAGCAAACAGCCGAGCACTCCTGTAGTCCCGGCGATCGCTGCCCAGCCGAACCGTGTTGCTCGTTCGGCCTGCTGGACCGCGTCGTGGTAGTCACTGTCGTCATACCAACCGCGATCAGCCATGATCACCTCCTTTTGAGACCCTATAACTCGCCCACCTCGCCCAGAAACCGACGGCACCGGCCCGTAGGTGATGGCAGGATCGCCCGGACACCCCCTGGTGGCGGCCCTCGTTCATGCCGCTGTCGTCGCGCGAGCGCATCGGTCAGGCGGTGCACGCTCGGTGCGCAAGGTGACGGAAAGCAAGCCGGTTTCGTGCACACGACAGCGGCCCCCGCCCCCGGAGAACGGGAACGGGGGCCGCCCGGGCGGCTCAGGCGTCGATCACACGTCGAAGTACAGCTCGAACTCGTGCGGGTGCGGGCGCAGCTGGAGCGGGGCGATCTCGTTGGCGCGCTTGAAGTCGATCCAGGTCTCGATCAGGTCCGGCGTGAACACGTCGCCCTGGAGGAGGAACTCGTGGTCGGCCTCCAGGCGGTCGAGGACGGCGCCGAGGGAGGTCGGGACCTGCGCGACGTTGGCGTGCTCCTCGGGAGCCAGCTCGTAGAGGTCCTTGTCGATCGGCTCGGCCGGCTCGATCTTGTTCTTGATGCCGTCCAGGCCGGCCAGCAACAGCGCCGAGAAGGCCAGGTACGGGTTGCCGGAGGCGTCCGGGGCGCGGAACTCGACGCGCTTGGCCTTCGGGTTCGAGCCGGTGATCGGGATGCGCATCGCGGCGGAGCGGTTGCGCTGCGAGTACACCAGGTTCACCGGCGCCTCGAAGCCCGGCACCAGGCGGTGGTAGGAGTTCACCGTCGGGTTGGTGAAGGCCAGCAGCGACGGGGCGTGCTTGAGGATGCCGCCGATGTAGTAGCGGGCGGTGTCCGACAGGCCGGCGTAGCCCTGCTCGTCGTAGAAGAGCGGCTCGCCGTTGCTCCACAGCGACTGGTGGACGTGCATGCCCGAGCCGTTGTCGCCGAAGATCGGCTTCGGCATGAAGGTCGCCGTCTTGCCGTTCTTCCACGCCACGTTCTTCACGATGTACTTGAAGAGCTGGAGGTCGTCGGCGGCGGCGAGCAGCGTGTTGAACTTGTAGTTGATCTCGGCCTGGCCGGCGGTGCCCACCTCGTGGTGCTGGCGCTCGACCTTCAGGCCGGCCCGCTCCAGCTCCAGGGAGATCTCCGCGCGCAGGTCGGCGAAGTGGTCGACCGGCGGGACCGGGAAGTAGCCGCCCTTGTAGCGGACCTTGTACCCGCGGTTGTCCTCCACGGCGCCGGTGTTCCAGGCGCCCGCCTCGGAGTCGATGTGGTAGAAGGACTCGTTCGCGCTGGTGGCGAAGCGGACGGAGTCGAAGACGTAGAACTCGGCCTCGGGACCGAAGTAGGCGGTGTCCGCGATGCCGGTCGACGCCAGGTACGCCTCGGCCTTCTTCGCCACGTTCCGCGGGTCACGGGAGTACTGCTCGCCGGTGATCGGGTCGTGGATGAAGAAGTTGACGTTGAGCGTCTTGTCCCGGCGGAACGGGTCGACACGGGCGGTCGACAGGTCCGCGCGCAGCGCCATGTCGGACTCGTGAATGGCCTGGAAGCCGCGGATCGAGGAGCCGTCGAAGGCGAGCTCCTCGTCCGGGTCGAACGCCTCGGCGGGCACCGTGAAGTGCTGCATGACGCCCGGGAGGTCGCAGAAACGGACATCGATGAACTTGACGTCCTCGTCCGCGATGAACTTCTTGGCCTCGTCGGCGTTCTGGAACATCCAGCTCCTCCTACTCCCGACCGTGCCGCCGGGGTGGTAGATCGTTCGTGCGGCCAGTGCGGGTGGCACACGCTGCGCTCGACCCTAGGGACGGGTGATTTCTCGGGCGTGACCCGTTTGTTTCACAGAAGTTAACCGGACCCCCTGGCGCGGATCCGTCGGACCCTTCCACAGTAGCCCCGGCGTACCCCTCCATGCCCCGGTCATATCCGGGCGCAGTACCGTGTACGGGTGGACAAGAGGCAAGCAATCGGATCATGGCTGTCCGGGCCGCGCGCGGCCATGGAGGACGCCGGGGCCGAGTTCGGATACCGGGGCCGGCAGCTCGGCCTGCCGGAGGAGGGGCCGGGCTCGATCGCCCGTCCCGGGCGGCGGATCGGCGCGCTCGCCGTGGACTGGGCCCTGTGCCTGCTGATCGCATACGGCCTGATCACCGACGGCTACGGCCAGGCGACGTCCAACTGGGCGCTGCTCATCTTCTTCGTCCTGAGCGTCCTGACCGTCGGGACCGTCGGTTTCACCCCGGGCAAGCGCCTGCTCGGCCTGCGGGTCGTCGAGCTCGGCACCGGCCGGGTCAGCCCGCTGCGCGCCCTGCTGCGCTCGGTGCTGCTGTGCCTGGCGATCCCGGCCCTGGTCTGGGACCGCGACGGCCGCGGTCTGCACGACCGGCTGGCGCGCACGGTCGAGGTGCGGGTCTGACCGGTCCGTCCCCGTACGCGGAAGGGGCGCCCGGTGCGGATGTCGACCGGGGCGCCCTCCGGCAGCGACAGGATGTGGGTGGCCAGTCC
>NZ_JBFAWY010000002.1:0-238666 GCF_040680575.1 Streptomyces sp. NPDC052020
CATGCCGGACACGGGGGAGGCCAGGCCGCGGTAGTCGCGTCCGCCGTCGACCGGGACGACGAGCAGGGCCGAGACGTGGCGCGGCCTCACCCGGGTGAGGGCCACCGGCGGCGGCGTGCCACCCGGCGGACGCCTCGACGTCGCACTCACCGGCGCGCCCCCTCGCGCTCCCGCGTCTTCCGCGCCCCGTGCGGCGCGGACGGCTCCGGCGACCGGTCCGCGGGCCCCTTCTTCGGCCAGATCGCGTACGACAGCGCGATCAGCCCGTGGATGCCCGCCGCCCGCCAGGCCGTGGCCTGCCAGCTCTCCAGCGAGGTGGTCCGGCCCGGGTCGCCCACGTACCAGACGGCGAGCTGGAGCAGACCGGTCGCCACCGCCGCCGCCAGCAGCGTGCCCAGCCAGACCGAGCCCTCGTGGCGGGCGCGGGCCATGCCGTACCGCGGGGGTCCGGCCGGTTTCGGGCCGCCGCCGAGGCGGTGCGCGGCGTGGCCGTCGAGCCACTTCACCGTGCGGTGCCCGTGACCGACGGTGTACCCGATGTACAGCGCCGCCAGGCCGTGCTTCCAGCTCGGATCGGCGCCGTTCTTCAGGTCGACCGCGGTGACGACCAGCAGCACGACCTCCAGCAGCGGCTCGCACAGCAGCAGGGCCAGGCCCGTGCGCGGCATCTTCAGCAGGTAGCGGAAGGTGACACCGGCCGCCAGCAGCACCCAGAAGCCGATCTCGCAGGCGACGATCAGGGTGACGATCACGGTTCGCTCCTCTCGGTCACCCTTCCAGGCTCCCGTGGACGGCGGCCGGATACGTCGTCGCGGGTGACGAACCCGCGGTACATCGAAGGATGCAGTGCGGGACCCTTCCCGGGGATCAGGCGGGCGGGGCGGCCCCCGTGTTGGATGGGTCCATGGCCGTACGACTCCCCCGCCCGCACCGCTTCGACGCCTGTGCCGCGCTCGGCGGGCTGCTCGGCGGAGTGCTGCTGTGGGGCATCGGCCTGGGCACCCGGCCGGCCGACGAGCCGATCGTGCTCTTCGACGGCCGCTGGCCGCTCCTCGTGCCCCTGGCGGTGATGGCCGGGTGCGAGCTGCTGCGCCGGGCCGCCCCGCGCACCGCCCTGCTGACGGCCACGGCCGCCCTGGCGCTCGACACGGTCACGCAGGGCAGCCTGGTCACGGTCCTGATGTTCACCGACGTGATGTACGCGGCCGTCCTGTACGGCCCGCCCGCCTCGGCGCGCCGCATACCGTGGATCACCGGGCTGCTGTCGGTGGCCGCGACGGTGGTGCCGTTCGCGGTGTGGCGGGTGCCCGAGGCGCTGCTGATCGGGGTGGCGGTCGGGGTCGTGGCCTTCGGCCCGGCGGCCACCGGTCTGATCGTCCGCAACCACCGCGAGGCCGCCGACGCCGCCCGGCTGCGCGCCGAGCAGACGGCGCTGCTCGCCGAGATGGACCGCGTCCAGGCGGTCACCGCGGAACGGTCCCGGATGGCGCGCGAGTTGCACGACATGGTCGCCAACCACCTGTCCGCCATCGCCATCCACTCCACGGCCGCGCTGTCCCTGGACGACCCGGCGACGACCCGCCGGGCGCTGGAGGTCATCCGCCAGAACAGCGTCGAGGGACTGGCGGAGATGCGGCGGCTCATCGGCATCCTGCGGGACGCCGGCGGCGCCGGACCGGCCGCCTCCCCCACCCTGGACGGCCTCGGCGCCCTGGTCGACGGTGCCCGCGCCAACGGGCTCGACGTCGTCTGCGAGGCCCGGCACGGTCCCGTCCCGGCCCCGGTGGAACTGGCCGCCTACCGGATCGTGCAGGAGTCGCTGACCAACGCCCTCAAGCACGCCCCACCAGGACCGGTCAGGGTGTCGCTGACCAGCGGCGACGGCCTGCTGGACGTGACCGTCACCAGCCCGTACGGCGACCGGGACACCCCGCGCGCCCCCGGTTCGGGCGCCGGACTGGTCGGCATGCGGGAGCGGGTCGCGCTGCTGCGCGGCACCTTCGAGGCCGGGCCCGAAGCGTCGGCGGACGGCATGATCTGGGCGGTCCGTGCCGCTCTGCCCCTGACCGAAGGAGATCTCCCATGAACCGACCCGTCCGGGTCCTGGTCGCCGAGGACCAGGCCGCCGTGCGCGCCGGGCTGGTGCTCATCCTGGACAGCGCGCCCGACATCGAGGTGGTGGGCGAGGCGGCGGACGGCGAGCGGGCGGTGGCGCTCGCCCGGGCGCTGCGGCCCGACCTGGTCCTGATGGACGTGCAGATGCCCCGGCTGGACGGCGTGTCGGCGACCCGGCAGGTGGTGGCGGAGCAATGGGCCGACGTGCTGGTGCTGACCACGTTCGACCTCGACGAGTACGTCTTCGGGGCCCTGCGCGCGGGGGCCGCCGGATTCCTGCTGAAGAACACCGAGGCCCGGGATCTGATCGAGGCGGTGCGCACGGTGGCACGCGGGGAGGGGATCGTCGCCCCGGCCGTCACCCGGCGTCTGATCGCCGAGTTCGCGGCGGGGGCGGCCGCCCGGGAGTCGTCCGCCGATCCGGCCGTTCTGGAGTCCCTCACACGGCGCGAATGCGAGGTGCTGTCGTGCCTGGGCGAGGGACTGTCCAACGCCGCCATCGCCGACCGCCTGGACATGGCCGAGGCGACCGTGAAGACGCACGTCAGCCGCCTGCTGGGCAAGCTGGGGCTGCGCAGCCGGGTGCAAGCGGCGGTGCTCGCTCAGGAGTTGGGGATCTAGTTCCGCGACCGGAACAAAGGTCCAGACCTATTGACCGGTGGTCCAGACCTTTCTATTCTCGCGGCACTGCGGGCCTGATGCTCAGTCACGCCCACGACATCCCCGCGACATCCCCACATAAGGAGGCGCACCATGCGCTTCAGGCACAGAGCGGCGGCAGGGTTCGCGACCCTGGCACTCCCCCTGGCCGGTCTGGTCGGCCTCGCCAGCCCCGCCCAGGCGGCGACCAGCGCCACGGCCACCTACACCAAGGCATCGGACTGGGGCTCCGGCTTCGAGGGCCGCTGGACGGTGAAGAACACCGGCACCACCGCCATCAACTCCTGGACGGTGGAGTGGGACTTCCCGGCCGGCACCAAGGTCACCTCCGCCTGGGACGCCACCGTCACCAACTCCGGCGACCACTGGACCGCCAAGAACCTCGGCTGGAACGGCACCCTCGCCCCGGGGGCGTCCGTCACCTTCGGCTTCAACGGCTCCGGCACCGGCTCTCCCAGCGGCTGCAAGCTCAACGGCGGAAGCTGCGACGGCACCTCCGTCCCCGGTGACGCGGCCCCCTCCGCGCCCGGCACCCCCACCGCCTCCTCCGTCACCGACACCTCGGTGAAGCTGTCCTGGTCGGCGGCGACGGACGACAAGGGCGTCAAGAACTACGACGTGCTGCGCGACGGCGCCAAGGTCGCCACCGTGACCGGCACCACGTACACGGACACCGGCCTGACCGCCGGCACCGACTACTCGTACTCGGTGCGGGCCCGTGACACCGCCGACCAGACCGGCCCGGCCAGCGGCTCGGTCAAGGTCCGCACGACCGGTGGCGGCACCGAGCCCGGCCCGCAGCCCGGCGAGAAGGTCAAGCTCGGCTACTTCACCGAGTGGGGCGTCTACGGCCGCAACTACCACGTCAAGAACCTGGTGACCTCCGGCACGGCGCCGAAGATCACGCACATCAACTACGCGTTCGGCAACGTCAAGAACGGCAAGTGCACCGTCGACGACACCTTCGCCGCGTACGAGAAGTCCTACACCGCCGACCAGTCCGTCAGCGGCACCGCCGACACCTGGGACCAGCCGCTGCGCGGCAACTTCAACCAGCTGCGCCAGCTGAAGGCGAAGTACCCGCACATCAAGGTGCTGTACTCCTTCGGCGGCTGGACCTACTCCGGCGGCTTCGGCCAGGCCGCGGCCAGCCCCGCCGCCTTCGCCGCCTCGTGCAAGCAGGTCGTCGAGGACCCGCGCTGGGCCGATGTCTTCGACGGCATCGACATCGACTGGGAGTACCCGAACGCCTGCGGTCTGACCTGCGACACCTCCGGGCCCGCGGCCTTCACCAACCTGTCGAAGGCGCTGCGCGCCGAGTTCGGCAAGGACTACCTGATCACCGCCGCGATCACCGCCGACGCCTCCAGCGGCGGCAAGATCGACGCGGCCGACTACGGCGGCGCGGCCCAGTACCTCGACTGGTACAACGTGATGACGTACGACTACTTCGGCGCCTGGGACAAGACCGGACCGACCGCTCCCCACTCGCCGCTGACCTCGTACGACGGCATCCCGAACCCGGCCTTCAACTCGGCCTCCGCCATCGCCAAGCTCAAGGCGAAGGGCGTCCCGGCGAGCAAGCTGCTGCTCGGCATCGGCTTCTACGGCCGCGGCTGGACCGGCGTGACCCAGTCCGCGCCCGGCGGCACCGCCACCGGCCCGGCGGCGGGCACCTACGAGGCGGGCATCGAGGACTACAAGGTCCTCAAGGCGTCCTGCCCGGCCACCGGCACCGTCGCCGGCACCGCGTACGCGCACTGCGGCACCAACTGGTGGTCCTACGACACCCCCGCCACCATCGGCTCCAAGATGGCGTGGGCCAAGAACCAGGGCCTGGGCGGCGCCTTCTTCTGGGAGTTCAGCGGTGACACCGCCAACGGCGAACTGGCCACCGCCGTCGACAGCGGACTGAAGTAAGACGCTGCCGCACACACCGTCTGACATCCGCCCTCCCCGGCATCGTCCGGGGAGGGCGGACGCGGCTCAGGGCCTGTCCGGCACCCACCCGTCGTCCGCCCCCAAGGGCGCGCCGGACGGCAGGCGGGGAGGTGCCGGACAAGCCCTACGCCACGTTCACCCGCTGTCCCGGAGGGGCCGCCTCCAGCCACGCGAGAAAGCCGGTCAGCGCGTCCTCACTCATCGCGAGCTCCAGCCGGGTCCCCCGGTGCAGACAGGCCAGGACCACGGAGTCCGACAGCAGCGCCAGCTCCTCCTCGCCCTCGGGGAGACGACGGCCGGCCACCTCGATCGAGTCGCGCTCCAGGACGCGGCGCGGGCGGGGGGAGTACGAGAAGACACGGAACCACTCGACGCGGTCACCGTTGTAGCGGGCCACCCCGTAGGCCCAGCCCTTGCCGCCGGCGTCGCCCCGCTCGGGCGCGTCCCAGCGCAGGGAGCAGTCGAAGGTGCCGCCGGACCGCTGGATCAGCCTGCGGCGCAGACCGAAGACGAACAGTCCCACCACCACGAGGGCGACGACAATTCCGCACACAGTCAGAGCGAGGACCATCGGCACCGACCTCCTCGTCTCCTAGGTAACGGAACGTAAAAATCACCCACATCTGCCTCAGCCGCGACCGGGTCCGGATCACTCCGGTCCCAGCCGCGGCTGAGTCACGTCATAGCACAGCGCTGTGGGTCAGCGCGCCGCCACCGCACGCAGTCGGACGTCCGCGCGGCGCTCGGCCGCGGTGTCGCCCTCGGCCTTCGCACGCTCGAGCTCCCGCTCCACATGCTGGACATCGATCTCGTCCGACAGCTCGGCGATCTCGGCCAGCAGCGACAGCTTGTCGTCCGCGAAGGAGATGAAACCGCCGTGCACCGCGGCGACGACCGTCCCGCCGTCACTCGTACGGATGGTCACCGGGCCCGACTCCAGCACACCGAGCAGCGGCTGGTGACCGGGCATGACGCCGATGTCGCCGGACGTGGTGCGCGCGATGACCAGGGTGGCCTGGCCGGACCAGACCTCACGGTCGGCGGCGACCAGCGCGACGTGCAGCTCAGCAGCCAAGGGTGGCTCCTCGGGTCACCACCCGGCGGGGGAGCCGGGTGTTGGTTACAAGTCTAGTAGGCGTGAAGGAGGGGGCGGGACGCGCCCGCCCCCTCCTCAAGAGCGCGAGGCTCAGGAGACGCCCAGCTCCTTCGCGTTCTTCTTCAGGTCCTCGATACCACCGCACATGAAGAACGCCTGCTCGGGGAAGTGGTCGTACTCACCGTCGCAGATCGCGTTGAACGCGGCGATCGACTCGTCCAGCGGCACGTCCGAACCGTCCACACCGGTGAACTGCTTGGCCACGTGGGTGTTCTGGGACAGGAAGCGCTCCACGCGACGGGCACGGTGGACGACGAGCTTGTCCTCCTCGCCGAGCTCGTCGATACCGAGGATCGCGATGATGTCCTGGAGGTCCTTGTACTTCTGGAGGATGTTCTTCACGCGCATCGCGGCGTTGTAGTGGTCCGCCGAGATGTAGCGCGGGTCCAGGATCCGGGACGTGGAGTCCAGCGGGTCCACGGCCGGGTAGATGCCCTTCTCGGAGATCGGACGGGACAGAACCGTCGTCGCGTCGAGGTGGGCGAAGGTGGTGGCCGGAGCCGGGTCGGTCAGGTCGTCCGCGGGGACGTAGATCGCCTGCATCGAGGTGATCGAGTGACCGCGGGTCGAGGTGATGCGCTCCTGGAGGAGACCCATCTCGTCGGCCAGGTTCGGCTGGTAACCCACCGCGGAGGGCATACGGCCGAGCAGGGTCGACACCTCGGAGCCGGCCTGGGTGAAGCGGAAGATGTTGTCGATGAAGAACAGCACGTCCTGCTTCTGGACGTCACGGAAGTACTCCGCCATCGTCAGACCGGCCAGCGCCACGCGCAGACGGGTGCCCGGGGGCTCGTCCATCTGGCCGAAGACCAGCGCGGTCTTGTCGATGACGCCCGACTCGCTCATCTCGTCGATGAGGTCGTTGCCCTCACGGGTGCGCTCACCGACGCCCGCGAAGACCGACACACCGTCGTGGTTGTTGGCAACGCGGTAGATCATCTCCTGGATGAGCACCGTCTTGCCGACGCCGGCGCCGCCGAACAGACCGATCTTGCCGCCCTTGACGTACGGGGTCAGCAGGTCGATGACCTTGACGCCGGTCTCGAACATCTCGGTCTTCGACTCGAGCTCGTCGAAGTTGGGCGCCTTGCGGTGGATCGGCCAGCGCTCGCCGTCGTAGCTCTCGTCGACGTTCAGCACCTCACCGAGGGTGTTGAACACCTTGCCCTTGGTGAAGTCGCCGACCGGGACGGAGATGGCCGTGCCCGTGTCGGTCACCGGGGCCTGGCGGACCAGGCCGTCGGTGGGCTGCATGGAGATAGTGCGGACCAGGCCGTCACCCAGGTGCTGGGCGACCTCCAGGGTCAGCGTCTTCAGCTCGCCGGCGTTGGCCGGGTCGGCCACCTCGACGTGCAGCGCGTTGTAGATCTCCGGCATCGCGTCGACGGGGAACTCCACGTCGACGACCGGGCCGATGACCCGCGCGACGCGGCCAGTGGCCACGCCAGCAGGAGCGGTCGGCTCAACAGTGGTGGTCATTAGTTGTCACTCCCCGCGGTCGCGTCGGCCAGAGCGCTCGCGCCACCGACGATCTCGCTGATTTCCTGGGTGATTTCGGCCTGGCGGGCCGCGTTGGCAAGACGGGAGAGCGTGTTGATCAGCTCGCCCGCGTTGTCGGTGGCCGACTTCATCGCGCGCCGCGTGGCGGCGTGCTTGGAAGCGGCCGACTGGAGCAGCGCGTTGTAGATCCGGCTTTCCACGTAGCGCGGCAGCAGGGCGTCGAGAACGTCCTCCGCCGAGGGCTCGAAGTCGTACAGCGGGAGGATCTCGCCCTTGGTGGCGGTCTCCTCCGCGACCTCTTCGAGGCGCAGCGGAAGCATCCGGGAGTCGACCGCCGTCTGCGTCATCATCGAGACGAACTCGGTGTAGACGATGTGGAGTTCGTCCACGCCGCCGTCCGCCGTCTCCGCCTTGATGGCCTCGATCAGCGGGGCCGCGATCTTCTTGGCGTCCGCGTACGTGGGCTCGTCGGTGAAGCCCGTGAACGACTCCGCGATCTTGCGCTCACGGAAGTTGTAGTGGGCGACACCCCGCCGGCCGACGATGTACGTGTCGACCTGCTTGCCCTCGCGCTCCAGGCGCTCGGTCAGCTGCTCCGCCGCCTTGATGGCGTTGGAGTTGAAGGCGCCGGCCAGGCCGCGGTCGCTCGTGAGGAGCAGCACCGCGGCACGGGTCGGGTTCTCCGCCTCCGTGGTCAGCGCATGCCTGGTGTTCGAACCGGTACCGACCGCCGTGACCGCGCGGGTCAGTTCCCGCGCGTACGGCGTGGAGGCCGCCACCTTGCGCTGCGCCTTGACGACGCGCGAGGCGGCGATCATCTCCATCGCCTTCGTGATCTTCTTGGTCGCGGTGACGGATCGGATGCGACGCTTGTAGACCCGGAGCTGGGCTCCCATGAGTCAGGTCCCTTCCTTACGTCACTTGGAGGCGCTGGTCGCCTTCGGAGCGGCCGAGGCTTCCTCGCCGAGCAGCTTGCCGTCGCTCGTCTCGAACTGCTTCTTGAACTCCGCCACGGCGTCGGCGATCGCCTGGATCGTGTCGTCGGACATCTTGGCGCCCTCCTTGATGGAGGTCATCAGACCCTGCTCCTTGCGGTGCAGGTAGTCCAGCAGCTCCTTCTCGAAGCGGCGGATGTCGGCGACCGGCACGTCGTCCATGCGGCCCGTGGTACCGGCCCAGATCGAGACGACCTGGTCCTCGGTGGCCATCGGCTCGTACTGGTTCTGCTTCAGCAGCTCGACCATGCGCTGACCGCGCTCCAGCTGCGCCTTCGACGCGGCGTCCAGGTCGGAACCGAAGGCGGCGAACGCCTCCAGCTCACGGAACTGGGCGAGGTCGACACGCAGACGGCCGGAGACCTGGCGCATCGCCTTGTGCTGCGCGGAACCACCGACTCGGGAGACGGAGATACCGACGTTCAGCGCGGGGCGCTGACCGGCGTTGAACAGGTCCGACTCCAGGAAGCACTGGCCGTCGGTGATGGAGATGACGTTGGTCGGGATGAACGCCGAGACGTCGTTGGCCTTGGTCTCGACGATCGGCAGACCGGTCATCGAGCCGGCACCCATGTCGTCGGAGAGCTTGGCGCAGCGCTCCAGCAGCCGGGAGTGCAGGTAGAAGACGTCACCCGGGTAGGCCTCGCGGCCCGGCGGGCGGCGCAGCAGCAGGGACACGGCGCGGTAGGCGTCGGCCTGCTTCGACAGGTCGTCGAAGATGATCAGGACGTGCTTGCCCTGGTACATCCAGTGCTGGCCGATGGCCGAGCCGGTGTACGGCGCCAGGTACTTGAAGCCGGCCGGGTCGGACGCCGGGGCGGCGACGATGGTCGTGTACTCCAGCGCGCCGTTCTCCTCCAGCGCGCGGCGGACCGACGCGATGGTGGAGCCCTTCTGGCCGATGGCGACGTAGATGCAGCGGACCTGCTTCTTCGGGTCGCCGGTGCGCCAGTTGTCACGCTGGTTGATGATCGTGTCGACGGCCAGGGCGGTCTTGCCGGTCTGGCGGTCGCCGATGATCAGCTGACGCTGACCACGGCCGATCGGGGTCATGGCGTCGACGGCCTTGTAGCCCGTCTCCATCGGCTCGTGCACCGACTTGCGCTGCATGACCGTGGGGGCCTGCAGTTCGAGGGCACGGCGGCCCTCGGTCTCGATCTCGCCGAGGCCGTCGATCGGGTTGCCGAGCGGGTCGACCACGCGGCCCAGGTAGCCCTCGCCCACGGCGACGGACAGAACCTCGCCGGTGCGGGTGACCGGCTGGCCCTCCTCGATGCCGCTGAACTCACCGAGGACGATGGCACCGATCTCGCGCTCCTCGAGGTTGAGGGCGAGGCCGAGGGTGCCGTCCTCGAACTTCAGCAGCTCGTTGGCCATGGCCGAGGGAAGACCCTCGACCTTCGCGATGCCGTCGCCGGCCAGGGTGACCGTACCGACCTCCTCGCGCGAGGCCGCGTCCGGCTTGTACGACTGGACGAAGTTCTCCAGTGCGTCCCGGATCTCCTCCGGCCGGATCGTGAGCTCCGCCATCTGAGTTCCCTGCTCTCCTTGTTGGGCCCGAAGTTTCTTTGGGGGATCTGGGGGCTCCCCCCAGAAACTTTGCATCCTCTGCACGGCCCAACCAGGGCCGTAAGTACGTACTGCGTGTTCTGTTGCCGCGCTGTCGCTAGCTCGCCAGGCGGCGGCCGGCGTCCTCGAGGCGGTCCGCGATGGAACCGTTGATGACCTCGTCGCCGACCTGCACCCGGATCCCGCCGAGGACCTCGGGGTCCACGTCGAGGCTGAGGTGCATCTGGCGGCCGTAGAGCTTCGCCAGGGTGGCGCCCAGGCGCCGCTTCTGCACGTCGCTCAGCGGTACCGCCGACGTGACGACGGCGACCATGCGGTCACGCCGCTCGGCGGCGAGCTTGGACAGGGACTCCAGTCCTGACTCAAGGCTACGTCCCCGCGGCGCGGTGACCAGGCGGGTGACCAGACGCTCGGTGCCCGGCTTGGCCCGGCCGCCGAGCAGACTGTGCATCAGCGCGGTCTTGGCCGAGGCCGTGGCCTTGCGGTCGGTCAGCGCGGCCCGCAGCTCGGTGCTGCCGGAGACGATCCGGCCGAACCGGAACAGCTCGTCCTCGACGTCGTCGAGCGTGCCGTCCTTCTGCGCGGCGGTGAGGTCGGCGGTGTTCGCCAGCTCCTCCAGCGCGTCCACCAGGTCGCGCGACTGCGACCAGCGGGAGCGCACCATGCCGGCCACCAGGTCGGCGGCCGGGCCGCTGACCTGGGTGGCGAGCAGGCGCTGGACCAGCTCGGCCTTGGCCTCGCCGGACTGCGCCGGGTCGGTCAGGACCCGACGCAGCGACACCTCGCGGTCGAGCAGCGCGGTGACGGCGGCCAGCTCGTCGGCGAGCCGCGCCGCGTCCACGGACGTGGAGTCCGTCAGCGCGTCGAGACGCTCGCGCGCGGCTGCCAGGGCCTCGCGGCTCGCTCCGTTCATCGCGTGGCCTCGGCCTTCGTCGCCTTGTCGTCGAGCTCGTCGAGGAACCGGTCGATGACGCGGCTCTGCCGAGCGTGGTCCTCGAGGGACTCGCCGACGAGCTTGCCGGCCAGCTCGGTGGCGAGCTTGCCGACGTCCTGACGCAGCGAGGACGCGGCGGCCTTGCGGTCGGCCTCGATCTGGGCGTGACCGGCGGCGATGATCTCCTCACGCTGCCGCTGGCCTTCCGCGCGCATCTCGGCGATGAGCGCGGCGCCCTGCTCCTGCGCCTCCTGGCGCAGACGCGCGGCCTCGTGCCGGGCCTCGGCGAGCTGGGCCTTGTACTGCTCGAGGACGCTCTGAGCTTCGGTCCGCGCGGCGTCGGCCTGCTCGATTCCGCCCTCGATGGCCTCGCGACGCTGCTCCAGAACCTTGTTGATGTTCGGAAGGAGCTTCTTGCCCAGGACGAAGAAGACGATCGCGAAGGCGATCAGGCCGATGATGAGCTCGGGGATCGCGGGGATGAGAGGGTTCTGTGCCTCTTCCTCGGCCGCCAGCTGTACCAAGGGCGGGATCACATCAGTTCCTTCCGTCGAAGTTTCTCGTCGGCCGGGACCGGATCAGGAAGGCACCGGGTAGACGAAGCCCATGACCAGACCGATCAGGGCGAGCGCCTCACAGAGCACGAAGCCCAGGATCTGGTTCTGGCGGATCAGGCCGGCGGCCTCGGGCTGCCGGGCGAGGGCCTGGGTACCGTTACCGAAGATCACGCCCACGCCGATGCCGGGGCCGATGGCAGCCAGGCCGTAGCCGATCGCAGCGAAGTTGCCCTGGATGTTGGTCGCGGCGAGGGTCTGGAGAGCGGACATGCCGTTTCTTCCTTCTTTATTCATGGGCCGGTGGGGGTTGGCCACCGGATGAACGAGGGTCTGTGGTGCTCAGTGGTGCTCGGCGAGCGCGCCCTGGATGTAGCTGCAGGACAGGAGGATGAAGACGTAGGCCTGGAGCGCCTGGATGAAGAGCTCGAAGACCGTCATCACGATGACCATCACGAACGAGACGGCCGAGTAGGCGATGCCGATGCCATTGAGCAGATACCAGCTGCCGATGGTGAAGATCAACAGCAGCACGTGCCCGGCGAACATGTTGGCGAAGAGTCGGACCGCGTGCGTGAAGGGCCGGATGAGCAGGTTCGACAGGAACTCGAAGAACATGACCATCGGGAACACCGGGCCGAGCGACTTGTCGTAGCCGGTGATGTTCTTCCAGCCCCCGACGAAGCCGTGCCGCTTGAAGGTCAGGCTGACCCACAGGATGTACACCAGGGCGGCGAGACCGGCCGGGAAGGCGATGACCGAGGTGACCGGGAACTGTGCGAGCGGGATGATCGCCCACAGGTTCATGATCCAGATGAAGAAGAACAGCGAGACCATGAGCGGGACGTACTTCTCGCCCTCCCGCTTGCCGATCGTCTCGTAGACGACGCCGCGACGCACGAAGTCGTAGCCGGCCTCGCCGATCATCTGGAGCTTTCCGGGGATGATCTGCGGCTTGCGGAAAGCGGCCCAGAAGAACCCGATGACGACGACAGTGCTCAACAGGGCCAGCAAGATCGGCTTGTTGAACTCGATGCCGGCGACCGTGAACATCGGCTTGAAGAGGAAGGAGTGCAGGCCGGGGGTCGGGAAACCGCACCCTTCGAAGATGTGACAGTCGGTCTCGAAGGCGAGCATCTTGGCGTTACTCACCCGGAGCTCCTTCAGCGTGGCGCATGGGTACGGCAACCTCGATGTGTCGGCGCGGCACACGACCGCGGAACGGCACTGGACTGGACTTGCGGATATGGGGGCGGCGACTGGGCTCCGAGCCGTGAGGCGTCACAGGCACGGCTGCCGCCCGCGCCAGCTCTGCCGCAGTTGTGGCGAGACCATAGCAAATGAGCAGAGGCCTCTTTACACCGGCCCTACAGGTCACGATGTGGTCCGGGCGGAATCCGGCTCGACGTAAAGGATCTTGGCCTTCATATGGGCACGCACCTGGGCCCCGATCCACACCAGGGTGGCGGCGAGCAGCGTGAAGGCGAAGCACTTCGGGTTGAACGCGGACGTGCTCCGCAGCGTGGTCAGGACGACCATCAGCAGCAGGATCTGCGTCGTGTAGACGAGCAGCCCCATCATCTGGAAGAGGTGGGGCAGCGAGCGCGCGGTGCGCAGCAGCACGACGAGACCACTGGTCATGAACAGCACGACGAGCAGAGTGCCGGCCGCGGCGCCGATCGCACCCTTGCCGCCGGCCACGGCGGCACTGACTGCGACTCCCACGGCGCCCGCGGCGACGGTGGGCAATGCGCAGTGCAGGAGCGTTCGAACGTCGTGGGACTGCATGGCGGCAGCTCCTCCGGCGAAGTCTGAGTGGGGATGGTGCGGTCGTCGAGGGACGACCCTAGCCCGAGAACGGAGAGGCGTGCCTCGTCCAGGCGGCCCGCTGGGCGGGCGCCCGACTCTACTCCCGGGGTTCTCGTGAACGGTATCACAAACTATTTGATGAGGTCTTTACCTGAGGGTGTGCTTACCGTCACGCATGAGAGTGACCCCGCGCGTTCGTGCAGAAACACCGCCTCTTTGTGTGCTATTAGGGCAGTTCGTTCCCCCACGACTTGGCAATGCTCTAGTCAGATTCTTACCTTGGCGCTGTCGACGGGCTGTCAGTAACGGGGGAAATCCCGGGCCCGTTTCGCGGCCCGGCTAAGCGCCGCCGCCCCGGCGCGACAGCGGCGGCGGTGCGGGCACCGCGCCGCGGCGAAACCGGGCGCGCACCACCAGATCGCCGACAAGAGGTAAGGGTCCGGCGGGGCGTTGACCGCGAAGCCGGACCGGTCGGGGCGCGGGCGGCCCGCTGCCGGGCACCGGGGTCACGGACTGCCCGGCGGCGTGGCGGCCGCGCCCGCCCGGGTGAGCGGGGAGCCGCGCACGTCACACTGCCGGGCTGCCGGTGGGCCGCGCCTTCCGCTACAGGCCGGCCGACGCCCCCACCTTGGCGATCGCCTCGATGAGGCGCGGCGCCTCGTCGTTGAGGTAGAAGTGGCCGCCGGGGTAGCCGTGCAGCTCGAAGGGGCCGGTCGTGTGCTCGGCCCAGGCCGCCGCCTCCTCGCGGCTGACCCGCGGGTCGTCCACCCCGAAGTGCGCCTGGATCGGCGTGCTGAGCGGCGGGCCGTCGACGTAGCGGTAGGTCTCGGCGGCCTTGTAGTCGCTGCGGACGGCCGGGAGCACCATGCGCAGCAGCTCCTCGTCGGCGAGCACCTCCGCCTGCGTCCCGCTCAGCGCCTTCAGCTCGGCGACGAGCTCGTCGTCGCCGCGGCGGTGCACACCCTCGTCGCGGTGGCGGGAGGGCGCCCGCCGGCCCGAGGCCAGCAGCGCCAGCGGCACGATGCCGCGCCGCTCCAGCCGGCGGGCCACCTCGAAGGCGAGCGTCGCGCCCATGCTGTGGCCGAAAAGCACCAGCGGCCGGTCGGTCACCGGGAGCAGTTCGGCCGTGACCGCGTCCGCGAGCTCGGCGATGGAGTCCGCGCACCGCTCGTCCCGCCGGTCCTGCCGGCCGGGATACTGCACCGCCAGCACGTCGAAGCCGGGGGACAGCGCCTTGGAGACGGGGAAGAAGTACGAGGCGGAGCCGCCGGCGTGGGGCAGGCAGACCAGCCGCACGGCGGCGGTCGGCGCCGGGTGGTACCGGCGGATCCACCGGCTGCCGTCAACGCGGTTGGCACTCACCTTGGAACCTTCCCCCTACAGAGGCCGGACGCTGCGGCCCGTCGGTCGCCGTCTCGGGTCACCATGCTTCGCGGGGCACCCGCCACGCCGCAACCCCCTATTCCTGCCACCCCTAGGAGGGCCTCCCGCTCGGACCAGCCGGGCTCGCGGGGTCCGGCCTGGTCCGAACGGACGTCCCCGGCTCCCTTGCTCCCCCGTGCCATCCACGGATTCCGCCGCTCTCCTCCGGCGCTTCGCCCTCCGCTCGCCGGCCCCGGAGACCCGCCCCGCACCGGGCGGCGGGACCGCCGCGCGACCCCCTGTGGGGTGGGGGCACCCCGACCCCTTGTGGGGTGGCGGCACCTCGTGTCGGGGGTGAGTCAGGGGTTCCCCCGGTGTCGCCGCCCGCCGCAGACTGGCCGCAGGCCGCCGCCACCCTGCGGCCGGAAGCCGTCACGGGGGGAGGGCAGCGGTGAGCCGGGACGAACGCGTCGACGCCATCCGCGCGTCCACCGCCCCGCCGCGCGACCGCTTCCCGGCCGGGCACGACGGGCCGGGCCGGCCCGACCGGACGGGCGCGCCGTCCTGAAGTCCGCCGCCCACGCGCCCCGCACCCCGGACCCGGAGCCATGACCGAGCAGACACCGCCGCCGCCGTACTCCGCCGCCCGCGACGTACACCCCGCCGCGCCGGCCTTGACGCCCCCGCCCGGGGCCGCCCGGGCCGGGGACGGCCGGGTGCGCCACCGCGCGCCCGCGCGCGGAGGGGACCGTGCCCGGCGCGCACCGTCGTCACCGGACGCGCCCGCCGGAGCCCGCCGGACGGTCACGCGCCGCACCGGTCACCGGTCCGCCGCCCGCCCGACCGTCGCGGTACCGCACCCCGCGGCGTGCGCCGCCGCTCCCGCGCGGACATCCCCTTGGAGCGCCGCGCGCCCGCCGGCGCCATGACCGGCTGTGACACCGCGGCGGCGGCCAACGCCCGGCTGCACCACCTCGTCGCCGCCGGTGCCCGGGTGCTGCCGCTCGCCTTCGACCTGGCCACGCTCACCGGCCTCGACTCCGACGCGCCGGCCGCCTGGGGACTGGTCGGCCACCGGGGCGTGCCCGTCGACTCGGTCGACGACATGCGCGTCCTGCTGGGCGGGCTGCCCCTGCACCGGGCCTTCACCGCGCTGGCCGCCGACACCTGCGCGGCCCCCCTGCTCGTCCTGCACCAGCTCGTCGCCGAGGAGCACGGCGCGCCGGTCCGCCGGCTGTCGGGAAGCGTCGGCAACGACGTCCTGAAGGACCTCGTGCTGCACGGGCCCGGCCCGTTCCCGCCCCGGGCCGCGCTGCGGCTGGCCGGGGACGTGGCCGCGTACTGCCTGGCCGAGCTGCCCCGGTGGCGGTTCCTGTCCGTCGCCGGCCACCACCTGGCCCGGGCCGGGGCCGACCCGGCCCGGGAGATCGCCTACACGGTGGCCGCCGGCACCGAGTACCTGCGGGCGGCGCGGACGGCGGGCCTCGATCCGCGGGCCGTCGCGGCCCGCGTGACCCTGTCCCTGGCCCCCGCCGCCACCCGCCGCGCGACCCGGGCGAAGCTCAGGGCGCTGCGCCGCCTGTGGGCGCGCGCGGCCCGGGACGGCCTCGGTCTCCCCCCGGGCCCGGGCCCGCTGCTGCGGGTGGCCGCGCCGATCCCCGGCGGCGGCCCCGCCCCCGGGCGTCACGACCTGTACGCCCCCGGCGACGGCCGTCCGGAGCGGGCCGCCGCCCTGGAGGCCGAGGCGGCCGCCGTGCTGGAGCGGGTGGCGCGGTTCGGCGGGATGCTCGCGGTCGTCGAGGCGGGTATGGGCCCCGGCCTGTTCGGCATCCGCGGTGCCGCCCGGAACGGGTCCCACCCCCGTGTGGCCCGCCCCTGGAGTTCCTCCCGGACCGTCCGGGCCGACCAGACCGAGCGCCTGGCCAAGCTGCGGGCCTGGCGGGTACAGGCGGCCGTCGACGACCGCCTGCGCCGCCTCGGCGGGGCCGCGCGGGGCGACGGGAACGTGCTCCACCCGATACGCGAGGCGCTGGCGGCCAGGGCCACGGTGGGCGAGGTGTGCGCCGCCCTCCGCGAGGCGTGGACCGGCTGACCCCCGGCCCCCGCCGAGACCGCTTCTAGGCGCGCTCCTTCTCCTGCGCCAGGAAGCGCGGGGAGCGTTCCAGCTCGGACAGCGCCGTACTGCCGTGCGCGTGCACGCCGCTGCCGGCGGGCACCGGGGCCGGCGCGGGCGCCGCCTCCGCGGGCACCGCCCGGCGCCGGTAGCGCGGCGGTACGAACCGCTGCGCCCACAGGGGCACGCGGGGCGTGAAGCGCGGCAGCAGGAGCAGGACCAGCCCCACCGCGCTGAGGAAGACCACGCCGAGCACGATCCACATGGACGCGGAGTTGACGGAGTAGGCCAGCGCCCCGAAGCCGATCAGCGCCGACCAGAAGTACATGATCAGCACGGCCCGGCTGTGCGAGTGGCCGATCTCCAGCAGGCGGTGGTGCAGATGGCCGCGGTCCGCGGCGAACGGGGACTGTCCGCGCCAGGTGCGCCGCACGATGGCCAGCACCAGGTCCGCCGCCGGCACGGCGATGATCGTCAGCGGGAGCAGGAGCGGGATGTAGACCGGGACCGTCTGATGGACCGCCGCCTTCTCCGACCCGGTGAACAGGGCCAGCGCGTCCGGGTCGACCTGTCCCGTGATCGAGATCGCGCCCGCCGCCAGCACCAGCCCGATCAGCATCGAGCCCGAGTCGCCCATGAAGATCCGCGCGGGGTGGATGTTGTGCGGCAGGAAGCCCAGGCACATGCCCATCAGGATCGCCGCGAACAGCGTGGCCGGGGCCGCGGCCTCGATCCCGTACGAGTACCAGATCCGGTACGCGTACAGGAAGAACGCGGTCGCCGCGATGCACACCATGCCCGCCGCGAGACCGTCGAGGCCGTCCACGAAGTTGACCGCGTTGATCGTGATGACGACGAGGGCCACCGTCAGCAGCGTGCCCTGCCACTGGGTCAGCGCCACGTTGCCGACGCCCGGGATGGGCAGCCACAGGATGGTCAGGCCCTGTACCACCATCACGCCCGCGGCGATCATCTGGCCGCCCAGCTTGATCAGGGCGTCGATCTCGAACTTGTCGTCGAGGACGCCGATCAGCCAGATCAGCGCGGCCCCGGACAGCAGCGCCCGCGGCTCGTTCGACTCGGCGAAGACCTGGTTGAGGTTGGTGAGATGGTCCGCGACCAGCAGGCCCGCGCACAGGCCGAAGAACATCGCGATACCGCCGAGGCGCGGAGTGGGCTCCCGGTGCACGTCGCGGGCCCGGATCTCCGGCATCGCCCCGGCCACGATCGCGAACTTCCGTACCGGACCTGTCAGCAGATACGTCACCGCGGCCGTGATGCAGAGCGTCAGCAGGTATTCACGCACGGGCTTCCCCACAGGTCTCGCTGGCCATCACAGCCTCACACCCTAGCGACGCGCGCATGGCGATGAGGACTGCCGGGTAGTGACGATGGTTGCACGCGGGCCGTGCGCGGCGGTGCCCGCCCGGGTGTACGCGGGTACGTCCCCTCCCCGCTCAGACCGGATACGGCGGGAACGCACCGGTCAGCTCCCGCACCCGTGCCCGCGCCCCCGCGGGGTCCGTTCCGCCCCGCAGCACGGCCGCGAGCAGGGCGCCGATCCGGGCCATCTCCGCCTGCCCCATCCCCTGGGTGGTCACGGCGGCGGTGCCCAGCCGCAGCCCGCGGGCGTCCCCGTGCGGCAGCGCGCAGCACTCCAGGACGATCCCGGCCGCCGCCAGCCGGCCCCGCGCGGTCCGTCCGTCGACGCCGAGCGGCGCCGGGTCGCAGGTCAGCAGATGGGTGTCGGTGCCGCCGGTGGTGACGGCGAACCCCGCGGCGGTCAGCTCCGCGGACAGGGCGCGCGCGTTGGCGACCACCTGACGGGCGTAGGCGGCGAAGGCGGCCGTGGCCGCCTCCCCGAAGGCGACCGCCTTGGCGGCGATGGTGTGCATCTGCGCCCCGCCCTGGGTGAACGGGAAGACGGCCCGGTCCACCCGCTCGGCCAGTTCGCCGCCGCACAGGATCATCCCGCCGCGCGGACCGCGCAGCACCTTGTGCGTGGTGGCGCACACCAGGTCCGCGTACGGCACCGGACTGGGCGCCGCTCCCCCGGCGACGAGCCCGATGGGGTGCGCCGCGTCGGCGATGAGATAGGCCCCCACCTCGTCGGCGACCTCGCGGAAGAACGCGTAGTCGATGTGCCGGGGGTAGGCGATCGAGCCGCACACGATCGCCTTGGGCCGGCGCGCGCGGGCCAGGGCCCGCACCTGGTCGTGGTCGATCAGCCCGGACTCGGCGTCGACGCCGTACCCGACGAAGTCGAACCAGCGGCCGGAGAAGTTGGCGGGCGAGCCGTGCGTGAGGTGCCCGCCGTGCGGCAGGCCGAGGGCCAGGACGGTGTCGCCGGGGCGCAGCAGCGCGGCGTAGGCGGCCAGCACCGCCGAGGAGCCCGAGTGGGACTGCACGTTGGCGTGCTCGGCGCCGAAGAGGGCCCGGGCGCGGTCCACGGCGAGGGTCTCGGCGACGTCGGCGATCTCGCAGCCGCCGTGGTGCCGGGCCCCGGGGTATCCCTCGGCGTACTTGTTGGCGAGCGGCGAGCCGAGGGCGGCCAGCACGGCCGGCGAGGCGAAGTTCTCGGCGGCGCTCAGCTGGAGCGTGGTGGACTGCCGGTGGCGTTCCGCGAGCAGGATCTCGGCCAGCTCGGGGTCCTGGCGCCGCAGGACATCGGCCTCGACGGCGTGGGTGACCGACATGGTGCGCTCCGGGCGTGCGTCGACGGTGACGTACGTCCAATGTAGGCCCGGGGCGCCGGGGGCGCCCGGCCGCCTACGCCGGCGCGGGCACGCCCGTCAGAGCGGTGACGACCGGGTCCAGCGCCTGGTGTATCTCCTCGCCGATCGACCGGAAGAACGTCAGCGGCGCCCCGTACGGGTCGAGCACCTCGTCGGCCTCCGCGTTCGGCGCGAGCAGCCAGCCGCGCAGCGCGGCGGCGGCGCGCACCAGCGCGCGGGCGCGGGCGACGACGCCTTCCTCCAGGGGCGGCAGGGTGGCCGGGTCGATGGCGTTGACCAGGCGGGTGAACTCCTTCAGCGTGAAGGTGCGCAGGCCCGCCGAGTGGCCCATGGAGATGACCTGCGCCCGGTGGTCGCGGGTGGCGGTCAGCACCAGGTCGGCGCGGATGACGTGCTCGTCGTGGAGTTCACGGCCGGTGAAGCCGGAGGTGTCCGCGCCGAACTCGGCCAGGACGGTCTCGGCGTGGGGCTCCATGGGCGCGCCCTCGTGGCCCCAGGTGCCCGCGCTCTCCACGATCAGGCCGCCGCCCAGCACGCCGAGCCGCTCCGACACGAAGTGCCGGGTCAGCCGTTCGGTGATGGGCGAGCGGCACACGTTGCCGGTGCTGACGTGAAGGATGCGGAAGCTGTCGCGCGGAAGGCCGAACGTCGTCGTCTCCTCCGCGGCCCACTGCCCGATGCCTATGCCACGCCCCGTGTCAGGGGGTGTCAATTGGCCACCTCGAGGTCGGGTACGACCTTGCGCAGCTCGTCCGGTGACAGGGCGCCCTCGCGCAGCAGCACGGGCACGGGGCGGGTGACGTCGACGATCGACGACGGGACGTTGCCGGGGGTGGGGCCGCCGTCGAGGTAGACGGAGACGGAGTCGCCGAGCATCGCCTGCGCGGCGTCGCAGTCCTCCGGCGCCGGGTGGCCGGTGAGGTTGGCGGAGGACACCGCCATGGGGCCGACCTCGGTGAGCAGCTCGATGGCGACCGGGTGCAGCGGCATGCGCACGGCGACGGTGCCGCGGGTCTCGCCGAGGTCCCAGGCCAGGGAGGGCTGGTGCTTGGCGACGAGGGTGAGCGCGCCGGGCCAGAAGGCGTCGACCAGCTCCCAGGCGAGCTCGGAGAAGTCGGTGACGAGCCCGTGCAGGGTGTTCGGGGAGCCGATGAGGACGGGGCTGGGCATGTTGCGGCCCCGGCCCTTGGCCTCCAGCAGGTCGCCGACGGCCTCCGGGGAGAACGCGTCGGCGCCGATGCCGTAGACGGTGTCGGTCGGCAGCACCACGAGTTCGCCCCGGCGGACGGCGGACGCGGCCTCGCGCAGACCGGTCACGCGGTCGGTCGCGTCGTTGGTGTCGTATCGCCGTGCCATGTCTAGCGGGCCTCCTCGTGCACGTACTGCGGCTGCGGGAACTGCGGGGTCTTCGGGAAGGGGGTGGTCGGGGGCGTGCTCACGGCAGCGCCTTGCGGGCGGTGGCGAACCGCGGCCGGTTGTTGAGGTCGGGGTGGTCGGCGGCGTCGGTCCAGCCGCGGTCCTCGGCGAAGATCCACGGCACCTGGCCGCCCTGGGTGTCGGCGTGCTCGACGACGACCACGCCGCCGGGGCGCAGCAGCCGGTGCGCGGTGCGTTCCAGGCCGCGGATCAGGTCCAGGCCGTCCTCGCCGGAGAACAGGGCCATGTCGGGGTCGTGGTCGCGGGCCTCGGGGGCGACGTACTCCCACTCGGTGAGCGGGATGTAGGGCGGGTTGGAGATGACCAGGTCGACCTGGCCGTCGAGGTCCGGGAAGGCCGTCAGGGCGTCGCCCTGGCGCAGGTCGACCCTGGACCCCTCGACGTTCCTGCGGGCCCACACCAGGGCGTCCTCGGACAGCTCCACGGCGTGCACGCGCGAGCGCGGCACCTCCTGCGCGAGGGCGAGCGCGATGGCGCCCGAGCCCGTGCACAGGTCGACGATGCAGGGCTCGACGACGTCCATGGCGCGCACGGCGTCTATCGCCCAGCCGACCACGGACTCCGTCTCGGGCCGCGGCACGAACACGCCGGGGCCGACCTGGAGCTCCAGGTAGCGGAAGTAGGCCCGCCCGGTGATGTGCTGGAGCGGTTCGCGGGCCTCCCGGCGGGCGACGACCTCCCAGTACCGGGCGTCGAAGTCCGCGTCCTTCACGGTGTGCAGCTCGCCGCGCTTGACGCCGTGCACGAACGCGGCGAGCTCCTCGGCGTCGGTGCGCGGCGAGGGCACGCCGGCGTCGGCGAGCCGCTGCGTGGCCTGCGCCACCTCCGCGAGCAGCACGCTGCGGGGGCTTGGGGGTCGCCCCCCAAAGGATTGCTGCACGCGCGTCCTCCGGTGATCGGTGCTTCCTACGGTTCCTGGCTGTCCTGGCGCCGCGTCCTCACGCGGCGGCGAGCTTGGCCGCCGAGTCCGCGTCGACGCACGCCTGGATCACCGCGTCGAGGTCGCCGTCCAGGACCTGGTCCAGGTTGTACGCCTTGAAGCCGACGCGGTGGTCCGAGATGCGGTTCTCCGGGAAGTTGTAGGTGCGGATCTTCTCGGAGCGGTCGACGGTGCGCACCTGGCTGCGGCGGGCGTCGGCGGCCTCCCGCTCCGCCTCCTCCTGCGCCATGGCGAGCAGCCTGGAGCGCAGGATACGCAGAGCCTGCTCCTTGTTCTGGAGCTGGCTCTTCTCGTTCTGGCAGGAGGCGACGACTCCGGTGGGGATGTGCGTGATGCGCACGGCGGAGTCGGTGGTGTTGACGGACTGGCCGCCGGGGCCGGAGGACCGGTAGACGTCGATCCGCAGGTCGTTGGGGTTGATCTCGACGTCGACCTCCTCGGCCTCCGGGGTGACGAGCACGCCGGCGGCGGAGGTGTGGATGCGGCCCTGGGACTCGGTGGCGGGGACGCGCTGCACGCGGTGCACGCCGCCTTCGTACTTCAGCCGGGCCCACACGCCCTGGCCGGGCTCGATCTGCCCGCGGGCCTTCACGGCGACCTGGACGTCCTTGTAGCCGCCCAGCTCGGACTCGGTGGCGTCGATGATCTCGGTCTTCCAGCCGACCCGCTCGGCGTACCTGAGGTACATCCGCAGCAGGTCGCCGGCGAACAGCGCCGACTCGTCGCCGCCCGCGCCCGCCTTGATCTCCAGGATGACGTCCTTGTCGTCGCTGGGGTCGCGCGGGACGAGCAGCAGGCGCAGCTTCTCGGTGAGCTCCTCACGCTGCTTGTCCAGCTCCTTGACCTCGGCGGCGAAGTCGGGGTCGTCGGCGGCCAGCTCGCGCGCGGTCTCCACGTCGTCGCCCGTCTGCCTCCAGGAGCGGTACGTGGCGACGATCGGGGTGAGCTCGGCGTAGCGCTTGTTCAGCTTGCGCGCGTTCGCCTGGTCGGCGTGGACCGACGGGTCGGCGAGCTTCTTCTCCAGGTCGGCGTGCTCGGCGACGAGTTCCTCGACGGCCTCGAACATCTTGGGGCTCCTGATACTGCGATGAGGGGGAAGGCGGGCGACCAAAAACGCCGGTCCCGGCGCTCCCCCGGCTGGGGGCGCGGCCATGGACCGGCGGTCTGGGGCTCGCTACTTCTTGGAGCCGGCGGCAGCCTTGCCGAAGCGGGCCTCGAAGCGGGCCACACGGCCACCGGTGTCGAGGATCTTCTGCTTGCCCGTGTAGAACGGGTGGCACTCGGAGCAGACCTCGGCCCGGATGGTGCCGGACTCGATGGTGCTGCGGGTGGTGAACGACGCGCCGCAGGTGCAGCTGACCTGCGTCTCGACGTACGCGGGGTGGATGTCGCGCTTCAAGGTGTCTCCTAGGTTCCGGGAGGGCGCCGGGTCGCAGCCGCGGGTTGCGGAGGCGTGAACCGGAGCCGACGTACCAGTCTGCCAGGACTGGGGCCATCACCCAAAACCGGGGGTTGCCGTCGTTTGTTCCCCGGGGCCGGAGCGGTCGTCCCGCCGGTGTGCCACCTGACCGCCGTGGGCGGCCGCGGGCGCCGTCAGGGCGCGCCGACCACGTCGCCGGCCTCGCCGGTGGCCGTGCCCTCGGTGGCCGCCCTGGGGACCGGCCGGTCGTTCTTCAGCGCGTTCCAGACCTGCCGGGCCTTGGCCTCCTGGACGAGGACGCGGTTGCCGTCGGCGGGGTCGTACCGCACCGGCATGGTGACCATGTGCAGGTTCGAGGAGTCGATGCCCTTGAGCCCGCTCGCGAACGCCATGAGGGAGTTCACCGAGCCCAGGCGGGAGTCGGTGGTGACGGTCCCGGTGGCGGTGTCGGCGAGGTCGTAGAGCTTCTTGGGGCTGGTGAGGACGCCGATGTCCTTCACCTGGGCGACCAGGGCCCTGACGAAGGCCTGCTGGAGCTGGATGCGGCCGAGGTCGGAGCCGTCGCCGACGCCGTGCCGGGTGCGGACCAGGCCGAGGGCCTGCGCGCCGCTCAGCCGGTGGGTGCCGGCCTTCAGGTCGAGATGGCTGTCGGGGTCCCGGATGTCCTCGGTGGTGGTGACCCGGACGCCGCCGAGCTCGTCGACCAGCCGCTGGAAGCCGGCGAAGTCGATCTCCAGGTAGTGGTCCATGCGCAGGCCGGTGAGGGACTCCACGGTCTTCACGGCGCAGGCGGCGCCGCCGGTGGAGTACGCCGAGTTGAACATCACCTGGTGCGCGGCGGGGTACTGGCGGCCGGCGGTGTCGGTGCAGGCGGGACGGTCGATGAGGGTGTCGCGCGGCACGGAGACCACGCTGGCCTTCCGGTGGCCCTCGTGGACGTGCACGATCATCGCGGTGTCGGAGCGGGCGGTGCCGTCGTCGGCGCCGCCGCCAATCTTCCCGTTGCCGCCGGAGCGGGTGTCGGAGCCGAGGACGAGGATGTTCTCCGAGCCGTTGCCGGCCTTGCCGGGCCGGTCGGTGCCGAGGGCCTGGTCGATGTCGACGCTCTTGAGGTTCCCGTTGAGCGTGAAGTACAGGTAGCCGGCTCCGGAGCCGCCGAGGACGACGATGCCCGCGGCGGTCCACGCCACGACGAGCAGGCCGGTGCGCCGCCTGCTGCGCGGCTTGCGGCGGCGGCCCTTGGCGCGGTGGCGCGGGCGCCTGCCGGGCGCGCCCGGTATGCCGGGGCCCGGCGTGCTGTCGGCGGGCATGTGCTCCTCGGTTCTCCTACGGATCCATCATCGCTCTGACAGGTCTGACGGGTGAACTCCGCGAGAAGTTGCGCTTCCCCGCATGTCCGCCCTGTGGTGATTCGCACAGACGGCACGCACAGGCAGCACGCGCGAGCGGTACGCGCAGGCCGCACCCGCGGGCGGGCACGCGAAGGGCCGCCTCCGGTGAACGGAGGCGGCCCGGGGCGCCCCGGTCGGGCGCGGAGTGCGTGCCGTGCGGCACCAGCGGATCAGCCGAAGAGGTTGAAGGCTCCCCAGCCGCCGCCGACCCTGATCCGGGTGCCGAACGGCGCCGAGGAGACGCCGCGGCCCTGGTACAGCCACAGCACGCCGGAGCCGTCGCGGGCCAGCAGGTCGGCCTTGCCGTCGCCGTTGATGTCACCGGTGGCGGCGTAGGCGTTGTAGTTCCAGCCCCCGCCGACCTTGACGCGGGTGCCGAAGGCGGGCGACGCGACGCCGCGGCCCGGGTACAGCCACAGCACCCCGGAGGTGTCCCGGGCCAGCAGGTCGGCCTTGCCGTCGCCCGTGTAGTCGCCCTTGCCGGCGATGGTGAGGCTGCCCCAGCCGCCGCCGACCCGGACGCGGGTGCCGAAGCGGCCGTCGCCCTTGCCGGGGTAGAGCCACAGGACCCCGGACTTGTCCTGGCCGATCAGGTCGGGCAGGGCGTCGCCGGAGAGGTCGCCGGGGACGACGATGTTCTTCATCGCGTTCCAGCCGCCGCCGACGCGGGTGGTCTCGTAGCGGTCGACGCCGTTGAACGCGAGGCGGTACAGGACGCCGTCGGAGGCACGCCGCAGGTAGTCCTGGTAGAAGTCCCGGTCGAGGTCGGCCTGCCGGACCAGGGTGTTCCCGCTGAAGTCGCCGAGGGCGAGGCGGTCGCCCAGCCACGGCGCCTTGCCGAGGGAGTAGTACTCGTAGGCCTGCCCGCCGGGCGTGCGGACGAACAGGTCGGCCCGGCCGTCGAAGTCGAGGTCGGTGTCGTCGATCCGCGCGTTGAGGGCGCCGACGTAGGTGCGGGTCTTGGCGTAGACGCCGCGGGCGCCCGTCGCGACGCAGTCCTCCACGCCCCACGACACGACACCGGCGATCCGCCCGTTGACCACCAGCGGGCCGCCGGAGTCACCGTTGCACGGGGAGACCGTCCCGGCGTCCTGGCCGGAGGCCGGGTCGCCGGCGCAGGCCATCTGGCCGGGCACGAAGGCGGATCCGAAGTACGAGGCGCAGGCGGAGTCCGACCGCATCGGGACGGACGCCTTCTTCAGGGTCGGCGAGATGTCGTCGCTGGTGGAGCTGGTGCGCCCCCAGCCGTAGACCGTCGCCGGGGTGCCGTTGCCGTACGAGGCGGTGTCCGTGCTCGACGTCACCTGGAGCGTCTTGTACGGCAGCGGCTCGGTCAGCGTCAGCACCGCGAGGTCGCCGCCCGCGGTGGTGGCGTTGTTGTACGTGGGGTTGATCCACTGGCGAAAGACGCCGACGGCCCGGCCGCCGTGCAGGTCCGCGCCGTCCGCCGCCCGGCTGGTGCCGGCGACGACGGTGCCCTTCCTGGTCCAGTCCAGGCCGTAGACGCAGTGCGCGGCGGTGAGGACCTTCGCCGGGGCGACCAGGGTGCCGCCGCAGAAGTAGCCGTCCCTGTGGTACAGCTGCACCATCCACGGCGCCTCGGTGATGGTCGCGTCCTTGCCCCCGATGATCTTCGGATCGACGGTGCCGGAGGTGGCCTCGGGGCGGGCGGTGGGCTTCGGCTGCGCCGCCGGGGCGGCGGTGAAGTCGTCCTTGAGCGCTTCCTGGGCGTCCTGGACGCGCTGGAGCAGTTCCGCCTGGGAGGCGCTGGGCAGCCCTCCGACGGTCGTCTGCCGGGCGGCCGGGACCGGGGGCGCCTCGGTCGCCTCGGCCGGAGCGGCCGCCAGGACGGCGCCCGACAGCGCGAGCGCGGCCGCGGCCGCGGGGAGAGCTCGGTGCGCTCTCCGGGAAGTAGATGTCACTCAGATCTCCTGTCGAAAGGCAGCGCGGCGGCGCACGCGATCGGTGCGGGCGCGACGCCGGGCGGTTTCGCGCGCAGGAGAGAGAAGGACCACCGGTGCGGGCGGGCCCGAGGGCGGCCCGGAGCATCCCGGTGGCGTATTGGAAAATACGTTCCCCCCACTACGGCTCGGTGATCTTACAAAGCAGAAAGTCCGCCCCGTCACTCGGGTGACGGGGCGGACTTCCGGAAAGCGCCGCGGACGCGGCCGGCCGAGGGCTCAGTCGCCGTTGCCGGGCGCCGGCGTCGTCTTCTGGATCTGCATCAGGAACTCGACGTTCGACTTGGTCTGCTTCATCTTGTCCAGCAGCAGCTCGATCGCCTGCTGCTGGTCGAGGGCGTGCAGCACCCGGCGCAGCTTCCAGACGATGCCCAGCTCCTCGGCGCCCAGGAGGATCTCCTCCTTGCGGGTGCCGGAGGCGTCGACGTCGACGGCCGGGAAGATGCGCTTGTCGGCGAGCTTCCGGTCGAGCTTGAGCTCCATGTTGCCGGTGCCCTTGAACTCCTCGAAGATCACCTCGTCCATGCGGGACCCGGTGTCCACCAGGGCGGTGGCGAGGATGGTCAGCGAGCCGCCGTCCTCGATGTTGCGGGCCGCGCCGAAGAAGCGCTTGGGCGGGTACAGGGCGGTGGAGTCGACACCACCGGACAGGATGCGGCCGGAGGCCGGGGCGGCGAGGTTGTACGCACGGCCCAGACGCGTGATCGAGTCCAGCAGCACGACGACGTCGTGACCCAGCTCCACCAGGCGCTTGGCGCGCTCGATGGCGAGCTCGGCGACCGTGGTGTGGTCCTCGGCCGGGCGGTCGAAGGTCGAGGAGATGACCTCGCCCTTGACCGACCGCTGCATGTCGGTGACCTCTTCCGGACGCTCGTCGACGAGGACGACCATCAGGTGGCACTCGGGGTTGTTGTGGGTGATCGCGTTGGCGACCGCCTGCATGATCATGGTCTTGCCGGTCTTCGGCGGGGCCACGATCAGACCGCGCTGGCCCTTGCCGATGGGCGAGACCAGGTCGATGATCCGGGTGGTCAGCACGCCCGGGTCCGTCTCCAGGCGGAGGCGGTCCTGCGGGTACAGCGGCGTCAGCTTGTTGAACTCCGGGCGGCCGCGGCCGTGTTCGGGGGCCATGCCGTTGACGGAGTCCAGGCGCACCAGCGCGTTGAACTTCTCGCGGCGCTCGCCCTCCTTGGGCTGGCGCACGGCACCGGTGATGTGGTCGCCCTTGCGCAGGCCGTTCTTGCGGACCTGGGCGAGGGAGACGTACACGTCGTTCGGGCCGGGCAGGTAGCCGGAGGTGCGGATGAACGCGTAGTTGTCGAGGATGTCGAGGATGCCCGCGACGGGGATCAGGACGTCGTCCTCGGCGATCTGCGGCTCGGAGGCGATGTCGTCGCGGCCGCGGCGACCACGGCGGTCGCGGTAGCGGCCGCGACGGCCCCGCCGCCCGCCGGCCTCGTCGTCGTAGTCGTCCTGGCGGTCCTGCCGGTCCTGCCGGCCGCCGCCCTGCTGCTGACGCTGCTGGTTGCCCTGCTGCTGGTCGTCGCCCTTGCCGCGGCGGTCGCGATCGCGGTCCCGGCCGCGCTCGCGCCGGTCACGGCGGCGGCCCTCGCCGCCCTCGCCGCCCTCGGACCGGCCCTCGCCCTGGTTCTGCTGCTGGGGCTGCGCCTGCTGCGCGGGCGTCTCGGCCTTCGGCTCGCTCTTGGCCTCGGCGGCGACCGTCTCGGGGGCGGCGGCCGGGCTACCGGCGTCGGCGGTGGCGCGGCGACGACGGCGCTCGGAGGGGGCGTCGTCACCGGCGGCGCCACCCTGCTCGGCCGGAGCCGAGAGCTTGGGGGACGGCTGGCCGGGGATCTCGATCTGCTGCTGGGTCGCGGCCTTGTCGGCGGGGGCGTCGGCGGACGCCTTGTCGGCCTTCTTCTGGGCCTTCCCGGCCTTCTCGCCCTTCTCGGCGGCGGCCTCCTCGCCCGTACGGGCCCGGGAGGTGGCGCGGCGCTTCGGCTTGGTCTCGGTGGCGGCCTCGGCCTTGGCCGGGGCGGCCCCGCCGGCGGCCTGCGCCTCCTTGATGACCTCGATCAGCTGGCTCTTGCGCATGCGCGCGGTGCCCCTGATGCCGAGGCCGGATGCGACCTGCTGCAGCTCGGCCAGCACCATGCCCTCGAGGCCGGTACCGCGGCGCCGCCGGGAGCCGGCACCGGTGGCAGGCGCGGCAGCGTCCGTGGCGGGCGCGGCAGCGGTCTCCTCGACACGTGCGCCCATCAGATCGGTGGTGTCGCTCACGAAGGGTCCTTCCCTGGAGCGGGCGTCGGCCTGTCTGGCTCGGCGACCGGTTGTGCTGTCCGGCTTCGGTCCTTGCTGTGCGGACCGTGCCGGGGCGGTAATCCGCCGAAACGGCGGAAGAGATATCTGGTGATGGCGCTTCCTTGAGCCGTGGCACCCAGTGTCTGTGTCACGCGGCGTGGTCGCACCGGTTCCGGAGCGTGCCCGGCGGACCGCTCAGTGCCTGTGTACGCCGTACTGCCCGCGTTCGGCGTGCACCACACAAGGCGGCTTGGGAGGCTCCCGGAAGAATGTCTGTCCCGGACGGGGACACGAGGCACCTCGCCATGGTGGGGTCGGGTGCAGACTTGAGGTTAACACTACCGGATCCAACAAACATTCCCCCTCTCCAATCCGGCAACCGTGTGTCAGGTCGCGAGCGGCAGCACGCTCGCACCCCGCAGATCGAGGCTCAGCCGGTTGGCGGCCCAGTCCTGGCCCGCCAGCGCCTCGACCTTGTCGGCCGTGCCCACGTCGGCCAGCGCCATCACCGTGGGCCCGGCGCCGGAGATCACCGCGGGGATGCCGTCGGACCGCAGCCGCTCCACCAGCGCCGCGCTCTCGGGCATCGCGGGGGCGCGGTACTCCTGGTGCAGGCGGTCCTCGGTGGCGGGCAGCAGCAGCTCGGGGCGCCGGGTGAGGGCCTCGACGAGGAGGGCGGCGCGGCCGGCGTTGGCGGCGGCGTCCGCGTGCGGCACGGTGCGCGGGAGCAGTCCGCGTGCCGTCTCGGTCAGCACCGGCTTTCCGGGCACGAAAACCACCGGAACGATGGAATCGGCGGGCTCCATCCTGATCGCCCGGGCGGCGCCGGCCTCCATCCAGGACAGGGTGAAGCCGCCCAGCAGGCAGGCCGCCACGTTGTCGGGGTGGCCCTCGATCTCGGTGGCGAGGTCGAGCAGCGCCGCGTCGTCGAGGCGGGTGTCGCCGCCTATGGTCACCGCGCGGGCGGCGACGAGGCCGGCGCAGATGGCGGCGGAGGAGGAGCCGAGGCCGCGGCCGTGCGGGATGCGGTTGGCGCAGACGATCTCCAGGCCGCGCGGCTGTCCGCCCAGGGCGTCGAAGGCGGTGCGCAGGGAGCGGACCAGGAGGTGCTTCTCGTCGCGCGGGAGCGTCTGGCTGCCCTCACCCGCGATGTCGATGTGCAGCCCGGAGTCGGCCACCCGGACGACGACGTCGTCGTACAAGCCCAGCGCCAGGCCGAGGGCGTCGAAGCCCGGGCCGAGGTTGGCGCTGGTGGCGGGGACGCGCACCCGGACGGCGGCGGCGCGGAACGCTGGACCGGCCATCGCTCGATGACTCTCCTTGAGCTGCGTGGTCGAATGACATGCGGGGACGTACGAACCCGGGGACCGCTGCCGGCCTGGCGGGCCGACCGTTTCCGGTCCACTTCCGTTCCGCTTCGGTCCGCTTCCGGTCCACGAAAGGCGGCGCGGCCCGTGCCGTATGCGCGGCATATGCGGCGGGCGGGTTCGGTACAGCCTATCGAAGGTAGGTTCTGTGGCGACATAGGGCGCACGGGAGGCGCACGATGCGTGTCGCAAGCCCCCTGTGACACCCCTGCGAGGAACTTCCCCAGGTAAGCGACCTCTTACGCCTTCCCGTGCCGCGCGGCGCCGGGCGGGCGGGGGCTCGGCGGGGTGGTCCGCGCCGGCCGGGGCGGGCGGCGCGCGCCGGGGCGCCCCGGGGAGCGGGGAGCGGCCGGAAGCGGCACGGCCTCTTCCGGCCGGATCGCGCGGAGCGGGCGCCGGCCGGGCGCCGGGGGCGCCGGACCCCCGCGTCCCCGCCCGGTCACGCCGTACGGGCACCTGCCCGGCCGCCCGGCAGTGGGAACCGCCGCCCGCGGAGCGGCCGGGACCGGCTAGACCAGGCCGAGCCGTTCCGCCGCCGTCGCCGCGTCGACCGGGACGGTGACCGGCTGCGGAGCGCCGGCGACGGCCCAGTCGGGGTCCTTCAGGCCGTTGCCGGTGACGGTGCACACGATGCGCTGCCCGGGGTCGACCCTGCCCTGCTCGGCCGCCTTCAGCAGACCGGCGACGGACGCGGCGGAGGCGGGCTCGACGAAGACGCCCTCCTGCGCGGCCAACAGCCGGTAGGCGCGCAGGATCTCACGGTCCGTCACCTCGTCGATGAGGCCGCCGGACTCGTCCCGCGCGGCGAGCGCGTACTGCCACGAGGCCGGGTTGCCGATCCGGATGGCGGTGGCGATGGTCGACGGGTCCTTGACGACCTCGCCGCGCACGATGGGCGCGGAGCCGGAGGCCTGGAAGCCCCACATGCGGGGGGTCCCGGAGGCGACGCCGTCGGCGGCGTACTCCTTGTACCCCTTCCAGTACGCGGTGATGTTGCCCGCGTTGCCGACCGGCAGCACATGGATGTCGGGGGCGTCGCCCAGCATGTCCACGATCTCGAAGGCGGCGGTCTTCTGCCCCTCGATACGCACCGGATTGACCGAATTGACCAGTGCCACGGGGTAGTTCTCACTCAGGCCGCGCGCCAGCGTGAGGCAGTCGTCGAAGTTGCCGTCGACCTGGAGGATCTTGGCGCCGTGCACGAGCGCCTGGCCCATCTTGCCGAGCGCGATCTTGCCCTGCGGGACGAGCACGGCGGAGACCATCCCGGCGCGCACGGCGTACGCCGCGGCGCTCGCGGAGGTGTTGCCGGTGGAGGCGCAGATGACGGCCTTCGCGCCCTCCTCCTTGGCCTTGGTGATGGCCATGGTCATGCCGCGGTCCTTGAAGGACCCGGTGGGGTTCGCGCCCTCCACCTTCAGGTGGACCTCGCAGCCCGTGCGCTCGGAGAGCACCTGCGCGGGCACGAGCGGCGTGCCGCCCTCACGGAGCGTCACGACCGGCGTGGTGTCGGAGACCGGCAGCCTGTCCCGGTACTCCTCGATGATTCCGCGCCACTGGTGGGTCATTGCTGGTTACTCTCCTTCAACCCGCATGATGCTGGCGACACCCCGCACGGTGTCGAGCTTGCGCAGCGCCTCGACGGTCCCGCTCAGGGCGGCGTCGGACGCGCGGTGGGTGACGACGACGAGGGAGGCCTCGCCGTCCTTGCCCTGCTGGCGCACGGTGTCGATGGAGACGCCGTGCTCGGCGAAGACCGTCGCGACCTGGGCGAGCACGCCCGGCTTGTCGGCGACGTCGAGGCTGATGTGGTAGCGCGTGACGACGTCCCCCATCGGCGACACGGGCAGCGCGGCGTAGGCGGACTCGCCGGGTCCGGTGGTGCCGCTGAGCCGGTTGCGGCAGACGGCGACGAGGTCGCCGAGGACGGCGGAGGCCGTCGGGGAACCGCCGGCGCCGGGACCGTAGAACATGAGCTGCCCGGCCGCGTCCGACTCGACGAACACGGCGTTGTAGGCGCCGCGCACGGAGGCGAGGGGGTGGCTGAGCGGGATCATCGCGGGGTGCACGCGCGCGGTGACCGAGGCCCCGTCCGCGGCCCGCTCGCAGATGGCGAGCAGCTTGATGGTGCAGCCCATCTCCTTGGCGGAGGCGAAGTCGGCGGCGGTGACCTCGGTCATGCCCTCGCGGTAGACGTCGTCCAGGCGCACGCGCGTGTGGAAGGCGATACCGGCGAGAATGGCCGCCTTGGCGGCGGCGTCGAAGCCCTCGACGTCGGCGGTCGGGTCGGCCTCGGCGTACCCGAGCGCGGTGGCCTCGTCGAGCGCCTCCTGGTACCCGGCGCCCGTGGAGTCCATCTTGTCGAGGATGAAGTTGGTGGTGCCGTTGACGATGCCGAGCACCCGGTTGACCTTGTCGCCGGCGAGGGACTCGCGCAGCGGGCGGATCAGCGGGATGGCGCCGGCGACGGCGGCCTCGTAGTACAGATCCCGGCCGTGCTCCTCGGCGGCGGCGTGCAGGGCGGCCCCGTCCTGGGCGAGCAGCGCCTTGTTGGCGGAGACGACGGAGGCGCCGTGCTCGAAGGCGGTCGTGATGAGGGTCCGCGCGGGCTCGATGCCGCCGATGACCTCGACGACCACGTCGAGGTCGCCGCGTTTGACCAGGGCGGTGGCGTCGGTGGTGACGAGCTCTGCGGGGACGCCCTCGCGCAGCCGGTCGGGCCGCCGCACGGCGACCCCGGCCAGCTCCACCGGGGCCCCGATCCTGGCGGCGAGGTCGTCGGCGTGCGTCGTCATGATGCGCGCCACCTCTGAGCCGACCACTCCACAGCCCAGCAGCGCCACCTTCAGCGGACGCGTACGCATCATCCGACCTCGTTTCCTCTTACCGTCTGCGGTGGGACCAGTCTCACTCACCGGACGGGATTTTCTGCATATCGTCCGGATCGTGAGACATTTATTTCATTTTCCGCGGAACAACGGACGGAAGATCTTCCGTCCGGGCCGCTCCCGGCGCTCGCCGGCTCACCCGACGTCCAGGCGCAGGAGGTCCTCCTCCGTCTCCCGCCGGACGATCACGCGCGCCTCGCCGTCCCTGACGGCGACGACGGGCGGGCGCAGCACGTGGTTGTAGTTGCTGGCCATGGACCGGCAGTACGCCCCGGTGGCGGGGACGGCGATGAGGTCGCCGGGGGCCAGGTCGCCCGGCAGGAAGGCGTCCTTGACCACGATGTCGCCGCTCTCGCAGTGCTTGCCGACGACGCGGACGAGCATCGGCTCGGCGTCGGAGGCGCGGGAGACGAGGGCGACGCTGTACTCCGCGTCGTACAGCGCGGTGCGGATGTTGTCCGACATGCCGCCGTCGACGGAGACGTACGTCCGCAGCCCGTCGAGGGGCTTGACGGTGCCGACCTCGTACAGCGTGAACGCGGTGGGCCCGACGATGGCCCGCCCGGGCTCGACGGAGATGCGCGGGGTGCGCAGCCGGGCCGTCTCGCACTCCCTGGTCACGATCTCGGTGAGCGCCTTGGCGATCTCGTGCGGCTCACGGGGGTCGTCGTCGCTGGTGTACGCGATGCCGAGCCCGCCCCCGAGGTCGATCTCGGGCAGTTCGACCCCGTGCTCGTCCCTGATGTCCTTCAGCAGCCCGACCACGCGGTGCGCGGCGACCTCGAACCCGGACATGTCGAAGATCTGCGAGCCGATGTGGGAGTGGATCCCGATGAGCTCGATCCCGTCGAGCCGCAGCGCCCGCCGTACGGCCTCGGCGGCCTGCCCGCCCGCCAGCGGGATGCCGAACTTCTGGTCCTCGTGGGCGGTGGCGATGAACTCGTGCGTATGCGCCTCGACGCCGACGGTGACCCGGATCTGCACGCGCTGCCGCTTGCCGAGCGACTGCGCGATGTGGGCGACCCGCACGATCTCCTGGAAGGAGTCGAGGACGATCCGCCCGACCCCGGCGCGCACGGCCCGCTCGATCTCCGCCTCGGACTTGTTGTTGCCGTGGAAGGCGATCCGGTCGGCGGGCATGCCGGCCGACAGCGCGGTGGCGAGCTCGCCGCCGGAGCACACGTCGAGGTTGAGCCCTTCCTCCGCCAGCCATCGCACGACGGCCCGGGACAGGAAGGCCTTCCCGGCGTAGAAGACGTCGGCGTCCTGGCCGAAGGCGGTGCGCCAGGCCCGCGCCCGGGCCCGGAAGTCGGCCTCGTCGAGGATGTACGCCGGGGTGCCGAACTCCTCGGCGAGCCGGGTGACGGGAAGGCCCGCGACGGTGACGACGCCGTCCTCGCCCCGGCCGACGGTGTGTGCCCACACCTTCGGGTCCAGGGCGTTGAGGTCGGCGGGCGGGGCGGCGTAGTGGCCCTCGGGGAGAACGTCGGCGTGGCGGGGCCCGGCGGGGTGTGCGGATCGGCTCATGGCTCTACGGAACTCTCTGTTCGCTCTAGAGGTGGTCGGGTGCGTCGATGCCGAGCAGGGACAGGCCGCCGGCCAGCACCGTCCCGGCGGCTTCGGCAAGGGCGAGCCGGGCACGGTGGGCGGCCGAGGGTTTCTCCTCCCCGCGCGGGAGGACGGCGGGCAGATACGGAAGGACGGCGTCGGCGACGGCGACCAGGTGCCGGGCGAGACGGTCGGGGGCGCGGTCGCGGGCGGCGGCGCCCAGCACGCGCGGATGGTCGGCGAGCACGGCGAGCAGCTCGCGGCTTCCCGGCGCACCGGCCACGTCACCGGCTTCGGGGCCGAAACCGAGGTCGGCCGCGTTGCGGACGAGGGCCCGGGTGCGGGCGTGGGCGTAGCGGACGCGGAAGAGCGGATTGCCCTCCCGCTGCACGAGGTGCTCGCCGCCGATCCGGGGCCGGTCGTGGGCGGCGGGGTACAGCAGTGCCCAGCGGCCGGCGTCACGGCCGAGCGCGAGGGGGTCGGCGGGCGCGGGCACGGGCCGGACGACGACGTCCTGACCGGAACCGTCCGCGACGCCCCGACCGGGACCGTCCGCCCCTCGCGCACCGTCGTACGCCGCCACATCGGCGGGCACCCCCAGCACGGCGCCCCACACGTCCCGAGGCCGGCCCTCGCACCCGATCCGTACGGTCACACCCTGTGAACGCAGCAGACGGGCGACGGCGTCCGCGACGACGAGCGCGCGCACCTCCCGGGGACAGCGCAGCCGGGTGCGGTCGGCACTCCCCGCGTCGACGTGTCCGTACCGGACCCCCCGCCGCAGGATCTCCCCGACCAGGGCGGCGGGGGCACCCCCGCGCAGACTGATGTTGAGGAACCCCGGCCCGGTGACGACGACCTCGCCGATGCCCTCGGCGCCGGCGAGCCGCGGCCGGAGGATCTCGGCGACACGGCGGGGCGTCTGCCCGGACGGCCGGGCGAGCTGGAGGGCGATGTTGGTGGCGTAGTCCCCGCATCCCCCGGGCCCCGGCACCGTGACCACGGCACGCTCGGGGACCGTCACCCGGAGCTCCCCCGCGTCCACGGCGCGACGCACCGCGTGCAGCACGGTGCGGGAGAGCTCGACGGGAGTCACGGGACAAGCGTAGGGGAGGAGGGGGGTGGGTAGGCGAACCGATTCGGCGGGGTCCCGCGATGTGGACGGCGGGGCCGGGCGCGGAGGCCCCGGCCTCTCTCGGAGCACCCGTCGCCCCCCGCCTACCCCGCGCGCTCGGACGCCTGCGCGGAGGGCGCGGAGGACTCCGCCTCGTCGGCCGCGCCCGGCTCGCCCTCGGCCGCGGGGCCGTTCCCCTCGTCCTCGGCGTCGCCGCTCCCCGGGCTCCCCCGCCGCGCCTTCCGCTCCACCAGCTGCCTCACCAGCCCCACCAGCTCACTGGGCTCGAACGGCTTGGCCAGGAAGGCGTCGACGCCGGCACCGAGGCCGGCGTCGACCTCGTGCTGCGTAGAGGCGCTCACGATGGCGACGGGCAGATCACGCGTCCGCGGATCGGCACGCAGCCGCGCCGCGGTGGTGAGCCCGTCCAGCCGCGGCATGACGACGTCCAGGGTGACGGCATCGGGTCTCACCCGATGCACGACTTCCAGACACTCGGCACCATCCGCCGCGGTCACCACCTCGAAGCCCTCCAGCTCGAGGTTGACCCTGATCAACTGCCGGATGACCTTGTTGTCGTCCACAACGAGGACCCGGCCCGACGCGCCTGACACAACTTGAGAGTAGGTCCAGACCGGCCACCGCGTCCGGGTTTTCGCCACTTCCACCCCGTGCGGGGGACGCCACCCCCGGCACCCGGCTCCCCGGCACGGCCAGACCCCGCGGAAACCCGTTCATGACCACCCCGAAAGAGCTGGTAGGGTTCTACCCGTCGCCGCGAACACCGCGACCGACACGCCCCCGTAGCTCAGGGGATAGAGCAACGGCCTCCGGAGCCGTGTGCGCAGGTTCGAATCCTGCCGGGGGCACCTCGAAGAAGGTGCCCGAAGACCCCGTCGCCAGCGGAAACGCTGAGGCCGGGGTCTTCGCGTATGTGCGGGTGTGTGCCGTTCGGAGCGGCCGTACGTCGGGGTCTGCGGACGAGGCGTGGGCGGGATCTTGGAGCATCGCCGCAGGTGAGGTTCAAGAAAAGGCGAGGCCGTACCACCGCCGGCCAGCCCCGCCCGGTACGAATCGTCACGCCATGGGGGCCACCAGCAGGGTCTACGAGGACTGCCAGCACCACACTGGGCCACTGGCTCAGGCCTGGGCCCAAGCCTGACGATGACGAGCGACGCTGTACACCTGCTCCACCTGGTCGGCCGTGAGCACGCCTGAGAGCGGAGCGAGTGCCGCTACTTGGCGCTCCTCGTAGACCCGGACACTGAGCTGCGTAGCAACCACCTTCAGCTCGGAGACGCCGACGAAGACGAGCACCGGCTCCACCGGTACCGGGAAGTCGCAGTAGCGCTCAAGCACTCGGACGACTCGTTTGGCCTCCGCCCGGCTCTTGCGTGTGTAGGGTGCCGGTTTCCCGTGATCGACCTTCACGGAATCATCCCCGACCCATACGGCCCTCTTGTGGTGATGCTTCGTATTGATGCTGAACACCCCACCAGGCCCGATCAGTAAGTGATCGATGTCCACTTTGTTGGCCAAGGGGATGGAATGCCGGACACGCCAGCCGTGGCGCCCTAAGCGGTTCAGCTCGGCTCCCACTCGCCGTTCCCCCGCCACCCCCTTCCGCCAGGAGTCCCACTCCGTGGGTCGCCGAAGAACCCGCGAGATCACTCGCTCCAACAGTCCCGGTCCGGATGCATCGAGCAGATCACGCAAGGAGGCCCCGGGAGGGTTCACGGCCAGATCATCCGCCGGTGTCAGTGGGGGCAGCGTCGGACGCGCTGTGGCTCCCGGCGTCCTGTCTGGCAGGACCGACTCCATGAGCTTCTGGAGTTCTGGGTGAGCACCGCGATCACGTCATCGTGGCACTCGGCCCGCAAGACCGTGATGTCCCCGTGGTGACGTCCGACCAACCGACCGGGGTGCCATCGGGCAGGTTGGCGTACAGGCGATCATGTCCGTACCGCTTCCACCGCGTGACGCGCAGCTCCACAAGGCCCCCTGTGCTCTCGCGTTGACGTTGCCGACATGCCAGCAGCAAGCGAGATGAGGCCACAAGAGCGCAGGGCAGGCCGCACGTCTCGGCTTGCCGGTTACGAAGCGAAGCATCGGCGCAGGTAGGGCCGAAACGAGGGAGGCCCCAGGCGGCATGCCTGAGGCCTCAGTGTCGGTGCAGGTTGTCTCACTCGTACTCCGCGGAGCAAGTCCTCGATACGCCGCCGGTTGGCGACGTCCTGCCGTCCGTCGAGGCACTTCGCGTAGCGGGTCAGCAGGACCTCAACGCTGTTGCCAGCACGCTCGGCAACTTCGGTGGGACCCACCCCCGCATTGAGCCACGTCGACAGCGCCGAGCGCCGAAGGTCGTACGGCCTGCTTGCGAGCAGCGAAGCTGCGACGGCCGATGGGAGCGCCAGAAGACGAGCTCCCTGTCGCACGCGGTAACAGATCAAGTTCTCTACTCTCCTGCCATGACATCAGACCTAACGCCCCAACGAGTCCTCCGACAGTGGCTGTTGATGACGCTGGGCGAACTAGGAGGCAGCGCGCCAACAGCTCAGGCCCTTCGAGAGATGGAACGGCGCTACGGCTCTCATCTAACGCCCGGCGACTGGGAAGGAACGGAACGCGACGATGAGCCCAAATGGCATAACAGGACCAGGTTCGAGCGGAAGAAAATGGAACGCGAGGGCCTGCTCGTACCCGCCCGGGAGTCACGAGGGATATGGACGCTGACGGAAACCGGCTCGGACGAGTACAGACGACACCAAGGTCCCATAGCGCCTCCTCCGCAGCCAACGGTGACGAGGGAACGAAGCATTGATCCACTACAACCAGACGGCAACCAATCTCCGACGCGTGTCGAGGTAACCACTCAACGCATAGTCCGAAGCACCGCAGTTGCCGAGTACGTGAAGCGCATTCACGACAACACTTGCCAAATATGTGGCACTCGACTCTCCACGCCGACAGGCGCCTATGCGGAGGCCGCCCACATACAACCATTGGGCCGCCCGCATGAAGGCCCTGATGTGCCATCGAACGTGCTATGCCTATGCCCCAATCACCACGTGCTCTTCGATCTTGGAATGTTGCACATCACTAACGATCTTGTCGTCATCGATCAGCATTCAGGAACGCCTATAGGGCGACTTGCAGAGCGCCCCGGGCATCAGGTCGAACGCCGCTACCTGGAATACCACCGGGCTCAGCATGGGTGAGACGGCAAAAGAGATCAGTGAGAGGGAAACCTGCCTACGTGTGCACAACGAGATGTGATCACCAGTGAGCGTCCTAGCGACGCGCTCAGCGCTGGAGCAGCTTCACCAGCAATAACGAGGCCCCTTGGCAGATTGCCAGGGGGCCTCGGCTTCGGACAGGTCATGTCACTCGTACTCGCGGAGCAGGTCCTCGATGCGCCGGTTGGCGACGTCCTGCCGTCCGTCGAGGCACTTCGCGTAGCGGGTCAGCAGGACCTCAACGCTGTTGCCAGCACGCTCGGCAACTTCGGTGGGTCCCACCCCCACATTGAGCCACGTCGACAGCGCCGACGAGTGCCGGAGATCGTACGGCCTACTCGCGAGCGGCGAGGCGGCGACGGCTGGCGGGAGCGCCAGGAGTCGAGCCTCCTGCCACACGCGGTAGTAGGTCGAGGACGGGACGACCGAGCCCTTCTCACCGAAGAAGAGCCGCCCGTCTTCCGCCGTGCCGAACGTGGCCAGGTGCTCGCGCAGCACGGCGACGAGCTGGGGCGGGATGGGCACTCGCCGAACGTCCTCAGTCGGTCGATTCTTGAGCCCACGGTCGTCGTGGGTCTCCCCCGAGTCCGTCCACTGCTTGCCGACCGAAGGACGGGTGCGGTGGAGCAGCGCCGATCCCCAGCCCTGCTCAGGAAGGACAAGGTCAGTTCCAACCAGGCCGACCGCCTCAGCGGGCCGGAGGCCACCGAAGTACATCGCCGCGAACAGCCCGACGAGACGCCGGCCGCGAGCACGCCGGCACCCGCCCACATAGGAAACCGCCGCCAGGAGATTCCGCGCCTGCTCCGGGTTGGCGACAACCCGCGGGGCGACCTGGTTGGACACCTTCGGCTTCTGCCAGCGGACAGCCGTAATGGGGTTCTCACGCAGCTCCCCCAGATCAACAGCGTAATTTGCGGCATTGACGAGCGTTCGACGCTTACGCCGCACCGTCTCCGCCGCTGCCGCCGTGCCGTCGAGCTTGAGCTTCAGCGAGTCGAGGACCGCGCGGACCGTGGCCGGTTCAGCAAGATCGGCGAGCGATCGGGACGCCTTGGACACCCAGTGGAGAACGTTCCGCACGTCCTCCGGGACATCCCGGTCATCGGGCCCTGGCAGCACGAAGGCCCAGTTGCGCAGTGCTCTGCGGATCACCTCGTCGGAGGGCCGTCCGGCGCGCTCGTCGAGGAGTTCCAGCGTCACACTGGTGACGGCTTCGTTGATGCCGTCCCGTGTGTTGGGGGCGGCATGGGGCCACTTCATGGCGAGGTACCTGAGAGCGAGGGCGTACCACGACACGGCCGACTTCTTCTCTTCCATCGAGGCTGGAAGGACCGAATCCGTGTCGAACTCCTCGCCGTCGCGCATCGCGCGCATGAGCTTCGTCCGGTAGTGGTCGGCAAGCGCCTTGGTCCGGAAGGACTCCGAGAAGACGTTGCCCGCAACAGACCAGCGAACCCCGTACGAGGGCGTCTTGGTGTCTCGCTTACGGACGCCCCACACCTTCACGTCGAAAGACTTCACGCCGCCGTCTCCAGCTGCCGCAACGACGTGGTGAAGTCACTCCGCCACACCCGGAGTTCCCCGTTGGGCAGTTTGAAGGCAGTCCCTGGCCTAGCTCGCGCCACCGGTAGAAGGTACGCCGGGACACCCCGCCCAGCTCAGCGAGGATCTGCGGAACGGTCATCAGCTCGTCGCGTCGGTGCTCCATGCCGGTTCTCCTTCCGTGTCGTCGTCTTCCGGGACTGCGGGCGCGGGGATGCCGTGAGCGATGAGGTGTTCTGCGGCCGTCAGACCGGTGCTGGCGAAGACCCAGTGGGAGAGAACGAGGACGGTGTCCGGGTCGGGCAGCGGGTGGCCGGCCTCGGCCGCGCGTGCGCGGGCCAGGGCTTCGTTGTGGTCGGCGCGTTCCTGGCGGAGGGCGCCGAGGGTTGGTGGAGTAGGCGCGGGACTTGGTGGAGAAGTGGCCGCGGAAGCCGAGCATGTGGGCCCACTTGCGCAGGCGCAGGTCTTCGAGTACCGGCAGGGCGCCGAGGTGCCAGCAGGCGAGGATCATGCCGGTGGGACCGCGTCCGCCACCCTCTGCCACGCGTTCGCCGATAGCCGAGCGTTGTCCTAAAGGTTTTCTGACGTGCTGGATAACCTACAGGAGGCACTGGATGCCGTGGTAGTCAAACTCTTTTCAGAGATGCCAGACTCCACCTCATGACCACCAGCAACGACATCGACCAGACGGTAGCGACCATCGACACCGCACGGGCGCTACTGAAAAGCTTCGGTTTCGACGCACAGCGGCACAATGTCCGCAGTGCCGTTACGCTGCTCGCGCTCGCCGGCCTGAAGCCTGGAGACCACTGGGCCGACTCGGCCACCCCGCGTCTTGGCGTGCAGAAGATAATGGATTGGTCTGGCGCCTATTGGGCCAAGCCCTATGCAACCGGCAGCCGGGAAGATTTCCGTAAGAAGACGCTGCGCCAGTGGGTTGACAACGGATTCGCAATCCTCAACCCGGACAACTTGAATATTGCCACAAACTCGCAACTGAACGAGTACTGCCTGTCCGAGGAGGCGGTTCAAGCAATCCGGTCATACGGCACGGACTCTTTCGAGAACGCTCTTGTGGATTTTCTCAATAAGGCGTCGGAGGTAGTGAGAGCGCGAGCGGCAGCTCTGCACGCCGCGATGATCTCTGTCGATCTTCCGGACGGGGATGAGTTTCTACTCTCCCCCGCTGGGCAGAACCCGTTGTTGAAGAAAATGGTCGAGGAGTTTTTGCCGCGCTTCGCACCCGGTGCCAAGGTACTCTACCTCGGAGACACCCGAGGGAAGCACACTCTCTTCGAGAAAGAGATTTTCGAGCAGGCGCTTGGGCTGACTTTCGATCCCCACGGGCGAATGCCGGATCTCGTCCTTCACGACGAAGTACGCAAGTGGCTCGTCCTTATGGAGGCCGTAAAAAGTAAGGGTCCGTTCGATGACGAGCGCCACCGTACCCTGCGGGAACTATTTGCGACGCCTGCAGCGGGACTTGTATTCGTGAATTGCTTCGAGAACCGTGAGGCGATGCGTCAGTGGCTGCCTGAGCTCGCTTGGGAGACTGAGGCATGGGTGGCGGACGAACCTGATCATCTTATTCACTTCAACGGCTCACGCCTCCCAGGTCCTTACGAGCGCTAGCCTCGATCTTGGGCCGTCGGTTCCTCGGTGGACTGCTTCGTCCTTAGCGTTTCCCGGAAGGCGGCCCGACTGATGCGTCGGTTCGGGGTGGTGCTGTTTGCGAGGGGCGTGACCGTGCTGATCGGCCAGGGTTCGGGACCGCGAGCCGCTGTGCCGGTTCCGTCGGCGGTCGCTGGAGGCGGATTCCCAGAGTCGTCGGCCCTGGAGGCGAGCCGCCTGCGAATCAAAGGGCGGGCTCTTGCATGGACGCGTCGGTGACGTCCGCGCCGCCGATGGTCTTGCCGCGCCTGGGTCGTGCGATCCCTTCGGCTCCCCGGCGGGGCCCCAGGCCGAGGTCGACGCGCCACAGCCGGGTGCCAGCCAGCTTGATGCCGTCGACGATCGTGTTGCCGGTGCAGCCGGACTGGGAGCTGTCCTTGGCGTTGGTCGGCCGCCGCTTCAGGACGATGCCGAGGGCGCCGTCACCGTCGAGGTCGCCGACGGAGGCGTCGTTGGCCTCGTAGGTGTACGCGCCACCCCGTCGGGGTGGCGCCGCCGGCCGGCGAGCCCGTCGCCGGTGTCGCCCAGGGCCGCCGCCTGGACGCGTACGGCGGGGGCACCGCCAACGGAACCGAGGTGGTCCTGGGGGATTGCGACGGCGGATCCAGCCGGCGGTGGGCCCTCGGTTAGAGCGCCGCGAGCCGGGGGCGGTCCGGGACGGCCAGGTCAGATGGCCTGTTGCACCTTCCACATCAGGTCGTCGAACTCCGCGGCGAGCGCGGTGTTCGGACGGCCGGCGTTGCAGACGGCGCTCCAGGCGCGGCCGTCGGACGGCCGGACCAGGATCGCCTGGGTGCCGGGCAGGGTGCCGTCGTGCCAGATGGTTCCCACGTTGTTGACCGCCCATCCTCGGGCGTAGCCCGTCGTGGTGGGGGTGACCGGGCGGACCGTGGACGCGGTGGTCATCGCCGTTCGTGTCGCGGGCCGCAGCAGGTCGGGGGGCGTGGGCAGGCCGTCGACGGAGAAGACGAAGCGGAGCACCTCGGACGGCGTCATGACCCAGCCGCCATGAGCGTCCATCCGGTCGACCCGGATCTCGTAGGGCGCTTCGCGGTTGAGGCCGAAGTACATCGCCTCCCGGCCGTGCCGGTCCGCCGCGGTCGCGCCGGCCAGGACGGACTGGCCGGCGTTGCTCGGCTCCATCACGGACTGGTCGACGAACTGCGCGTACGACAGCCCGCTCACCCGCTCGATGATCCGGCCGAGCAGGCAGTAGCCGAAGTTCGAGTAGGCGTAGGTGGTGCCGGGGTCCGTGGCGAGCGGCCTGTTGTCGAGCGTCCAGGAGATGAGCGCGTCCTGCCCCAGCTGCATCTGCTGGAACATCGGGTCGTTGCTGTCGTTGGCCCAGCCGCCGGCGGAGTGCTCCAGCAGGTGCCGCAGTCGCACGGCGGCCACCCGGGCGCTGTAGGGCTGTGTCCCGTACGTGGTGCCCAGCAGTGCCCCCGTGCCGAACACCTTGTCCGTCAGGGCGAGGCGGCCCTGGTCGATGAGCAGGTGTACGGCGGTGGAAGTGATGGGCTTGGCGACACTCGCGACGCGGAAGCGGTGGTTCGGCGTGGCGATCTCGCGGGTGATGCGGTTGGCGTAGCCGAAGGCGCCGGTGGCCCGGATCGCGCCGTTGCGGGCGAGCGCGAAGGAGAAACCCGGCACGGCCCACTTCTGCATGAAAGGCACCACCAGTCTCGCCGCGGCGCTCGCGCTCGGGCTGGTCTCCGGCGTTGACTCCCAGATCGTGGTGTAGCGCGCCGAAGTGCCGTCCCTGGCGCCGCTCACGTCGACCAGGCGCAGCCGCGCGGCCGAATTGGCGTCGAACTGGCCCTGGTATTCGGCGTGCGGCAGGCCGTGGACCGCGTTCCCCGGATGACCGGGGGAATTCTCCCAGATACCCGCATACCGGATCTGGCCGCCGATCGGGTAGCCGACCACTCGCACCAGACGAAAGCCGCGCTGTTTCTGCGCGTCGTATTCGTTCTGGTATTCCTGTGCCGTCATACCGTGTCGGGCCGCCCACGGGGGGCCGGCGTAACGGTCCCAGACGCAGGCGAAGCGCGCGCCGCTCTGGTCCTCATAAGGGGACACACAGCGCAGGCGGAAGCCCTTGTTCGACAGATCGGTGAACAGGGCTTGGTACTCGTCTCCGGTCAGCCCGTGGCGGGCGACCCACTCCAGGCCCTTCTCCTGTTCCCAGATCGCGCTGAACAGGACGGCGTTCCCCGAGCGGAACACCGACAGGTCGACCGGGCGGAAGCCCTCGCCGCTCAGCGCGGTCACCGCTGCCTGGTAGTCGTTGGCCGAGATGCCATGCCGGGCCCGCCAGGCGCTCCCGCCCTGGATCGCCCAGATACTGGCGAAGCGCGGGGTGCCGCCCAGCTCATAGCCCGCGATCTTGAGGAGTCGGTAGCCTCCGCCGGTGAGCCGATCGAACTCGGCTTGATGCTCCGCCGCGGTGAGGCCGTGACGGGCTTGCCAGTCGGTGATGATCACAATCAGCTCCAGTGCTCGGATCGCCCCGTCCGGGTGGAAGGCGCGGGCCGGCGAGGAGCGATTCGCGCGCTGTCGTTCGGCTCGCTGACGAACAAGCCGCGTGAGGGGAGAGGGCCGGTCGTACGTCCCGGATCCAGAGGGCCGGTCGTACGTCCCGGGTCCGTCGTGCGACGGCGCGTGCGGAGGGACGGGTACTCCGGCGTCACCGGCCGCCGCGGCTCGGTGTGATGTTCATTCCCCCGGCGGCCTCCACGGCATGGTCATGCGGGGAGAAGGCCCTAGTAACAGGCTCTTGCGGCGCGGGGGGAACCGCAACCGGGCGGACCGGCCCCGGCGAGGACACGAAAGGCGTACCTTTCGCGGTGATCGGCCGGCGCTCGTCGAACTGGCCGGTGTTCGCGGTGGCGGCGGCTGGAACAGTTGTTCCGGTTCGGCGGGCACGGGCCCGTGGCACCGGTGGCGCCGGAGAGGGCCGCGTGGCCGTTTCCGGTTTCCTTCGGGGCGCTTCACCGGATTCGCCGGACCCCGGTGTCGTCGGCGGTCTACTGTACGGACACGCCGCGGTCGCCCGAGGAGGTTCCTGTGTCGTCACCTTGTGACCCCGAGCGTGCTCCCGCCGGTGATGTGAGCGCGGCGCTCATGATGATCGACTCGCGGCTGAAGGCCGTCTACGACGGCAAGCCCGGGACCGATCCCGACCACCGGGCGCTGGTCGAGCAGTTCGCCGCTTCCCTGGGTCCCGGGGGAGTCGACGACGTACTGGACGGCACCTGCACGCTGATTTACATGTACATGCAATGGCTGCGGATGGCCTACGAGGATCACGACGAGGACGTCATCGAGTGCGTGGTGCCCAACTTCGTGGCGTCCCTGCGCATGATGCCCAAGAGCGTCCCCGCGGAGGTCATTCCCACGATGGCCGGCCTGCTCATCGCCGCGGGCACCGGCTTGAGCCCCAACCTGTGGCGCAAGCAGTACGGATACTGGACCGAGGAGGAGCTGACCCCGCTGGAAGCCACCGCTCTCCTGCTGGCGGAGCACATCAACCGCCTCACCGACGACCCCGACTTCGCCACTCGCCTGATCACCAAGGCCCTGACCCAGTCGGACGCGGACTGACCTGCCGCGTGCCGCGTGTCGCTGCCCCGGTCCGTCGTCCCTGTCGGACCCGCGGGCCCGCACTCACTTGAGCGAACCTTCGCCAGTGAACACTACGTTTCGCCCCAGGGTTCCGCAGAAGTCGTGGAACGCTGAGCGCCCTTCTTCGACCAAGAACAGAACGTCCGTACATTTGCTCCAGTTGCCTCTCTTAGGCGAGCCGCGCCTCGGCGTCGCCGTCGGTGCCGCTGTTCGGTGCCGCCGTTCGGTGCCGTCGCGGTGGCTCTGGTCGCCGTAGCGGTGGGCGGCTTCGGGTGGTGCTGCCGCGGGGCATCGTTTCGCCGCTGGTCACGGCCGCTGTCGTGGCTCGGCTTCCGTCCGGGACGGAAGGCGCGGTCACGGGCCCGATGCGGGGGCGGGGCTCGCCGGGGGCGGAGGGACGGTGGCGGTCGCGGCCGGGCGCGCGCCGCGTTGGGGGGCGATGGCGGGGGCGGGGCTCCAGCGGCCCAGGACCATCTCGGCGGTGATGCCGGGGCCGAAGCCCGCGAGCAGGCCGGGGGCGTCCTGGTGGGTGCCGCCGGCGGCGAGGAAGCGGTCCAGGGCGTCGAAGACGACGGAGCTGGCGATGTTGCCGCGTTCGGTCAGGGTGGCGCGGCTGAAGCGGAAGAGGCGGTCGTCCACGTCGAGGTAGTGGCACAGGTCGTCGAGGATGCGGGGGCCGTCGGCGTGGACGATGAGGAAGTCCAGGTGCCGGCCTCCCAGCCGTGGGCCGCGGTCAGGGCGCGCAGGGCGGGGGCGAGCATCCGCATGGTGCCGGGGACGCGTTTGTCCAGCAGGAAGTGGAAACCGGTCTCCCGTACCGCGTAGGAGATCCAGGACTCGGTGTCCGGGACCAGATGGGAGGCGTTGCGTTCCAGCCGCATGCCGGTGCCGCGCACCACGGCGGCGGACAGGGCGTCCCCGAACAGGCCGTTGGAGAGCAGGGAGCCGACGCCCAGGTCCGTGGGCTGGTACAGCAGCGAGCAGAACTCGCAGGAGACGATGAGGACGTTGGCCGTGGGGTAGGCGGTGCAGAAGTCGTGCGCCCGGCTGACCGCCGCACTGAGCTGGGGGTGGCCGGCTGCGTACGGCGGGCCAGTTCCAGCGTCTCTTCCTGGGTGATCACGTGCTCCGGCACGGCCACCGCGGGACGGCACAGAATGGGCATGTCGGGACTCGTCTCTCCAGGGAGGGTGCCGTCACCAGGACACCGGTAAGGCGAGCGGGTGACGCCAGATCGACGTGGTGTTCCACCGGATGTCTTCCGCCGGCACCGCGAGCCGGAGGCCGGGGAAGCGGGTGAGCAGTGCCTCCAGCGCCACCCGCATCTCCATCTCGGCCAGGGGGGCGCCCAGGCAGTGGTGGGATCCCCAGTCGAAGGTCATGTGCGGCACGGCGGGCCGCGTCAGGTCGATGTCGTGCGGGTTCGGGAACTTCTCCGCGTCCCGGTTGGCCGTGAGGTAGGAGACGTGCACCACGTCGCCGGCTCGGATGGTCACGCCGCCCAGCTCCACGTCCTCCGTGGCGACCCGCGGGATGCCGACCCCCTAGCGGAACGGGATGTGGCGCAGCATCTCGTCCAGTGCCCGGGGCAGCAGGTCCGGCCGGTCCCGTAGCGCGGCCAGCAGGTCGTCACGCGTCAGGAGGAGGTAGCTGAGGTTGGCGATCTCGTAGGTGGTGGTGTCCTGGCCGGTGATGAGGAGCACCATGGCCATCACCGCCAGTTCCCGGTCGTCCAGCAGGTCGTCGCCGACCCGGGCGGTGGCCAGGGAGCTGATCAGATCCTGGCCCGGGGAGCGGCGGCGCTCGGCGGTGAGCTCGGTGAAGTAGGCGCGCAGTTCCGCCTTGGCGCGTACGGCGGCTTCCTTGGCGGCGGCGCCGATGTTCATCATCGTCAGCGCGTTGTACCGCAGCCGTTCCCGGTCGGGCTCCGGGATGTCCAGCACCTCGCAGATGGTGTGCATCGGCAGCGGGGAGGCGAGGTGGGCGAACAGGTCGGGGGCGTCGGAGGCGGCCATGGCGGTCAGCAGGTCGTCCACGACGCGTTCGGTGCGCAGCCGCATCCGCTCCACCTGGCCGGCGGTGAATCCTTTGGCCACCAGACCGCGCAGGCGCGTGACGGCGGGCGGATCCATCAGGTTGATGGCCTCCGACTGCACGATGGGCTCGGGTGTCATGCGCGGGAAGTCGCGCCCGCTGACCGCCTTGCGGCTGAACCGCCGGTCGGTGGTGACCGTACGCACGTCGTCGTACCGCGTCACCAGCCACGCCTCACCCTCGCCGTACGGCATGGTGATCCGGGCTACGGGGTGTTCTTCCAGTAATTTCCGGAGAAGCGGATCGAATTCGAGCGCTTCCGCGAAGTCGAACGGGCAGGACCAGACGGCTTCCGCTGCTTCCACAGGGGCTCCAGAGACGGGTGACTTCTCCCGCCTCACCCAGCGGGACGAGTACGTCGTGTCCCGGGCGACGCTCCGCAACCACCGGCACCGGCCGATTCGCCGGTTCGAGGGAGCGCGCGGCGAGGGGTGTACGTCCATGGCGGCGCCAAGGCGGAACCGATGGTGACAGTGGTGGGCGTGCGTGCCCGCGTGCGGTCGGCGCCCGGCCTCGCTCGCTCCCGCACCGGCGGCACCCGCGGCCGGCGGCCTGCCGGGGCGATGACCTGCCAGGTCGGTGGCGGTCACCGGCGGCCGGTCGTGGTCTCCGGCGGCCGCCCGTGGCCGACGACCCTGGATGAGCGGATGATACGAAGAGTCCGGGAGAATGGTCCCGGCCGCTGGTGGTCGGTTTCGCGCGTTGCGATGATCGAGCGGAGGCCGGCTCCCGCCTGCTTCCCCACCGGGGCGGTCGCCCGCGACCCGTGCACGAGGAGGAGAAAGGGACCGTGACCACTCTGGGGCCCGGCGGCGGTGACCCGCCGGGAGAACCGGAGGGGACGACGCCGCACGTCCCCGATGAGGTCTGGCAGAAGTTCCTGGCCGACAGCGAGGACGCCATCCGCGACTCCGCCCCCCGGGAGCCCTCCGCCCGGGACCGCGTGCCGGGCGGGTGGCCCGGTCCGCTGCCGGACGCGGCGGGAGTGGTGCGGGGGTCGGAAGGGCCGTACGGGAACAACCACAGGTGCATCTCGTACGGCGGCCTGGACTACGGCTCGTGCGGCGGGCAGGCGCATGCCGTGGCGGGTGCCGGTGATCCGGTGGCGGGTGCCGTCGGGGATCTGTGGCAGCCGGACGATCCGGGGAGCGGGCCGGGCTGGCGGGAGCTGGACCGGCGGGCCCGGCTGCAGCGCGTGGGCCGGGTGGCCGGTACGGCCGCCGCGGTCGTCCTGGCCGTGGCGGTGTGGTCCCTGGTGCCGGCCGGTCCGGGCGCGCCGGGCGGCGGGCCGGGACCGTCGACCGTGCAGCAGTTGGAGGACGCTCCGCGGGAACTGCCGGCGGCGACCGCGCGCCCGGCCGGGGCGGGCGACGCCCGTTGCGCACCGACCGTTTCCTGGTCGTCGCCGTCCCGGCGGCCGGAACCGTGGAGTTGCGGGTGAGCGCGGCGCCCGGCCGGCCCGGGCGGGTGCGGGTGACCGCGGCGGCTCGTGTCAGGCGCTGCGCCTGCGGGACGCCGTCTTCTTCGCCGCCGTCTTCTTGGCGCCGGATGCCGTCTTCTCCCCGGACCCGGAGGCCGTCTTCTTCGCGGTGCTCTTGGCCGTCGTCTTGCGCGCGGACGCCGTCGGCTTCTTCTCCCCGGACGCCGTCTTCTTCGCCGCCGTCTTCTTCGCCGTGGACGTCGACTTCTTCCCGCCGGTCTCCTTGGGCGTCGCGCGGGACGGGGTGCCGCGCCGCGGAAGCGCTCTGACCTCGGCCTCTTCCGCGCGCTCCGCCGGTCCCCCCTCGCCCCGGGACTCGCGCGCCGCCCGGACGCTGTTCTCCAGGGCCGCCATCAGGTCCAGCACCTTGCCCGGCACCGCCGGCTCGGGGCTCTCCGGGGGCGCCTCGCCGGCGGCCTTCGCGGCGACGACCTCCTCCAGGGCCTCGCGGTACTCGTCGTGCAGGTCGTCGAGGTCGATCTCGCCGAGGGTGTCCATCAGGGCGTCCGCGAGATCCAGCTCCTGGTCGCGCACCGTGACGTTGGTGTCCGGGGCGACGCCCTCGGGCGCGCGGACCTCGTCCGGCCACAGCAGGCCGTGCATGGCGATCGCGTCGCCGACCACGCGCAGCATGCCCAGGCGTTCCCGGCCGCGCAGCGCGAACTTGGCGATCGCGACCCGGTTGCTGCGTTTGAGGGCCTCGCGCAGCAGGGTGTACGGCTTGGCGGCGGGGGCGCCGCTCGCGGCGAGGTAGTACGCGGCGTCCATCTGGAGGGGGTCGATGCGGTCGGCCGGGACGAACGCCACGATCTCGATCGTCTTGGCGGTCGGGATCGGCAGATGGGCCAGGTCCTCCTCCGTGATCGGGATCATCGAGCCGTCCGCGTCCTCGTACGCCTTGCCGATCTCCGACTGGGTGACCTCGCGGTCCTCCAGTTCGCACACCTTGCGGTAGCGGATCCGTCCGCCGTCCTCCGCGTGGATCTGGCGGAAGGAGACGGCGTGGCTCTCGGTGGCGTTCACCAGCTTGATCGGAATGCTCACCAGGCCGAACGAGATGGCGCCGTTCCAGATGGATCTCACGTGCAGCACCTTTCCGGTCGGTGGCTGTCCGGTGACGGCCGGTGGCCGTTCACCCTCTACTGGATGGGTCTATCGGTCGTTTTGACATGGTTTCGTGAGATTCTCATCGTATGGCGCCTATCACGGAGGTGGAGGGGCGGAGGGTCGCGCTCAGCAATCTGGACAAGGTGCTGTATCCCGCGGCCGGCTTCACCAAGGGGGAGGTACTGCACTACTACGCGACGGTCGCCGACGTGCTGCTGCCGCACCTGCGGGACCGGCCGGTGTCCTTCCTCAGGTATCCGGACGGGCCGGACGGCCAGCTGTTCTTCACCAAGAACGTGCCGCCGGGTACGCCCGAGTGGGTCACCACGGCCGAGGTGGACCGGACGGAGGGGCCGACGCGGATGGTGCTGGTGCAGGACCTGCCGAGCCTGATGTGGGCGGCCAACCTCGTCACCGAGTTCCACACCCATCAGTGGGTGGCCGGCGCGCCCGGCGAGGCCGACCGGCTGGTGTTCGACCTCGACCCCGGGCCCCCCGCGACCGTGGTCCACTGCTGCGAGGTGGCGCTGTGGCTGCGCGAGCGGCTGGCGGCGGACGGGATCGAGGCGCACGCCAAGACCTCCGGGGCCAAGGGGCTGCACCTGCTGGCGGCCGTGCGCGGATCGTCGTCCGAGCGGGTGACGGAGTACGCCAAGGCGCTGGCGGTGGAGGCGGAGCGGACCATGCCGAAGCTCGTCGTGCACCGGATGACGAAGAGCCTGCGGCCGGGGAAGGTGTTCGTCGACTGGAGCCAGAACGCCGCGCGGAAGACCACGGCCACCCCCTACACGCTGCGGGCGCGGGCCGAGCCGACGGTGTCGGCGCCGGTGACGTGGCAGGAGGTCGAGGAGTGCCGGACGGCCGGGCGGCTGGTGTTCCGGGCGGGGGACGTGGGACCGCGGGTGCAGGACTACGGCGACCTGCTCGCACCTCTGTTCGAACGACGGCGGGCGGGCGTGCTGCCGTGAGCCCGCACCGCCGGGCGGGGCGCGGCCGCCCCCGGCGGTCTCACAGGCGCGCCCAGGTGTGGCGGTCCCGGGCCATCGCGTGCAGCGCCTCCACGTCGGCCGGCTTGAGCACCCCGCCCTGGCGGGCCAGCCCGGCCAGCTCCTCGTCCCGCAGGACGCGGACCCCGCGCGGCGGCACCGTGACCGACACCTCCGCCGGGCCGACGAGGGCCAGCACGGCGCGGACCTCGGCGGTCAGGGCGTAGGACGCCCGGTCGGCGTCGGCGCGGACCCGGCGCAGCAGCGGCCGCGGTGCGCGGCGGCCCAGCGTGACCAGCGGGTCGGCGACCCGGACCCGCTGCCTGCGGGCGTACAGCGCGTGCACGGCGAAGAGGCCGCCGGGCCCGATCAGCAGGTGGTGGACGCGGTCGCCGCCGGGCAGCGGCAGGGAGTGCAGGGCGTGCCACCCGGCGCCGTCGAGGCGGTCCAGGGCCTCCCCCACCGTCTCCTCCGCGGCCAGCGCCCGGCGGCGCGGGTCGGGACGGAAGCGGCGGGCCGGGCCGGGGTCGCGGTCCAGGGCGATCAGGTGGGCCTCGCCGGGCCGGTTGGGGGCCAGGTCGTCGTCCGGGTGGAGGGACAGGCGGGCCAGCTCGGCCGGGGTGGGCACCGGGGGCGGGCCCACCGTGACCGGGCCGGTGAGGAAGGGGCCCAGGGCTTCCAGGACGTCGTCCCTGCGGTCGTCGCCGAGGACGTTGACCCGGGCGGCCTCCCGGTCGTACCACGCGATGTTCCTGCCGTCCGGGAGGCAGACGTAGAGCCGCTCCCGGCCGTGCCGCCAGGCCGGTACGACGCGCATTCCAGTCATGCACCATCACCCCATGACCATGGGAACAGGACGGGTGCTCCAGGGGCAAGAACCCGGCTACCGTGGACGGCAGGTGGCAGGGGATAGGGGATCGTGGGGAGGCGCCGTTGCGGACCCCTGGGAGGCGGCCCGACGTACCGGCACCGGACAGTCCGTGGAGCGAGATCGTGCCGGGGCTGTGGATGGGCGGGCACGAGTTCCGGAAGGACTCCGGGCAGCTGGAGTTCGCCGTGGTGCGGGACGAGTTCGACCTGGTGCAGACGCTGCTGCGCCTGCCCGGGCACGGACCGGACCCGGACATCGAGCATCAGTGCTGGCCGATCCCCGACGGGCCGCTCGACGGGACCCAGCTCGCGGGCGTGATGCGGCTGGCCGAGGCCGCGTGCGCGGCCCTGGACGCGGGCCGCCGGGTCCTCGTCCGCTGTTACCACGGCTACAACCGCTCCGGCCTGGTCGTCGCGCAGGCGCTGATCCGGCAGGGCAGTACCGCCGAGGAGGCCATCCGCCTGATCCGGGCCCGCCGCTCGCCCTGGGCGCTGCACAACGAGCTGTTCACGGAGTACCTGCGGGTGGGGCTGTCCACGGCCCGGCTGCTGGAGGAGCTGGCCGAGTAGGCGGCGGCCCCGCCCCGGGGCCGCGGGGTCCTGCCCCGGGGCCGCGGGGTCCTGCCCCGGGGCCGCGGGGTCCTGCCCCGGCCGTGCGGGCGCGGGGCCCGCCGTCGGCCGGCGAGCACCCGGTCCCCGCCCCCACACCCGCAAAAAGGACGTCCGCGCGAATAAGGTGTACGCGGCCCCCGACGCCCCGACCCCCAGGAGTGCCGTGCCTCCCCGTCGCCACCGGCGCGCAGCCCGCCGTACGGTCCTCGCCGCGCTCGTCCTCACGGCCGCGGCCGGCTGCGGTGACGCGGGCGGACTCCAGGGCGCGGGCGCCACGCCCACCGCGGTCAGCCCGGCGCGGCTGTGGCCGGACCTGCCCCCGGCGTCCACTCCGGCCTGGGACTTCGACGAGGCCGACACCGAGACCGTCAAGGGCGTGACGGTGCCGGGCGGCGGCATCCGCACCGTGGATCCGGCGGCGGTGGTGCGGGCGGAGATCGCGGCGCACCCGGACGACTACGCCGGGAGCCGGGCGCCGTACCGGGAGACGGCGCGCCGGATGGACGGCTGCCGCCCCGGCGGCGACCGCGACCGGTGCCCGCTGCTGGAGCCGTACTACCGCGACCTGACCGGCGACGGGCGCGAGGACATGACGCTCGGGTTCCGGCTGCCGCCGACCAACCAGACGGCCGTGCGCGTCTACACCGTCGCCGGTCACCGGCTCGTCCAGGTCATGTCCAACAACGACGCCGTCAGCGCGGTGGAGCTGGCCGGGCGGTCGGTGATCATCCGCTCGCCGTCCGACCTGGCCGGATACGAATACCGCGTGCAGTGGACCTGGGACCCGGACCAGCGCGCGATGCTCCTGACGCACGACGAGATGCTGCGCACCGGGGAGCGGACGCCCGCCTCCCGCCCGTCCGTCTCCTCACCCGCCTCGGCCGCACGCTCGCCGTCGCCCTCGTCACCCTCGTCCTCGCTTCCGTCCTCCGCGAGCGGGCGATGAGGCTCCGCCCCGGGCGCCTGCTGCCCCAGTGGGCGGGCACGCTGGCGGTGAAGGCGGCCGCCTTCATCACGGTGATGTGCTGCGCGCTCGCCGCCCTGCTCGGCGCGCTCGTCCATGTCTCCGTGACGCATCAGACCGTCGGCCAGGCCCGCGACCGGGCCCTGCAACGGCTGGCGGAGGTGACCGAGGACTACGAGGCCGGGGACCCGCTCCGGCGGGGCGCGGGCCTCGATCCGCCGGGGCTGCCCGGGCCGCTGCGGAAGATGGCGGCGGGCGGCGGGCGGGGCACGATGGTCGCCGAGCACCGCGGGCGGCCCACGATGTGGGCGGCGGGCCCCGCCGACGGCGGCCGGGCCCTCGCCGTGGGGATCGACTACTCCCAGCAGGCCCGCACCATCGACGGGCTCGACCGGGCGATCGTATGGTCGTCCGCGCTGGCGATCGGGGCGACGCTGCTGGTGGGCGCGTTCGCGGTGACCCGGGTGACGAGGCGGCTGCACACCACGGCCCGGGTGGCGCGGCGGATCTCCGCGGGCGACCTGGACGCGCGCGTCGGCGACCCCCGTACGAAGGATCCGGCCCGGCCGCAGGACGAGGTGGCGGCGGTCGCCGCGGCGCTGGACACGATGGCGGCCTCCCTCCAGGGCAAGCTCCTCGCCGAGCAGCGGTTCACCGCCGACGTGGCGCACGAGCTGCGCACCCCGCTGACCGGGCTGCACGCGGCGGCGGAGCTGCTGCCGCCGGGCCGGCCCACCGAGCTGGTCCGGGACCGGGTGGCCGCGCTGCGCACGCTCACCGAGGACCTGCTGGAGATCTCCCGGCTGGACACCGGGCGGGAACGGCTGGACGCGGACACCGAGCAGCTCGGGCCGCTGGCCGAGCGGGTGGTGCGGGCGGCGGGGGTCGCGGGCGCCGGGACCACGGAGGTGAGGGTCGTCCGGGACATGGCGGTGGAGACGGACCGGCGGCGGCTGGAGCGGGTGCTGGGCAATTTGGTCGCCAACGCGCACCGGCACGGGCGGGCGCCGGTGGTGCTGACCGTGGACGGGCCGGTCGTCACCGTGCGCGACCACGGGGACGGCTATCCGGAGTACCTGCTGGCCCACGGTCCCCAGCGGTTCCGTACGGAGGGCGGGACGAAGGGGCACGGCCTGGGACTGACGATCGCGCTCGGCCAGGCGGAGGTGCTCGGCGCGCGGCTGGAGTTCGCCAACGCGCCGGACGGCGGGGCGGTGGCCACCCTGACGCTGCCGCGGCGGCCCTGACAGCGCGCGGCCCCGCCACCCCCGCCGGCGCGTGACGCGTCCTCAGCCGACGCCCCCGCCTCCCTCTCCCCCCGGCCTCACGCCTCCCCCTCCCCTATGGCGCACTGCGACGCGCGCTCCCCGGACCCCGCTCCTAATGTGGCGATGAGTCACCTGATGTGCCTTTCGGCACCTTCCGCGCAACATCCCTCAGGAGGTACTCCCATGTCCCCGCACTCCTCCCGCGCCGCCGTCCGCCGTCTGGCCATAGCTCTCGCCGGCGGCGCGCTCGCCGCCGCGGTCGTCGTCACGCCCGCCGCCGCGCACACCGACCCCAGGGACGGCCTCGGGACCGCCGGCCAGAGCGCCGGGAACGGCCGGGACAACGGGCAGAACAATGGGCAGGACAACGGCCGGGACGACAGTCGTCGCGACGACCCCCGCGACTCGGGCCGGTACAGAGGCGTGGTGACGGCCGACAAGCTCGCCCTGCGCAGCGCGCCGAACCGCGGCTCGCGCGTCATCCGGTACGCCCACCGGGGCGAGGTCGTCTCCATCTACTGCAAGACCCCCGGCGACTCGGTGAAGGGCAACCCGCTCTGGTACCTCCTCACGGACGGCACCTGGGCCTGGGGCGCGGCCCGGTACATCGACAACATCGGCCCCGCGCCGCGCTGGTGCTGATGCCGAAGGCGCGCACAACACGTCATTTGGGTAAGTTCCGGGCATGACGAACGCCGGATCCGGAATCACCGCGGCAGCGGCGGCGGACCCGCCCGCCGCCGCTGCCCGCCTCCCCCGGCGCCGCGGCGTCGAGCTCTCCCTGCTCGTCCTGGCCGTCCTGCTCTGCGTGCTCGGCTACTGCGACGTGGGCCTCGCCCAGCACGGCACCATCCCGCCCGGCGCCGCCGGTTACGGCGCCGGGCTCGGCGTGCTCGCGCTGCTCGCGCACCTCGCGGTGCGGCTGCGCGCGCCGTACGCCGACCCGCTGCCGCTGCCCATCGGGGTCCTGCTCAACGGGCTGGGCCTGGTGCTGATCTACCGGCTCGACCTGGAGACGCCGGGCGACCGGGCCGCCCCCACCCAACTGGTGTGGTCGACGCTGGGGGTGGCGCTGTTCATCGTCGTCGTCCTGGTCCTGCGCGACCACCGTCTGCTCCAGCGCTACGCGTACGTCTGTGTCGCCGCCGCGCTGGTCCTGCTGACGGTGCCGATCCTGTTCCCGGCCGTGAACGGGGCCCGCATCTGGATCCGGATCGCCGGTTTCTCCATCCAGCCGGGCGAGTTCGCGAAGGTGCTGCTGGCGGTGTTCTTCGCCGCCTACCTCGCCGCCAACCGCAGCGCGCTGGCGTACGCGGGCCGCCGCGTGTGGCGGCTCCAGCTGCCCACGGGCCGGGTCCTCGGGCCGATCGTCGCGGTGTGGCTGGTGAGCGTGGGCGTGCTGGTCCTGGAGCGGGACCTCGGCACCTCGCTGCTCTTCTTCGGCCTGTTCGTCGTCCTGCTGTACGTGGCCACCGGCCGCACCGGATGGATCGCCGTCGGACTGCTGCTGGCCGCGCTGGGGGCCGTCGCGGTGGGCCGGCTGGAGCCGCACGTGCACGGCAGGATCGAGGACTGGCTGCACCCGTTCGCCTCGATCGAGGCCGGGCAGGGCCCCAGCCAGCTCGCCCAGTCGCTGTTCTCGTTCGCGGCGGGCGGGGTGACCGGGACGGGGCTGGGGCTCGGCCACTCCGTGCTCGTCGGCTTCGCCACCAAGTCCGACTTCATCCTGGCCACGGCCGGGGAGGAGCTGGGCTTCGCCGGGCTGAGCGCCATCTTCCTGCTGTACGCGCTGCTCGTGGAGCGCGGCTACCGGGCGGGCCTGCTGCTGCGCGACCCCTTCGGCCGGCTGCTGGCGGTGGGGCTCGCCTCGATCGTGGCACTCCAGGTGTTCGTCATCGCCGGCGGGGTCACGGGGCTGATCCCGCTGACCGGCATGGCGATGCCCTTCCTGGCCCAGGGCGGCTCGTCGGTCGTCACCAACTGGGCGATGGTCGCGCTGCTGATCCGGGTCAGCGACTCGGCGCGCCGCCAGTACGACGGGCGGGTGGCACCGTGAGAGGCGGGGAGCCCCCATGACCCGGTACATCCGGCATGCCGCCGCCTTCTGCGTCCTGCTGCTGGCCGCCCTGCTGGTGAACGCCGCCCGCGTCCAGATCGTGCAGGCGCCCTCCTACGACGCCAACCCCGCCAACCGCCGCCCGGAGATCGCCCGTTACCAGCAGCCGCGCGGCGACATCCTGGTCGGCGGCGAGCCGGTCACCGGCTCCCGGGACACCAGCGAGCATCTGCGCTACGAGCGGACGTACGCCGACGGCCCGCTGTACGCGCCGGTCACCGGCTTCGCCTCGCAGGAGTACGGCACGACGCTGCTGGAGCACACCGAGGACGGGGTGCTGTCGGGGACGGACCCGATGCTCGTCCCGTTCCCGCTGTGGCACCGCTCCGCCCGCGACCGCGGCCCGGGCGGGAACGTGGTGACCACGATCAACCCGGCCGCGCAGCGGGCGGCGTACCGGGGACTGGGCCGGCGCACGGGGGCGGTGGCGGCCGTGGAGCCGTCCTCCGGCCGCATCCTGGCGCTGGTGTCGACGCCGTCGTACGACCCCGGGGAGCTGTCCGGCAACGGTACGGCCGCCACCCGGTCCTGGGCCCGGCTGAACCGCCACCCGGACCGGCCGATGCTGAACCGGGCGGTGCGCCAGACGTATCCGCCGGGCTCGACGTTCAAGGTGGTCACCGCGGCGGCGGCGCTGGACGCCCGCGTCGTACGGGACCTGGACGCGCCCCTGCGCTCGCCCGATCCGTACACCCTGCCCGGGACGCGGACCAAGCTGACCAACGCCTCCCGCGGGTGCGCCGGCGCCTCGCTGCGGGAGGCGTTCGAACGGTCCTGCAACACGGTCTTCGCCAAGCTGGGCGTGGACGTGGGCGTGGCGCGCATGGCGGCGACGGCGAGGGGCTTCGGCTTCAACGACACGGACCTGCGGATCCCGTTCTCCGTCGCGCGGAGCACCTTCGACACCTCCGTGGACCGGGCGCAGCTCGCGCTGTCGTCCATCGGGCAGTACAACACGCGGGCCACGCCGTTGCAGATGGCGATGGTGGCGGCGGCCGTGGCGGGAGGGGGGCAGGTGCGGGAGCCGTATCTGGTGGAGCGGACCGTCCGGGCGGGCGGCGGCACGGTGGCCGCGGCCGGGTCCCGTCCCGTGCGGCGGGCCATGCTCCCGTCGACCTCGGCGCGGCTGAAGCGGCTGATGACCGACGTGGTGGAGAACGGCACCGGCGCCAGGGCCGCCATCCGGGGCGCGCGGGTGGGCGGCAAGACCGGCACCGCCCAGCACGGCGTCGGCAACTCCGGGGTGCCCTACGCCTGGTTCGTCTCCTGGGCGCAGGCGCACGGGGAGCTGGAGCCGGAGGTGGCGGTCGCGGTGGTGGTGGAGGACGCGGCGGCGGACCGCGCGGACATCACGGGCGGCGGGGTGGCGGCGCCGATCGCGCGGGCGGTGATGGAGGCGGTGCTCGCCTCCTGACCCCCGCCCCGGGACAAAACGCCTAGCGGCGGCGGTCGATGGCCGTGAGGTCGATGTCGACGGGGAAGGGGATGGTGAGCTTGAGGCGGTTGTGGAAGATGCCGGTCAGGCCGTAGCTCTGGGTCGCGGGGTCCAGTTCGTAGACGTAGACGACCGGGAGGCCCTGGTTCTCCTCGACTCGCCAGTAATGCGGAATGCCCGCCTGCGCATACTTACGTGGTTTCACCTCCCTGTCCCGGTCCTCCGAGTCCCTGGAGACGACCTCGACAGCGATCACGACATCCTCCGGGCGATACCAGGTCTGGTCCGGACCGGAATCGGCGTCGGCACGGAACACCAGGACATCGGGCTCCGGCCGATTTCGCTCGTTGAGCCTGACGGTCATCTCCCGGATGACATCCAGCTCGTCCGGCACCTGAGCCAGCAGGGCGTTGTCCAGCAGGCGAATGACACGTGAGTGGAAATTGGTCTGCGGGCTCACGAAGACGAGGCTCCCGTCGATCAGCTCCGTATGCGGGGGGAGGTTGGGAAGCTCGTCGAGGTCGTCCGCCGTCCAGCCGCCCTCCGGCGGACGAGGCCACTCGAAGTCGTCGTCCAGGCCGTAGTCACGTGCGGCGCTCATGCTTGCTCCCATGTGCCGGAGACTGCCCGATCCGGCCAGCGTACTCGGCAGGAACGCCGATTCGGCGCCCCATCAGGCGATCACGGAACGCGCCGTTGACGCCCCTCCCGCCTTTACTCGCGGTAAACAAGTCCCGCCCAGGGGATTGACGCCCTTGCTGACAAGCAGTCTCATAAGACGAGTGAGTGACCGCGGGTAACACCACGCGATCCCCGACGCGATCCCGTACGACGAGGTGGGACTGCCATGACGACCCTGACGGAAGCCGACGCGCTCGAAGGGCTGCGCGACGCGCTCGGCCTGCTCAAGGACCGCGAGCAGGTGGCGGAGCGACTGCTCGCCTCTTCCGCCAAGCACTCCTTCGACCCGGACAAGGAACTGGACTGGGACGCGCCCTTCGACGAGGGCAAGTGGTTCTGGCCGCCGGAGCTGGTGTCGCTGTACGACACCCCGCTGTGGCGGCGGATGAGCGAGGAACAGCGGATCCTGCTGTCCCGGCACGAGGCGGCGGCACTCGCCTCGCTCGGCATCTGGTTCGAGCTGATCCTCATGCAGCTGCTGGTGCGGCACATCTACGACAAGGCGGCGACGAGCGCCCACGTCCGGTACGCGCTGACCGAGATCGAGGACGAGTGCAGGCACTCGAAGATGTTCGCCCGGCTGATCCGGCGCGGCGACACACCGTGGTACCCCGTCAGCCGCGCCCACCAGAACCTGGGGCGGCTGTTCAAGACGATCTCCACCACGCCCGGCTCCTTCACCGCCACGCTCCTCGGCGAGGAGATCCTGGACTGGATGCAGCGGCTGACCTTCCCCGACGAGCGGGTGCAGCCGCTCATCCGGGGCGTCACCCGGATCCACGTGGTGGAGGAGGCCCGCCACGTCCGGTACGCCCGGGAGGAGCTGCGCCGCCAGATGGTGACGGCCCCGAAGTGGTCGCAGGAGTTCACCCGCGTCACCTCCGGCGAGTTCGCCCGGGTCTTCTCGGTCGCCTTCATCAACCCCGAGGTGTACACGAACGTGGGTCTCGACAAGCGGGAGGCCATGGCCCAGGTGAGGGCCAGCGCCCACCGCCGGGAGGTCATGCAGACCGGCGCGAAGCGGCTGACGGACTTCCTGGACGACATAGGCGTCCTGCGCGGTGTGGGCCGGCGGCTGTGGCGGTCGTCGGGGCTGCTCGCGTAAGGGGGGCGGCCGGGCCCACCGGCTACCCTGCGGGTCATGACCCCGCAGGCCCCCACCCCCGCCTACCGCAGGCTCAGCGTCGAGGAGCGCCGCGGTCAGCTCCTCGACGCGGCGCTCTCCCTCTTCGCCCACCGGCCGCCCGAGGAGGTCTCGCTGGACGACGTGGCGGAGCGGGCGGGGGTCTCGCGGCCCCTGGTGTACCGGTACTTCCCCGGCGGCAAGCAGCAGCTGTACGAGGCCGCCCTGCGCTCGGCCGCCGACGAGCTGCGCGACTGCTTCGACGAGCCCCGCGAGGGACCGCTGCTGGCCCGGCTCTCCCGCGCCCTCGACCGCTACCTGGCCTTCGTCGGCCAGCACGACGCCGGTTTCAGCGCCCTGCTGCGCGGCGGCAGCGTCGCCGAGACCTCGCGGGCCTCGGCCATAGTGGACGGGGTGCGCCGGGCCGCCGCCGAGCACATCATGAGCCATCTGGAGGTCACCGACCCCGGTCCCCGGCTGCGGATGACGGTGCGGATGTGGATCACGGCGGTGGAGGCCGCCTCCCTCATCTGGCTGGACGAGGACAAGCAGCCGCCCGCCGAGGAGCTGCGGGACTGGCTGGTGGAGCAGTTCGCGGCGACGCTGTCGGTCACCGCGCGGCGCGATCCGCAGACGGACGCCCTGGTGCGGACGCTCGCGGCGGACACCTGAGCGGCACCTGTCCGGCCGGCGGCGGCCGATACCCGACACTGGTGCCGTGAAGAGCGAAGACACCCCCTTCGAGGGCGGGCCCCTGGACGGGCGGGTGCTGCCCGTGCTGGTGGGGATGACCGGCCATCCGCCGAAGACCTACCGCGTGCCCGTGCCCGACCCGCACGGCGGACCGCCCGCGGTGCTCGTCTACCGGCGGGCGCCCCGGGAAGAGGGCCGGATCGGCTTCGCCCGCTGGAAGTACCGCTACGACCCCGAGGGACGGCAGGGCTCCCGGCTCCGGTGGCCCTGGTCGAAGCCGGACGCCACGCCGCGCGGCAAGCCGGACGCCACGCCGCGCGGCAAGCCGGACGACGCCCACGGGTGACGCCGTTGCGCCGAACCGCGCACACTCGGCGCGCGCGTCCGCGCCGGCCGTCCCATGCTCGCGGTGCGGAGCGGACCGGCCGCCCCGCGACCGGAGGTGATGGCGTGTCAGGAAACGTGCTGCGTCTGGCCTGTACGGCGGCGGTGGCCGCCCAGATCGCCCTCGTGCCCCCCGCGGCCCCTCCCGCCGCGGCCGAACCCGCACCCGGAACGCGTTCCGTGGCCGGGCTGCTGACGGACCTTCAGCGGCTGTACCGGGAGGCCGAGAAGGCCACCGAGGCCTACAACGCGACCGAGGAGGAGCTGAGCAAGCGGCGCGCGCAGGCCGAGCGGCTGGACGCCGCGCTGGCCCGGACCCGGCTCTCCCTGCACGAGCGCCGTCAGGCGGCGGGGCTGCTGGCCCGCCGGCAGTACCAGAGCCGCACCGACCTGTCCCCCTATCTGCGGCTGCTGCTGGCCCGCGACCCGCAGCACGCTCTCGACCAGGGACAGGTGATCGGGCGGCTGGCGCGGGAGCGGGCCGAGGCGGTGGCACGGCTGACCGGCAGCGAGCGCAGGGCCGGTGAGCTGGCCCGCCGGGCCCGTAAGGCCCTCGACGACCGGCTGGCCCTCGCCGAGCGGCGCAAGAGGGAGCGGGACGAGGTGCGGCGGCGGCTGCGGGAGGTCGAGAGGCTGCTCGCCTCCCTCAGCTCCCGGCAGCTGGCCGGGCTCGCCGAGCTGGAGCGGCGCGGGACCGCCCGGGCGCAGGAGCGGTTCCTGGCGTCCGGGGTGCTCGGCGACGACGCCAAGCCGTCCGCGGCGGGCGAGACCGCCGTGCGCTTCGCGGTGGAGCAGATCGGGAAGCCGTACGTATGGGGAGCGGAGGGGCCCGGCGCCTACGACTGCTCGGGGCTGACCTCCCGGGCCTGGGCGCGGGCCGGTACGGCCATCCCGCGCACCAGCCAGGAGCAGTGGGCGCGACTGGAGCGGATCGACCTCGGCGAGCTGCGCCCCGGCGATCTGATCGTGTACTTCCCCGAGGCCACCCATGTGGCGCTGTACCTCGGCGACGGGATGGTGGTGCAGGCGCCGCGCCCCGGTGCCCGCGTGAAGGTGTCGCCGATCGCGGCCAACCCCGTCCTGGGCGCGGTCCGGCCCGACCCCGGCGGGGAGCCCGTGCGGCGGTACACACCGCCGAGGCTGCCCGCCGGGGCGTCCGAGGGGTCCGACGAGGGGCACGCGGCCGGTTACGCGCCCGCGGCCCCCGAGACCTCCATCAGGTAGCCCTCGGTCTTCAGCGGGTCGTAGAAGAAGTTCTCGAAGTCGGCCGGGTCGTTGAAGCCGTTGGCGAAGCGGTCCGCGACGGGCTGGAGCTGGCCGGCGGCGCCGATCAGGTTCAGGACGTGCTCCGGCGGCGGGGCGAGCATGGTGTTCGTCCACTTGGTGACGTGCCGGGCCGTCTCCCAGTAGCGGTCGAAGGTCTGCCGCATCCACTCCTCGTCGAACGGCTTGTCGCCGTGGTCCAGGATCGAGGCGAGGTAGGAGGCGGCGCACTTGGACGCCGAGTTGGAGCCCTGGCCGGTGATCGGGTCGTTGGCCACCACCACGTCGGCGACGCCGAGGACCAGACCGCCGCCGGGCAGGCGGCCGACCGGCTTGCGGACGGTGGGGGCGTAGCGGCCGGCGAGGGTGCCGCCGGCGTCGGTCAGCTCGACCTTGGTGGCCCGCGCGTACTCCCAGGGGACGTACCGCTCCATGAGTTCCAGGGTCAGGGAGAGGTGCTCCGCCGGGTCCTTGACGTCCTTGAAGACGTCGAGCGGACCGCCGGGTATGCCCTCCCAGAACAGGATGTCCGCCCGGCCGGAGAGGGTGTAGGTCGGCATGATGAACAGCTCGCCGACGCCGGGCACCAGGTTGCAGCGGACGGCGTCGAAGTCCGGGTGCTCCGGGCGCGGGGCCATGCCGTGGACGTACGCCACCGCCAGGGCCCGCTGCGGCTCGCTGTAGGGGGAGCGCTCGGGGTCGCGGGCGAACATCCGCACCAGCTCGCCCTTGCCGGCCGAGACCAGGACCAGGTCGTAGGCGCGGGAGAAGTAGTCCAGGTCGCCGACGGCGGCACCGTGGATGACCAGCTGGCCGCCGCGCTGGGCGAAGGTCTCCATCCAGCCCGCCATCTTCACCCGCTGGTCGACCGACTGGGCGTAGCCGTCGAGCTTGCCCACCCAGTCGATGGCGCGGGCGGCGGGACCCTCCGCCCAGGAGCCGGGGGCGGCGACCGAGACACCGAGGCCTTCGATCTTCGGGGCCTGGGACTCCCAGAAGTTCAGCTTCAGGTCGCGCTCGTGCTGGAGGGCGGTGTGGAACATGCACTGCGTCGACATCACCCGGCCGGTGCGGATCTCGTCCGCGGTCCGGTTGGACATCAGGGTGACCTCGTACCCGTGCGACTGGAGGCCGAGGGCGAGCTGGAGACCGGACTGGCCGGCTCCGACGACGAGTATCTTCCGCATGCGGGGTTGTCTCCTAGGGGGACGGTACGGGGGACTGCCACGGGCCGGCCCGGGACCGTGCGGGGAGGGTCGCGGGCCGCTGGGGAGGGACCGGGACTACTCGGGGGTCTCCTCAAGCGCGTGGCCGACGAGGGCCAGGAGGGTCTCGATCACCGAGATGCGGCGCCGCGCGTCCATGATCAGCACGGGTATGCGCCGCGGGATCGTCAGCGCCTCGCGTACGTCCTCCGGCTCGAACATCTGGCTGCCGTCGAAGTGGTTCACCGCCACGACGTACGGCAGACCGCAGCTCTCGAAGTAGTCCAGCGCCGGGAAGCAGTCCTTCAGGCGGCGGGTGTCGGCCATGACGACGGCGCCGATCGCGCCGCGCACCAGGTCGTCCCACATGAACCAGAACCGCTGCTGGCCCGGCGTGCCGAACAGGTACAGCACCAGGTCGTCGTCGAGCGTGATGCGGCCGAAGTCCATGGCGACCGTGGTGGTGACCTTGTCCGGCGTGGCGGTCAGGTCGTCGTGGTCCTCGCTCGCCTCGGTCATCAGCGCCTCGGTCTGCAGGGGCGTGATCTCCGAGACGGAGGTGACGAGCGTGGTCTTGCCGACGCCGAAGCCGCCCGCCACCACGATCTTCGTGGCGATCGGGGCGCGGGTGCGGTCCGTCTGCCAGGGCTGCGACGGCTCGTCGTGCTCGACGAGCGGGGAGACGCCGAAGGCGGCGGCGTCAGAGACGGCGGAGTCCACTCAGCACCCTTTCCAGCAGCACACGGTTCGGGCGGCCCGCCCCGTGGCCGGTTCCGGTTCCGTACACACGGATCTTTCCCTGGTCCGCGAGGTCGCTGAGGAGGACGCGGACCACGCCGAGCGGCATCTTCAGCAGCGCGGCGATCTCGGCCACCGTACGCATACGGCGGCACAGTTCGACGATGGCCCGCATCTCCGGCATCACACGGGAGCTCAGCGAACCGTTCGTCAGTTCCTTGCGCTCGTCGGCCGCTTCGAGGGCGGCCGTGGTGCCCACGAACGTCTCCACGAGCAGGACGTGGCCGAAGCGGGTCCGGCCGCCGGTGAGCGAGTAGGGACGGACGCGGGCGGGTTTGCGGTCGGCGCCGCGCACCGGAAGCTGCTGCTTCTTCTGCACGCTGCTCATCGGGCACTCCCCATCGACTCGGACTCCAGTGACTTGCGGAGCTCGCTGCGGAGTTCGGGCGTCAGGACGTGGCCGGCCCGGCCGACGAACAGCGCCATGTGGTACGCGACGACGCTCATGTCGCAGTCCGCGGAGCCATGGACGCCGAGCAGCGAACCGTCGCTGATCGACATCACGAACAGGCTGCCCTCGTCCATGGCGACCATCGTGTGCTTGACCCCGCCGTAGTCCATCAGCCGGGCGGCGCCGACGGTCAGGCTGCCGATGCCGGAGACGATGGTGGCGAGGTCCGCTGAGGAGCCGCGCGGTCCGGTGCGCCGCTCCCCCTGTGCCTGGCGGGCCGCGTTCTGCTGGCCGGGGTCGGACGAGAGCAGCAGCAGGCCGTCGGAGGAGACCACCGCCACCGAGAGGATGCCGGGCACCTCCTCGACGAGATTGGTCAGCAGCCAGTGGAGATTGCGGGCTTCACTGCTCAGTCCGAAGGTACTGGGCGCGGTCAACTGGTTGCCTCCTCGACGGTGCCCCCCGTGGCTTCTTCGGATGTGGCTGGTCGAGCTGTTCCGGTGGTCGGTGCCTGGGTCTGGGTGGTCTGTTCGGCGATCTCCGCCTCGACGTCGCGCCGGCCGGCCTCGGCTCCCCGGTGGAAGCCGCCCAGACGGCGGCGCAGGGCCTCGGCGTCGACGGACCCCGTGCGCGGGGGCGGGGCCGAGGCGGGGGTGGTGATCTTCGGGGTCCGCTTGGGCAGCCCCTTGTCGGTGACGGGCTCGTCCGGTTCGCCCGGCTCGTCGGCGGCGCGGTCGTGCGCGGGGTCCGCCTCGGGCCCGGGAGCGGCGGGGGCTGGCCGCTCCGGGCCGGTGGCCGTGGGGCTCGGTGCCTGCGGGGCGCGGGCGGGCGCCGCCGGGAGCAGAAGCTCCATGGTGGTCTCGGAGGGGGTCTCCGGAGCCTCGGCGGGCTCCTGCGGGCGGGACGGCGCGGCCGGCCGCGGCTCGGCGTCCTCCTCGGGGGCGGCCGAGGGCTGCCGCTCCTGCCCGGCGGTCCGCGGCTCGGCGGTCCGCGGCTCCGGCGCCGTACCCGCCGCCTCCGCGGCGGTCTGCTCGGCGGTCTGCTCGGTGGCCTGCCCGACCGACTGCCCGGTGGCCTGCCCGGCGGCCTCGGAGCGCCGTACGGCCTGCTCCGCCAGCGAGACCAGCAGGTCCCCGTCCTCCGAGCGGCCGTGCAGGACGTTGGAGTTGGCCTCGGCGGCGGCGCCCGGCAGGGAGACCGTCTGGGTGGTGTCGACACCGGTCCGCTCCGGCGCCGGCGGCTTCGGCGAGGCCGGCTCGGCGGCCAGCAGCGTGGTCGGCAGGACGACGACCGCGGCCACGCCCCCCTGCTTCTGCTCCCGCAGCTGCACCCGGGCGCCGTGCCGGTGGGCCAGGCGGGCCACGACGTACAGGCCGAGCCCGAGCCCGTCCTCGCCGTCCTGGTCGTAGGGGGCGTCCGGGTCGAAGTCGGTCAGGCGCGCGTTGAGGCGCTCCAGCCGCTCGGCGGTCATGCCGATGCCCTCGTCCTGGACGGAGAGCATGACCTCGCCGTTCTCCAGCAGCCAGCCGGAGACCTCGACGGGCACGTCGGGCGGGGAGAACGAGGTGGCGTTCTCCATGAGTTCGGCCAGCAGGTGGGAGAGGTCGTCGGCGGCGAACCCGGCGACGTGCGCGTGCGGCGGCAGGGCGGCGATGCGCACGCGCTCGTAGCGCTCGATCTCGCTGACCGCCGCGCGGACGACGTCGACGAGCGGCACCGGGCCGGCGGTGTGCTGGACGTGCTCGGTGCCGGCGAGGACCAGCAGGTTCTCGTTGTGCCGGCGCATGACCGTGGCGAAGTGGTCCAGCTTGAACAGGGTGGACAGGCGCTCCGGGTCCTGCTCGCGCTCCTCCAGGCCCTCGATCACGGCGAGCTGCCGCTCCACCAGGCCCAGGGTGCGCAGGGCGAGGCTGACGAAGGTGGAGCCGATGCTCTTGCGCAGGGTCTCCAGCCGCGCGGCGGACGCGGCCAGTTCGGCGCGCAGCTCCTCGCGCGCGTCGGCCATCTTCTGCCGCTGGCCGACCAGGTGCTTGCGGTCGGACTCCAGCGTCGTGACGCGCTCGGCCAGTGCGGCGGCGTGCGCGTGCAGGGCGTTGACGGAGCGGACGACCTGGGCGAACTCGTCGTTGCGGCCGGTGAAGGCGACGGGCTCCTGCGCGGCGGGGTTCTCCGCCTCGGCGAGCCGGGCCGAGCCGCGGCGCAGCACCGCCAGCGGCCGGGTGAGCGAGCGGGCCATGGCGGTGGCCATGCCGACGGCGAGCAGCATCAGGGCGCCGAGGACGGCGACGCGGATCTCCAGCGCGGTGACGTCGTCGTCGCGCAGCCGCTCCAGGTCCTTGGTGCGGCGGTCGTACAGCGCGGCCTCGGCGCCGCGCATCGCGTCGACGCGGGCGGACAGCGCGGCGTCCAGCCTCTTGACGCTGGTGGCGAGGTCGTCGTCGGAGAGGGCCGGCCCGTCGGTGAGGGCGGCCAGGTACTTCTCGGCGGCGTTGACCTCGGGTCCGGTGACCGTGGAGTCGAAGCCGTCCCGGGCGGACTTGGGCGCGGCGTCGCGGAAGGCGGCGAGGGCGGCGTCGGAGCGCACCCGGGCCTGCTGCGCGGCGGCGGCCAGCGCGTCCCGCTGCTCGGCGTCGGCGTCGGAGGACGTGCTGCTGGTCGTGGGCAGGCCGGTCATCGGGTCGATGACGGTCTGGGTGCTGCGCGGCACGTCGAGGGCGGCGAGGAGCAGACCGCGGGTGGCGGCGGCCTGCTGGACGGCGGAGTCCAGCTCGGCCAGGGCGTACGCGCCGGCGCCCGCGCGGGGCGGCATCCGCTCGGCCAGCCGCTCGGCGAGCCGGTGCAGTTCGGCGATGACGGCGGAGTACGCCTGGTGCGCCTGGAGGGCGGTGCTCTTGCCGGTGAGCGCGGACCGGCGCAGGGCGGCGATGCCGTCGAGGTCCTCGCGCAGCGAGGCCGGCGTGTCGGTCTCGGCGCGCAACTCCTCCACCTGCCGGTCCACGCGGGCGCTGTGCTGCTCCGAGGGCGCCTTGGCCCGGGGGCGGCCGGCGGCGATGTACGGGGTGACCTCGTCCCGTTCGTCGGCCAGGGAGTGGGCGAGCGCGAGGGCGTTCTCGGTCCGCTCGGCGAGGGTCACCAGTTCCTGGGTGTCGTTCAGCTGTCCGGAGGCGTCGATGAGCGACGGCGCGCCCGCCCCGGCGACGGTGGCGGCGACCACCGCGACGGCCACGATGAGGCGGTTGCGCACATGCGTCGGGCGGCCCTTGCCCACGGGAGTGCTCGGGGCGGCGGGGCCGTGGCTGCCGGGGGTCTGCTCCGCGCTCTGTGCGGGGGCCGTCTGCTTGCCTGTGCGACGAGGCCGCGTCTTCTGCACCGGTGCTCGCATTCCTGAACTCGTGTACCCGTGGACCGGGGTGGCGCTCCGTCAATCGACCGGCCGGCGCGTACACCCTCCCCCAAGCTCTCGGCAGGAGCGGGGCGGCCCCCCAACCGGTCCCCGACCCTCCCAGTGCCGGTGGGCGCTGCACACGCATCGCCTGACCCGCCACCCGAAGGAGTGAACATCGGAGGGGAGTTGGGGAGCAAGTTTCCCCGGCTTATGCGACGGCCCCGCGCGGTGCGCCGGTTGGACGTCCACGGCGGGCGGTGGCAATATTTGCCGCCACGTCTTGCCGGAGTACCGCGTTCCGCCCCAAACCCGGCACCTGACCTGCCCGTCCGCGCCGTTCACGCGACCGTTGCGGGCCTTTCGAGGACGGTGTGAAGGGCTCGTGCAGACTGGCGTGATGCGCACGGAACTCATCTCGCGGCCGGGCGGCCCGGACCGCCCCAACGAGGACTTCGCGAGCGTCGGACTACCGGCTTGCGGACAGGGCGGTTCGCTCGTCGTGCTGGACGGGGTGACGCCGCCGCGGGGCGATACCGGCTGTTCGCACACGGTGCCCTGGTTCACCGCGCGCCTCGGCGGGACCCTGACCGAACTGACCGTTTCACTCCCGGATGTTCCTCTCGTCGGCGCCCTGTCCCGCGCGATCGCGCGTACCGCCGAGACGCATGCCGCAACCTGTGACCTTTCTCACCCCCGAACGCCTCAGGCGACGGTCGTACTGGCGCGCTGGTCACCGCAGACGGTGGAGTACCTGGTGCTGTCCGACTCGGTGCTGCTGGCCGAGTCCCCCGACGGGACGGTCACCCCGCTGCTGGACGACCGGCTCTCCCGGCTGCCCCGCGCCGCCCTGGCCACGGACGCGCTCGTCGACGCAGCCTGGCGCAACAAGGAGGGCGGCTTCTTCACGGCCGCCGCCGATCCGTCGGTCGCGGCGCGCGCGGTGACGGGGGTCCTGCCGCGCGGGGAGGTGGCCGCCCTGGCCGCCCTGACCGACGGGGCGGCCCGCTGGGTGGAGAGGTTCCGGGAGGGCGGCTGGGCGGACTGCCTCCGGCTGGTGCGCGAGGAGGGGGCGGGGGCTCTGGTGGACCGGGTGCGGGAGCTGGAGCGCGCGGCCGCCGGACGTGCCGTCCCGGGGCGGGGCAAGACCCACGACGACGCGACGGTGGTCTACGCGGAGCTGTGACCGCCGCGTCCCGCGGGCCGGCCCCGCGGGGCTACTTCTCCATGCCCCGGTTCAGCCGGTGCAGCAGCCGGGCCAGTTCCGCGACTTCGCCCGGGTCCCAGTCGGCGAGCCGGCCGGCGTACCGGGCGCGGCGGGCCTGCCGGACGCGGGAGACCCGGTCGTGGCCCTCGCGGGTGAGGGCGACCAGCCAGGCCCGGCCGTCGGCGGGGTCGGGCTCGCGGGCGACCAGGCCCAGCTCCTCCAGGGCGCGCAGCTGGCGCGACATCGTGGCCTTGCCGATGCCGATGTAGGCGGCGAGCTCGGTGGCCCGCTGCCGCCCGCACTCGTCCAGCCGGACGAGGATGCCGTAGGCGGACGACTCCAGGTCGGGGTGGACCTGGCGGGCCATCTCCCCCTGATTGGCGCGGGCGCGCCGCAGCAGCACGGTCAGCTCGCGCTCCAGCGCCAGGAACTCGGGCTGGTTCACACCACTGCCGGACGTCACCCCCAGGGGGGCACCCCCGGATTCACCTCGGTGTCCGCCGCCGTTTCCGTGATCCCGCACGTCAGTCCCTGCCTTGGTTGTGCCGTTCCTGAAAGTTTCCGCCCGGTGCCGCCGTCGCCGCAGCTCCGCAAGTATTTCGCAGGCGTAGACCAACGGCGGCTCCCGGCCCCCCTTCCCCCGGGTCGTCTACGTGCGTAGCTTCTTTACCAGGCAATTACTGGCATGCCCACGACACCACCCGGTCCGGCGGGCCGACGAAGCCCCGTTCTCCCCGGCCCCGGCATGCCCCACCCCACCGAGCACCACCGAGCCTTCGGAGGCACGTCATGCCCGTGCACAGATCCGGAACGGCCCGCACCCGGCGCCTGACCGCCGTCGGGATCCTGCTCGCCGCCTTCTCCCTGCTCCTCACCGCCCCCGCCCGGTCCGCGCCGGACGCCGGCACCCCGCCCCGCGGCTCCGCGTACATGGGCATGGGCGTCCTGGCCCACGACGGGCGGCACGGCACGCCCGTCCCCGGCGGTGCCACCCAGACCGAGGGCGTCGACGTCTCCAGCCACCAGGGCAACGTCGCCTGGTCCAGCCTGTGGACCAGCGGGGTGAAGTGGGCCTACGTCAAGGCCACCGAGGGGACGTACTACACGAACCCCTACTTCGCCCAGCAGTACAACGGCTCGTACAACGTCGGCATGATCCGCGGCGCGTACCACTTCGCCACCCCGGACACCACCAGCGGCGCCACCCAGGCCAACTACTTCGTCGACCACGGCGGCGGCTGGTCCCGCGACGGCAAGACGCTGCCGGGCGCGCTCGACATCGAGTGGAACCCCTACGGCGCCGCCTGCTACGGCAAGACCCAGAGCCAGATGGTGTCCTGGATCCGCGACTTCCTGACCACCTACAAGGCGCGCACCGGCCGCGACGCCGTGATCTACACGGCCACCAGCTGGTGGACCCAGTGCACCGGCAACTACGGCGGCTTCGCCACCGCCAACCCGCTGTGGATCGCCCGCTACGCCTCCACGGTGGGGACGCTGCCGGCGGGCTGGAGCTACTACACGATGTGGCAGTACACGTCCTCCGGGCCGATCGTCGGCGACCACAACAAGTTCAACGGGGCCCTGGACCGGGTGGTGGCGCTCGCCAACGGCTGACCCCGCCCCGCGCACCCGGCACGAGGCCCGGGCCCCCGAGGGGACCCGGGCCTTGCCGCGGCCCGTCACGCCGCGACCGGGACCTCCGGCTCCGCCCCGCTGACCGCCGGCGTCAGGGCCAGCTCCAGGACCTGGCGGACATCGGTGACGGCGTGGACGTCGAGCGTGCCGAGGACCTCGGCCGGGACGTCGTCCAGGTCGGGCTCGTTGCGCTTGGGGATGATCACCGTGGTGATGCCCGCCCGGTGCGCCGCGAGCAGCTTCTGCTTCACCCCGCCGATGGGCAGCACCCGCCCGGTCAGCGAGACCTCGCCGGTCATCGCCACGTCGGTGCGGACCAGACGGCCGGACAGGAGGGAGGCCAGGGCCGTGGTCATGGTGATGCCCGCGCTCGGGCCGTCCTTGGGGACCGCGCCCGCCGGGAAGTGGATGTGCACCCCCCGGTCCTTCAGGTCGCCGACGGGGAGTTCGAGCTCGGCTCCGTGGCTGCGCAGGAAGCTCAGGGCGATCTGCGCCGACTCCTTCATCACGTCGCCGAGCTGGCCGGTCAGGGTCAGTCCCGCCGCGCCCGTCTCGGGGTCGGCGAGGGACGCCTCGACGTAGAGCACGTCGCCGCCCGCGCCGGTGACCGCCAGCCCCGTCGCCACGCCGGGGACGGAGGTGCGGCGCTCGGCCGGGTCCTGGGCCGACTCGGGCACATGGTGCGGCCGGCCGACCAGGTCGCGCAGGTCGGCGTCGGTGAGGGTGAGGGGCAGCTCGCGCTCGCCCAGTTCGTGCCGGGCCGCGACCTTGCGCAGCATCCGGGCGACGTACCGCTCCAGGTTGCGCACGCCGGCCTCGCGCGTGTACTCGCCGGCCAGCTTGCGCAGCGCGCTCTCCTCGACGGTCACCTCGCCCCGGTCCAGCCCCGCCCGCTCCAGCTGGCGCGGGAGCAGGTGGTCGCGGGCGATGACGACCTTCTCGTCCTCGGTGTAGCCGTCCAGGCGGACGATGTCCATGCGGTCGGCGAGCGCCTCCGGGATCGCCTCCAGGACGTTGGCGGTGGCCAGGAAGACGACATCCGACAGGTCCAGCTCCACCTCCAGGTAGTGGTCCCGGAAGGTGTGGTTCTGCGCCGGGTCGAGGACCTCCAGCAGGGCCGCGGCCGGGTCGCCGCGGAAGTCGGAGCCGACCTTGTCGATCTCGTCCAGGAGCACCACCGGGTTCATCGACCCGGCCTCCTTGATAGCCCGCACGATCCGGCCGGGCAGGGCGCCGACGTAGGTCCGGCGGTGCCCGCGGATCTCGGCCTCGTCGCGGACGCCGCCCAGGGCGACCCGGACGAACGAGCGGCCCATGGCGTGCGCGACGGACTCGCCGAGCGAGGTCTTGCCGACGCCGGGCGGGCCGACGAGGGCCAGCACCGCGCCGCCGCCCCGGCGCCCGCCACCGCCCCCGGCCGGGGCGCTCCCCTGGCCGGGCCCGCCGCCGACGGCGCCGAGGCCCCGCTCCGCGCGCCGCTTGCGCACCGCCAGGTACTCGGTGATCCGCTCCTTGACGTCCTCGAGGCCGGCGTGCTCGGCGTCGAGGATCTCCCTGGCGCCCCGGATGTCGTACGCGTCCTCGGTGCGCTCGTTCCACGGCATTTCCAGGACCGTGTCGAGCCAGGTGCGGATCCACGAGCCCTCGGGCGAGGCGTCGGAGGCCCGCTCCAGCTTGTCGACCTCCTTCAGCGCGGCCTCGCGGACCTTCTCGGGCAGGTCGGCGGCCTCCACCCGGGCGCGGTAGTCGTCGGACTCCTCGGCGGGGTCCTTGCCCTCGCCGTTCAGCTCGCGCAGCTCCTTGCGGACGGCTTCGAGCTGACGGCGCAGCAGGAACTCGCGCTGCTGGCGGTCGACGCCCTCCTGGACGTCCTTGGCGATGGACTCGGCCACGTCCTGCTCGGCGAGGTGCTCGCGCAGCTGCTGGGTGGCGAGCTTCAGCCGGGCCACCGGGTCGGCGGTCTCCAGCAGCTCCACCTTCTGCTCGGTGGTCAAGAACGGCGAGTAGCCGGAGTTGTCGGCGAGCGCGGAGACCTCGTCGATGGCCTGGACCCGGTCGACGACCTGCCAGGCGCCGCGCTTCTTGAGCCAGGCGGTGGCGAGGGCCTTGTACTCCTTGACGAGTTCGGCGACGTGGCCGGGCAGCGGGTCCGGCACGCTCTCGTCGATCCGCGTCCCCTCGACCCACAGCGCCGCGCCCGGGCCGGTGGTGCCGGCGCCGATCTTCACGCGGGCCCGGCCCCGGATGAGGGCGCCCGGGTCGCCGTCGGCGAGCCGGCCCACCTGCTCGACCGTGCCCAGCACACCGGTGGCGGCGTACGTCCCGTCGACGCGCGGCACCAGCAGGACCCTCGGCTTGCCGGGCTCCGACCGGGCGGCGGCCTGCGCCGCCTCCACCGCGGCGCGTACCTCGGTGTCGCTGAGGTCCAGCGGGACCACCATCCCGGGCAGCACCACCTCGTCGTCCAGCGGCAGCACGGGCAGGGTGAGCGGCGCGGACGCTGCGGACTCAACAGCCATGATCTCCCCTTCGGCAGTCAAGTTGAGTTATGCCGACTCAATGCTCGTGAGCCGGGGATTGTTCCCCCAGCCCTGTTCGCTCTCAGCGATCAGCCGCGAACACGCCGCGCACGCCCGCCGCGGACCGCTCTCGCGGCGCGCGCCCGCGGCCCGCCGCCCGCCCGTCTCCCCAGCCGGTCGCCGGACCCGCGGTATTCCCCCGCCGAGCCGCGGGCGAGGTGCCAGGATGGCGGGATGTCCATGGCGTACGACATTCCCGAAGTCCCCGAAGTACTGGACCGCCGCGACGGCCCCTACGGCGAGGTCGTGCTGCGCCGGCACGGCGGACTGCTCCAGATCATCGCCAACGGCTGCTTCCTGATGGACACCTCCGACGGCCGCTCGGAACGCCGGCTCGTCGACGCGGCGCTGGCCGCGCTCGACGCCTCCGGCGGCCGCCCGGCGCCGCATGTGCTCATCGGCGGCCTGGGCGTCGGCTTCTCGCTCGCGCACGCGGCCGCACAGCCCCGCTGGGGCCGGATCACGGTCGTCGAACGCGAGCCGGCGGTGATCGACTGGCACCGCGCCGGCCCCCTGTCCGAGCTGTCCCGCCAGGCCCTGGCCGACCCGCGCACCGAGGTCGTCGCAGCGGACCTCACCGACTTCGTCAATGAGACTTCCGACACATTCGATGCCCTGTGTCTCGACATCGACAACGGCCCCGGCTGGACGGTCACCGAGGGCAACGAAGCGCTCTACGCAGCGTCCGGACTGGCAAGCTGCGCAAGGGTGTTGAGGCCCGGCGGGGTGCTCGCGGTGTGGTCCGCCAGACCCTCTCCGGAATTCGAAGAAACCTTGCGTAATGCCGGGTTCCAGCAGGTGCGTACCGAAGAGATCCCCGTTGCCCGGGGCGTTCCCGACGCCGTCCACCTCGGCGTCCGACCTGGATAGCAAAGGCCCTGCGGATCCCCGTACGCTGCTGCCCTGACGTCGATCATTCAAGCGTCAATCGCAGTCATATGCGCAGACGAGGGATCACCCCACTGATTCCGGTAAGCACACCTCAGGGGCGGGCGATGGAGCAGACACACACCTCCCACAACGGCACGGCGACGGCTACCCCGGGCGCGCAGCGCCGGGTGCTGGTGGTCGAGGACGACCAGACGATCGTGGACGCCATCGCGACCCGCCTGCGCGCCGAGGGATTCCTGGTGCAAACGGCGGGCGACGGGCCGGCCGCCGTGGACACCGCCGAGGCGTGGCAGCCCGACCTGCTGATCCTCGACATCATGCTGCCGGGGTTCGACGGCCTGGAGGTCTGCCGGCGTGTGCAGGCGCAGCGCCCGGTGCCGGTGCTGATGCTCACCGCGCGCGACGACGAGACGGACATGCTGGTCGGGCTCGGCGTCGGGGCCGACGACTACATGACCAAGCCGTTCTCCATGCGGGAGCTGGCCGCCCGGGTGCACGTGCTGCTGCGCCGGGTGGAGCGGGCCGCGCTGGCCGCCGCGACGCCGCGCACCGGCATCCTGCGCCTGGGTGAGCTGGAGATCGACCACGCCCAGCGCCGGGTGCGGGTGAAGTCCGAGGACGTACACCTGACGCCGACCGAGTTCGACCTGCTGGTCTGCCTGGCGAACACGCCGCGCGCGGTGCTCTCCCGTGAGCAGCTTCTCGCGGAGGTGTGGGACTGGGCGGACGCCTCCGGCACCCGGACCGTCGACAGCCACATCAAGGCGCTGCGGCGGAAGATCGGCGCCGAGCGCATCCGCACCGTGCACGGCGTGGGCTACGCCCTGGAGACGCCGACGCCATGAGCGAGGGGCGTCAGGCCGCACGGAGGAGCCCCGGGGACCCCTGGGGCGGCGTACGCCCGTTCTCGATCAAGACCAAGCTGGGTGCGCTGGTCGTCATCTCGGTGCTCATCACCACCGGCCTGATGCTGGTGGCCATGCGCACCGAGACCGAGCTGCGGTTCATCACGGTCTTCTCGATGATCGCCACGCTGCTGATCACGCAGTTCGTGGCGCACTCGCTCACCGCGCCGCTGGACGAGATGAACACGGTGGCGCGGTCCATCTCGCACGGCGACTACAGCCGCCGGGTGCGCGAGAACCGCCGTGACGAGCTGGGCGACCTGGCCGTCACTATCAACCGCATGGCCGACGAGCTGGAGGCCCAGGACCGCCAGCGCAAGGAGCTGGTGGCCAACGTCTCGCACGAGCTGCGCACCCCCATCGCGGGCCTGCGCGCGGTGCTGGAGAACATCGTCGACGGGGTCACCGAGGCCGACCCCGAGACCATGAGGACGGCCCTCGGGCAGACCGAGCGGCTCGGCCGGCTGGTGGAGACGCTGCTGGACCTGTCCCGCCTGGACAACGGCGTCGTACCGCTGAAGCGGCGGCGTTTCGAGGTGTGGCCGTACCTGTCCGGAGTGCTGAAGGAGGCCAACATGGTCGCCTCGGTGCGCGCGGGCATCGCGTCGGGTTCCGGCGGCCACACCCGCACGGACGTCCATCTGCACCTCGACGTCTCCCCGCCGGAGCTGACCGCGCACGCGGACCCCGAGCGCATCCACCAGGTCGTCGCCAACCTCATCGACAACGCGGTCAAGCACAGCCCGCCGCACGGCCGGGTGACGGTCAAGGCGCGGCGCGGCCAGGGCCCGGACTCGCTGGAGCTGGAGGTCCTGGACGAGGGTCCGGGCATCCCGCGGTCGGAGTGGCACCGGGTCTTCGAGCGGTTCAACCGCGGTTCCGTGAGCCGCCCGCACGGTCCCGGCAGCGACGGCGGCACGGGGCTGGGCCTGGCGATCGCGCGCTGGGCGGTGGATCTGCACGGCGGCCGGATCGGCGTGGCCGAATCCGAGCGAGGTTGCCGGATTCTTGTCACCCTTCCGGGCCCCTCTTCTATGCCAAGTTGACGTAAAGTTCGAAGCGGAGCCCCAAGATCCATAAGCGTCCCCGCTGGTCGACGGCGGGTGGACCCGGGCGAGGGGGCACAGGCCCGCGCGCACCGCGCGCCGGGTCGCACTGCCCCCTTGCCTGTTGAGGCGGAACCCCGCTTGTTTCCCGCCATTTCGAGCGGCGAAACACACTCCCAGATGTGACTTGCGCGACGTTGCGCGGGCCCGGTCTGACCTTCCCGCTCTTGGAGGCGTAGCCTTTATTCCCGCTGTCCATCACCTTGTGAAGCGGAAGAGGGCGGTTGCCGCCGTGTCGCCACAGTCCCCCAGTAACTCGAGCTCCCCCACGACCGACACCGACCGGGCGGGCAAGAACCCCGCCGCCGCGTTCGGTGCCAACGAGTGGCTCGTCGACGAGATCTATCAGCAGTACCTCCAGGACCCGAACTCCGTGGACCGAGCCTGGTGGGACTTCTTCGCCGACTACAAGCCGGGGGCGGCCACCGCCCAGGCTGCGTCGGGTGCCGCGGCCACGGGGGCCGCGGAGGCCACCAGCACGGCCCAGCCCGCCCCGGCCGCGCCGGCCCCGGCTCGGGCCCAGGCCCCCGCCCAGGCCCAGGCTCCGGCTCCGGCCGCCCCGGCGAAGCCCGCCGCGGCCCCGGCCCCCGCCGCGCGGCCGGCCGCCAAGCCCGCCGCCGAGGCCGCGAAGCCGGCGGCCAGGCCGCAGCCGAAGGCCGCGCCCGCCAAGGCGCCCGCCGAGGGCCCCGAGCTGGTGACCCTGCGCGGTCCCGCGGCGGCCGTCGCGAAGAACATGGACGCCTCGCTGGAGATGCCGACGGCCACCTCGGTCCGCGCCGTCCCGGTGAAGCTGCTGTTCGACAACCGCATCGTCATCAACAACCACCTCAAGCGCGCCCGCGGCGGGAAGATCTCCTTCACGCACCTCATCGGGTACGCGATGGTGCAGGCCATCAAGGCCATGCCGGCCATGAACTGGTCGTACGGCGTCAAGGACGGCAAGCCGACCCTGATCAAGCCGGAGCACGTCAACCTCGGCCTCGCCATCGACCTGGTCAAGCCCAACGGCGACCGCCAGCTCGTCGTCGCGGCGATCAAGAAGGCCGAGACGCTGAACTTCTTCGAGTTCTGGCAGGCCTACGAGGACATCGTCCGCCGCGCCCGCGAGGGCAAGCTGACGATGGACGACTTCACCGGCGTGACGGTCTCCCTGACCAACCCCGGCGGCCTCGGCACCGTCCACTCCGTCCCGCGCCTGATGCCCGGCCAGTCGGTGATCATGGGCGTCGGCTCCATGGACTACCCGGCCGAGTTCCAGGGCACCAGCCAGGACACGCTCAACAAGCTGGGCATCTCCAAGGTCATGACCCTGACGTCGACCTACGACCACCGGGTCATCCAGGGCGCCGCCTCCGGCGAGTTCCTGCGCGTCGTCGCCAACCTGCTGCTCGGCGAGAACGGCTTCTACGACGACATCTTCGAGGCGCTGCGCATCCCCTACGAGCCGGTCCGCTGGCTCAAGGACATCGACGCCAGCCACGACGACGACGTCACCAAGGCCGCCCGCGTCTTCGAGCTGATCCACTCCTACCGGGTCCGCGGCCACGTCATGGCCGACACCGACCCGCTGGAGTACCAGCAGCGCAAGCACCCCGACCTGGACATCACCGAGCACGGGCTCACCCTGTGGGACCTGGAGCGCGAGTTCGCCGTCGGCGGCTTCGCCGGCAAGTCGATGATGAAGCTGCGCGACATCCTCGGCGTGCTGCGCGACTCGTACTGCCGCACCACCGGCATCGAGTTCATGCACATCCAGGACCCCAAGCAGCGCAAGTGGATCCAGGACCGCGTGGAGCGCCCGCACGCCAAGCCCGAGCGCGAGGAGCAGCTGCGCATCCTGCGCCGGCTGAACGCGGCGGAGGCGTTCGAGACCTTCCTCCAGACGAAGTACGTCGGCCAGAAGCGCTTCTCGCTGGAGGGCGGCGAGTCCGTCATCCCGCTGCTGGACGCGGTGCTGGACTCGGCGGCCGAGTCCCGCCTGGACGAGGTCGTCATCGGCATGGCCCACCGCGGCCGGCTGAACGTGCTGGCCAACATCGTCGGCAAGTCCTACGCGCAGATCTTCCGCGAGTTCGAGGGCAACCTCGACCCGAAGTCGATGCACGGCTCCGGCGACGTGAAGTACCACCTGGGCGCCGAGGGCACCTTCACCGGCCTGGACGGCGAGCAGATCAAGGTCTCCCTGGTCGCCAACCCCTCCCACCTGGAGGCCGTCGACCCGGTCCTGGAGGGCGTCGCCCGCGCCAAGCAGGACATCATCAACAAGGGCGGCACGGACTTCACCGTCCTGCCGGTGGCGATCCACGGCGACGCGGCCTTCGCGGGCCAGGGCGTGGTGGCCGAGACCCTGAACATGTCGCAGCTGCGCGGCTACCGCACCGGCGGCACGGTCCACATCGTCATCAACAACCAGGTCGGCTTCACCGCGGCCCCGGAGTCCTCGCGCTCCTCCATGTACGCCACCGACGTGGCGCGCATGATCGAGGCCCCGATCTTCCACGTCAACGGCGACGACCCGGAGGCGTGCGTCCGCGTGGCGCGGCTCGCCTTCGAGTTCCGCCAGGCGTTCAACAAGGACGTGGTGATCGACCTCATCTGCTACCGCCGCCGCGGTCACAACGAGTCGGACAACCCGGCCTTCACCCAGCCGCTGATGTACGACCTGATCGACAAGAAGCGCTCGGTGCGCAAGCTGTACACCGAGTCCCTCATCGGTCGCGGCGACATCACCCTGGAGGAGGCCGAGCAGGCCCTTCAGGACTACCAGGGCCAGCTGGAGAAGGTCTTCACCGAGGTCCGGGAGGCCACCTCGCAGCCGTCCGCCGCGGAGCCCTCCGACCCGCAGGCCGAGTTCCCGGTCGCCGTGAACACCGCGGTGACCACGGAGACCGTCAAGCGGATCGCCGAGTCCCAGGTCAACATCCCCGACCACATCACCGTCCACCCGCGTCTGCTGCCGCAGCTCCAGCGCCGGGCGACGATGGTCGAGGACGGCACGATCGACTGGGGCATGGGCGAGACCCTCGCCTTCGGCTCCCTGCTGCTGGAGGGCGTCCCGGTCCGCCTGGCGGGCCAGGACTCCCAGCGCGGCACCTTCGGCCAGCGCCACGCGGTCATCATCGACCGCAACACCGGCGAGGAGTACACGCCGCTCCAGTACCTCTCCGAGGACCAGGCGCGGCTGAACGTGTACAACTCGCTGCTGTCGGAGTACGCGGCGATGGGCTTCGAGTACGGTTACTCGCTGGCCCGCCCGGACGCGCTGGTGCTGTGGGAGGCCCAGTTCGGCGACTTCGTCAACGGCGCGCAGACGGTCGTGGACGAGTTCATCTCCTCCGCGGAGCAGAAGTGGGGCCAGACCTCCGGTGTCGTCCTGCTCCTCCCGCACGGCTACGAGGGCCAGGGCCCGGACCACTCCTCGGCCCGCCCGGAGCGCTTCCTCCAGCTGTGCGCCCAGAACAACATGACGGTCGCCATGCCGACGTCGCCGTCGAACTACTTCCACCTCCTGCGGTGGCAGGTGCACAACCCGCACCACAAGCCGCTGGTCGTCTTCACCCCGAAGTCGATGCTGCGCCTGAAGGCGGCGGCCTCGAAGGCGGAGGAGTTCACCACCGGCCAGTTCCGCCCGGTCATCGGCGACGCCTCCGTCGACGCGGCCGCGGTCAAGAAGGTCGTCTTCTGCTCCGGCAAGGTCTACTACGACCTCGACGCCGAGCGGAAGAAGCGCGGTGTGACGGACACGGCGATCATCCGCATCGAGCGCCTGTACCCGCTGCCGGGTGCCGAGCTCCAGGCGGAGATCGCCAAGTACCCGAACGCCGAGAAGTACCTGTGGGCCCAGGAGGAGCCGGCGAACCAGGGTGCCTGGCCGTTCATCGCGCTCAACCTGATCGACCACCTGGACCTGGCGGTCGGCGCCGACGTCCCGCACGGCGAGCGCCTGCGCCGCATCTCGCGGCCGCACGGCTCGTCCCCGGCGGTCGGTTCGGCGAAGCGGCACCAGGCCGAGCAGGAGCAGCTGGTGCGTGAGGTGTTCGAGGCGTAGCCGCCCGGACCCGTACCGCCGAAGGGCCCGCCCCCCGGGGATCTCCCCGGGGGGCGGGCCCTTCCGGCCGTCCTGGCGGCCCGGCGGCCGGAGCGTTCGGCCGGCGCCGGGGCGTGGGTCAGGTGATCTGGGGTTCGAAGTCCCAGTGCGGGCGGGTGCGGGCGCGGGCGGAGACGGTGTGCGGGTGCCGGTTGCCCAGGGTCGCGTCGAAGTCGGACAGGGCCTCCTGCTCCACCTTCTCGGCCTGCTGGCGGTCGCGCAGGGCTCTGAGGTCCGCCGCGTACGCGATGCGCGCGGACAGCGTGAGCGGGTGGGTGCGGCCGAGCGACGCGACGGCCCGGGCGGCCGTGTCCCTGGTGAGATCGGCGGCGCCCTCGACGTCGCCGACGAGGTTGCGCAGCGCGGAGGCGTTCAGGGCGCAGCCGAGGGTCCAGGGGTGGTCCTCCCCCACGGCCCCGGTCATCTCGGCCAGCGCCTGCTCGATCAGGGCGTGGCTGTGCTCCCGCTCCCCGACGTTGCGCAGGATCAGCGCCTGGTTGGCGCGGGCGCCGGCGATGAAGGGGTGCCCCTCGGCGAGCATCACCTCGTAGCGGGCGACGATGGCCTCGCTCAGTTCGCGGGCCTGGTCGATGTCGCCGTGTTCCCGGGCGTAGCAGCTCTGGCTCGTCGCGAAGATCAGCGTCAGCGGGTGGGTCTCGCCGAGCACGCGCTCCCCGCGCTCCAGGACGCTGGTGAGCAGCGGCCCCGGTTCCTCCCGCTCGTCGGCGTGGTCCCGGGTGCGGTCGCGGTCGCCCAGGCGGTAGCGGCACACCGCGAGGTTGTGCTCCGCCCTGAGGGTCTGGGGATTGTCGCGCCCCATCACGATGCGGTTCTCGCGGACGTTCTTGCGCTGGACGGACTCGGCCTCGGCGTAGCGGCCCAGCAGCCGCAGGTCGACGGCGTAGGCGATCTCCGAGCTGAGCGCCCACGGATGCCGGGGCCGCAGCAGCTGGCGGCGGGCCTCCATGGTCTGCCGCTCGACCTCCAGCGTCTCCTCGTAGCGGCCGAGCAGGCGCAGGGAGACGGCCAGGTTGTTCTGGGCGTTGAGGGTGCGCGAGTCCTGGTCGCCGAGCAGCTCGCGGTAGGCCGCCAGCACCCACTGGGACAGCTCCAGCGCCTCCTCGTAGCGGCCCAGCCCGCGCAGGTCGCCGGCGAGCCCGGCGGCGGCGCGCAGATGCTCCAGGTCCTGCGGTCCGCGCTCCTCGCGCAGATACTCGACGGCACCGCGGCTGAGCGCCTCGGTGCGCGCGTAGTCGCCGACGGCGCGCAGCAGGTTGGTGTAGTGGTAGATCAGCTCCCAGATCCTCGGGTGGGTCTCGCCCAGGAGGGAGCGCCAGGACTTCAGGGCCCGTTCGCCGAGTTTGATCCCGGCCCGGTACTCCCCGGAGAAGTACATGTACCTCAGGCAGTTGAAGACCAGCCGCTGCACCTGCCGGTCCGTGCTCTTGAGGACGTCGGCGTACTTCAGGTGCGGCACGATCTCGGCGTAGCCGGGCCACAGGTCGGGGTCGGTGGGGCGGCGCGGGTCGGCCGCGGCGAGGGCGCGGCGGACGACGTCGATGAACTCGCGCCGGTCGTGGTCCGGCATGTCCTTGTGCACGATCTGGTGGACCATGCGGTGCAGGTAGAGCGACTCGCCGGCGGAGACGGACTCGTCGACGGATGCCTCGTGGGACTCCAGGCGCACCACGGAGTACGTGCGCAGCTGGTTGACCGCCTTGTTCCACAGCAGCGGGTCGTTGAGGAGTCCGGCGAGCTGCTCGGGCAGTTCGTCGGCGGGCATCTCCTTCAGCAGCCGCACGGGGATGAAGCCGGGGGCGAAGAAGGTGCACAGGCGCAGCAGGTCGACCGATTCGGGGACGGTCTCGCGGAGTTTGTTCAGCAGTATCGACCAGGCGGTCTGGAAGGCGAGCGGGAAGTCCGCCGACACCTTGACGACGTCGCTGTCGATGCCGCCCTCCAGCAGGGCGATGTACTCGCGCACCGACAGGTCGGAGTCGTTCAGCCAGCCCGCCGTCTGGTCCAGCAGCAGCGGCAGGTCCTCCAGGGCCTCGGCGAGCTGGTCGGCCTCCGGCTCGGTCAGCCGTGGCGCGCGGCGGCGGATGAAGGCCACCGACTCGTCGCGGGCGTAGACCGGGACCTCCAGCAGCCGGCTGTTGTGCTCGCCCCACTCCGGGTTGCGGGAGGTGATGATCACGTGTCCCGGTCCGGTCGGTACGAGGTCCCAGATCTGGTCGGGTTCGTCCGCGCCGTCGAGGATGAGCAGCCACCGCGAGTAGGGCTCGCCCCGGCGCAGCGCGTCCCGGACGGCGCGCAGCCGCTCGCCGTACTCCTGGCCGGTCTGCAAACCCAGCTTGGGTGCCAGTTCCGCCAGCTGCCGCCGGTAGGTGACGCGCTTCTCCGCGTTCACCCACCACACCACGTCGTACTCCGAGCCGAACCGGTGCGCGTACTCGGCGGCCAGCTGGGTCTTGCCGACCCCGGACATGCCGTGGAAGGTGACCACGCCGGCGCCCGGGTCGGCGCGCTGCAACGTGCTGTACGCCTCGTTGAACAACGTCTCGCGGCCGGTGAAGCGCGTGTTCCGGCGGGGTACGGCGCCCCAGACGTCCGGCATCGACGCCGGGAACCGCGGGCCGCGCCGCTCCTGCGAGGCCGTCTGGACCAGCGGCGCCGACGACAGGTCCAGCCGGTCCAGCAGGCGCCGTTCCGCTTCCTCGGCGCCCATGTTGGTCAGGTCGACGGGCGCGAGGACCGCGGCGGCGGACGGCACGGACGCCGTGGTCACCGACACGGCCGCGAACCGGGACGGGTCGGGGGCGACGACCTCGCGCAGGGCCTCGTTCCACTCCTCGTGGGTGCGGGGCCCGAGCTGGAAGTACCACTCGCTGACGATGATGAGGATGCGGCCCTCGGCGAGTCGCAGGTCGCGCAGCAGATCCACCAGGGGGACCTCGGCCGGGGACTCCCACCGCAGGTACACCACCCGCACGCCGCGCCGCTCCAGCCGGTCCCCCATCCAGACCGCCCATGCCCGGTTGAACCCGGCGAAGTGGATTGTGACCGTCTGTCTGGCGGTCCCTCTCTCGGTCGGTTCGACCGGCTCACGAGCTCCAGACATGCAGCGTCCTCCAGCGCGTAGTACCTCGGAATCCTAGGACCTCGGCGCGCCGCGCGTAAGTCCGCGACCGACGCCGCACACACCTCGGTCCGACGATCTTTCCGCACCTGATGGCGCCGCGCAGGCATCCTCACTCATTCGGACGCGGCAGCGCGGGAGCGTGACGCCGCCTCCACAGGGCGCGCGCCGCCCTGACGTACGCCTGGGCGCGCGCCGTGTGGCCGCGGGGCGCCGGGTGTTCGGCCAGGCGTTCGTAGGTGGCGGCCATCTCGTCGACGAAGCGGCGCCCGCGCGGTGTGAGGTCGGGCGAGCCGACGAGGGCGGGCAGCGCGGCGCCCACCTGGGCGTGGTAGCGCGCGTGCTGGGCCCACGCCCACTCCCGGTCGGGCCGCCTGGTGAGGAGCGCCCGGCGCTGGTAGAAGGCGGCCATCGCGAGGTGGGAGTAGGTGCCCTGGAGCAGGCCGTCGTAGGGGCGGGGGTCGGGGCGCCAGGGGGCGAAGTAGCGCGGCTCCGGGTCCGCCTGGTGGAGGGTCAGGAGGTCGCTGAGTGCGGCCAGTTTGGCGTGCTGGAGTTCGTGGACGACGGTCGCGGCGAAGGTCACGGGGTCGGGCGGGGTGCTGCTGAGCAGGGCGCCGAACGCCTCGCGCCGGGTGGCGCTGCAACTGCCCCGGCCGGCGCCGATGTCGGGCGGCACCCCCAGGGGGACCAGGCAGCGCAGCAGCGCGGCGGTCTCGGCGAGGCGGTGGGCACCGCCCGACCGCAGCGCGGCGGCCGCGCCCGACCATGCCTGGTGCCACCGTTTGCGCTCGGCTTCGTCGAGGGTGACGGGGCGGCTGGCGGTGCCGTACCGGGGGCCGTCGGGCAGGTCGCGGTAGGGGTCGAGGTCGTCCAGGGGCAGGGGCGGGGACGCGGGGAGCAGTCCGGGCAGCGCGTGGGCGGGGGTCCAGGCCAGCGCGCCGGACCAGGCGCCGACGCCGCTCTCCAGGTGGACGGTCACATCGGGCGCGTCGGGCTGGCGGAGGGTCATCCGGTCGCCGTCGTAGGTGACGTCGACGGGCGCGTCGCCGCTCGCGGCCGTGTGCAGCGCGCCGAGGGAGGGCAGGGTGAGCACCCCGTCGCGGGCGGTGAGCCGGGTGGTGAAGGACAGGCCGGCGCGTGCTGCGGCGACGGCGGCGAGGGCGCTGAAGTGGGCGAGGTCGCGGGCCGGCCGGCGGCCGCCTCCGTCCAGGGCGCGCAGGCAGGAGCGGGCCCAGGGGCCGGTGAGCGGGTGGAAGAGGCGGTCGCGGGCGGGGGCCGGCGGGGGTGCCGGGGAGCCCGTACGGGGGTCGCGCGGGGCCGGTGCCCCCGCCCGGTCCGCCGCGGCGAGCAGGGCCCAGTCCTCCCGCAGCCGGGCCTTCTGGCCGGGCGTGCACACGGACCGGTCGGCCCCTTCGGCCGCGTCGAGCACGGCGCGCAGCAGGAGCAGCCGCCGGGTGTGCTGGTCGCGCACGAGGAGGGCCAGCGTGCCGGGGCCGCCCTCGGTGCGGGCCAGTTCGAGGAGGGCCCGGTCCGGGACCGGTGGAAACATCACGGAGTGCCCCCTTCGGACAGGGACGAGGAGGAGGACGGCGGCGCGGAGGACGGCGGGGACGCGGGCGGGGCCGGGGACGGGCCGGGGGCCGCGGCGCGGGCCAGGCGCGCGGCCACGTGGCGGATGAAGTACTGGAGGTCGGCGCAGTACACGGAGGGATTCCGGAAGCCGTGCCCGGCGCGGTAGCGGTGCGCGTAGTGGCCGCCTCCGCAGACCCGCAGCAGCGGGCAGGCCCGGCATTGCGGGGCGAGGGCCGCCGCGCCCGCCTGCCGGGCGGCCACGCCGGGGTGCCGCAGCGCCTGGTCGAAGGAGTTCCGGAACACGTCGAGGCCGGTGTGCGCGGCGCCGGGGTAGGCCGACTTGAGCGAGTCGACCTGCTCGATCGAGCCGTCGGTCTCCACCACGACCGCGTCGAAGGGCGCCAGTCCCAGCGCCTCGGTGGCCGCCGGAAGTCCCAGCAGCAGCGCCACGCACTCCTCGAAGAGCCGCACCCGGACCTCCCGCCGGCCCGCCGTCCACCAGCGGTCGAAGACGGCGCAGAGCCAGGCGCCGTAGCGGACGCCGCCCAGGCGCGGCGGGGGCGCGGACCAGTTGCCGTGCGGCAGCAGCAGGTGGAGTGCGGGCGGGCGCAGGGTGAGGAGCGACTCGTACGCCGCCACCGGGTCCAGGTCCGGGTCGACGACGGTGAGGATGCCCGCGTACGACTCCGGGAAGCGCTCGGCGGTCAGGCGGGCGCCACGTGCGGCGGCGGGCCAGGACGGGCGGCCCGCGTGGTCGACGCGCCGCCTGTTGTGCGCGGCCGTGCCCCCGTCGAGGCTGATGCCGACGCGGATGCCGGCGCCGGCCAGCACGGCGAGGCGCTCCTCGGTCAGCAGGGTGCCGTTGGTCTGGACGGTGGCGTGGACCGCGCAGCCGCCGGGGACGCGCTCGCGCACCCGGGCGGTGAAGCGGGCGAGGGTGCCGGCGCCCGCGAGGAGGGGCTCGCCGCCGTGCAGGACGAGGGCGAGGGCGGGGAGCGCGTGGGCGCGCGCGTGCTCGGCGATGCGGGCGGCGGTGCGGTCCAGGACGCCGGCGGGGGCGGCGGCGGGGCGGGAGCGCCAGGTGCTGTCGGGCCCCTCGTAGAGGTAGCAGTAGGTGCAGGCCAGGTTGCAGCGTCCGTGCGCCTTGACGATGAACTGCCGGAACGGAAGCGCGGCATCCGGCCGGGCCGGCCGCCCGGGGCGTGCGGGATGCGGATCGGTGGCTGCTTCTCCAGACACTCCAGCACCCCCATGCCGTGCGGCCCGCGCTGCCGCGACGCCCGTACCCACGGGGCCGCGCCGCACGGGGCCGCATCCCCGTACGGCACGCGCCCGAAACCCGGGGCGATCAGGGTTGTCCGAAGTGTCGACAAAGACGATCGGGAGTTGTCGCTAAATGACCGTCAGGGCGCCTTCTTCCCACCACCACCGCGCGCCGACGCGAGAGGAGTCAGAAGGAGTTGTCAGAAGGAGTTGTCGAACCCCCAGAGCATCTCGCTCCGCTCGGCCGCCCTGGCCCGCAACTCGCCCACCACCTCGCGCAGCACCGGGTGTTCGAGGGTGCCGAGCTCCGCCAGATCCAGGGTCAGCAGGTCCGGCAGCGGCTCCCCGGGACCCGGGGCCGCCGGCAGCGGCTCCCCGGTGACCGAAGGTGCCGCGGGCGGCCAGGACTCGTTGCGTGCTTCCATACCCCGTTCCCCTCTCCCTGCCGTGCCGGGTCCCGGCCCGGCTCACTCCAGCGCGGCCAGCCGCTGTGCCGTCTGCCGTGCGGTCGGCTCGCCCGTGCCCAGGCTGCCGTCCGGCAGCCGCGCCCACTGCGCCTGGGCCGCGCGGTAGGCGTCCCGGGCCGCGCGGGGGCGGGCAGCCGCTTCGTAGGACATACCCCGCCAGTGGTGTGCCTGCGCGGCCAGCTCCACGGCCTCCTGGCGGCGCCGCTCCGTCTCGGCCTCCTCCTCCGCCCTGCGGGCCGACTCGGCGGCGGCCCGGAAGGCGTCGACCGCCACGTCCAGGCGCGTCGCGCGGCCGAGGCTGCGGTACGCCTCGTACTGGGCCTGCCCCAGCTCCAGCCGGCACCGGGCGGCCAGCAGCGGGTCGTCCGCGCCGGCCGCCGCCAGCCCGAAGAGGTACTCGGCCTCCCGCAGGTCCACCCGGTCGCCGCGCGCCCCGTACCGCAGCATCAGCGCCCGCCCGAGCAGCAGCAGCCGGCGGGCGAGCCGACGGCTGCCCGCGGGGGTCTCCATCCGGCAGTCCCGCAGCACCCGGATGGCCCGGGAGAGCTGCTCCCGGGAGCGCGCGCCGCTCTCCAGCCCGGCGAGCCGCAGCAGCACCTCGCCCCATTCGGCGAGCACGTCGGCGTGCGTGGGCGCGTCGCGCGGCAGCCGCTGCGCGGCCTGCGCGAAACGGTCGGCGGCGCGCTGGAGCTCGGCCGGCTCTCCCGACTCGGTGTGGCGCGCGACGGCGATGCGTGCGGCACGGACCAGCAGGGCCGCGCGCTGCCCCTGCTCCCGTACGGCCCCGAGCGCCTCGTCGACCCGGGCCTGGGCCACCTCCAGCGGGCCGCCCGCGCCCAGCAGCGCGTCGGCCAGGTCGGTCAGGATGCGCACCCGGGCGCGGACCGACTCCGCGGTGTCCCGCCGTTCCCCGGTCTCCAGGGCGGTGCCGAGCGACTGGGCGGCCTGCTCGGCGTACAGGCGGGCCTGGGCCGGGTCGGCGGTGACCTCCGACAGGCGCAGCAGCGTCCGGCCGTGGGCAAGGGGCAGTCCGGGCGGGCGGCTGCCCCGGTCGGGCCAGGCGTCGGCGAACGCCTCCAGCATGCCGACCGCGCCTTGCAGGAGGGCGCTGTCGCCGCCCAGGCGCCACTGCGCCTCCAGGGCACCGACCCGTTCCAGGGTGAGCCGCAGCGCCTCCTCGTCGTCGAGCCCGGGTGCCGCGCAGGCCACCGCGTACTCGCGGTCGGCGCGGCGCAGCAGCTCCAGCGCGCCGGGCCGGTCGCCGCGGCGCCGGGCGTCGGTGGCCGCGGCGTGCAGCACGCGCGCGAGGACGGCGCGTTCGCGCAGCGCGCGGGGGTGCGCGGCGGCGCGTTCGGCGGCCCGCTCCGCCTCCTGGAGCAGGGCCGTGCCGCCCTGCACCTCCCACAGCCGCAGGGTGCAGTGCGCGTACTCGGCCCACAGCCGCGGGTCCGCGCCGGGCGGCCGCTCGTGTTCGGTGGCCCCGCGCAGCAGCTGCACCGCGTCGATGACGTCCTGGACCATGCCCTCGGCGTCGAACCGGGCGAGCAGGGCGCGGGCCCGGGTGACCGCCTGGTGCGGGGGCCGTTCCGCGGCCGGCCGCGGGTCCGCCCGGCCGCCGTCGTAGGGGGCGAACCGCTCGGGCAGCGGCATGAACCGCTCCAGCACCCGGGCCGCGATCTCCGCGAAGGGCTGCGGGACCGGGTCGCCCTCGCCGTTGCCGCCCGTCTCGCCGGGGTAGCCGGTGCCGTGCGTGTACGGGCGTCCCGCGCCCGCGTCGCCGAGCTGGGCCAGGGCGAGGGCCGGGAAGTTGGGGCCGCCCTTGCCGAAGCGCTGCTCTATGTATTCGGAGCAGTGCTTGAGCACGAGCACGGCCTCGTCGCGGCCCAGGCGGGACAGCAGGGCGTCCCGTACGTCGGGCTCGATCTCGTACCAGTGGGTGCCGTCGCCGTGGTCGGTGCCGGCCCGGGTGACCAGGCCGCCGACCAGGACCTCGGCGAGTTCGGCGGGGCCGGAGTCGGGCAGCATGGTGCGCTGCACCAGCTGCATCACCGGCAGGGACAGCGGGGCCGCCGCCAGGTAGACGGCCAGGCGCCCCGCGGCCGGGGAGGCGCCGGAGCTGAACCGGCTGACCCTCTCGAACGGCGTCCGCCGCCGGTCGGGGCGCGCGGCCGGGGCGGGCGGCTGGTCGGCGCGCACCCAGCCCACGGCGCCCGGCACCGGCCCGGCTCCGGCCCCGGACAGCAGGCGCGCCCAGGAGCCGAGGGCGACCGGTTCGGGCGGCAGCACCGGCACCGGCAGCGCGCCCCGGCGGGCCTCGGCCGGCACTCCGGCGGCGGTGCGCACCCGCAGCGCGGCGGCGCCGCCCAGGGTGTCGCCCCGGGAGAGCTCGCCGAAGGTGACCGGGAGCCGGGTGCGGTTCCACATGCGCTGCGGCAGCGGCTGGAGCACGGCGACCGGGCCCTGCCGGGACAGGTGGTGCAGGAGCCGGTGGGCGTGGCCGCTGTGCCACAGGGGGCCCGCGCAGTCGCTGACGAGCACGATGATGCGGCGTCCGGTCGGGTCGCTGAGCCGGTCCGCCGAGTGCAGCGGCGCGGCGAGCGCGTCGGGACTGCGGCTGACGGCCGGGGCACCGCCCGGATCCTGGTGCAGATGGCTGACCTGGATGTCGGAGAAGGCGCCCAACCGGGAGAACACCTGCTCCAGTTCGGCGAAGAGGCGGTCCCATACGCGCATCGAGGACGAGGCGTCCATCACCAGCTGCAACCGCGCGTCGCCGCGCAGCACATGGCGGTGGACGGGCAGGATCAGCCCGCCGGCCTCGGCGCTCGCCTCCGCCGTCGCGACCTCGTCGAGTTCGGTGCGCCGCGGCGGGGCGGCGCTGCGGTAGCCCTGCAACGGGCGCAGCGCCCGCTGGAGTTCGAGCGGGGCGGGCAGGACGGGTGCGGCCGGTACGCCCACCGGCAGGGCGCGGGCGCGGCCCGGTCCCGGCGTCCGCGGCGCCCCGTCGCGCGGCACGGGGTAGAGGGCGACCCGCGGGCCGGCCGGGTCCGCGTACGGCCGCGGTTCCGGCGCCGGGGTCGGGGTGTCGTCCGGCGGCGGCAGGGGGCGGACGGGCGGCGGCTCGACCGGTGGCACGATCCGCCCGCCGGGCGGGGGAGCGTCGTCCGGGGCGTTGGCCGGCCGGGTCCAGCGGGCCAGCCAGAGGGCGTCGCACAGCTGCTCGGCGTCCGGGTCGAGATGGATCTCCCGCAGCCGGAGGATGAGTTCGGCGAGGGGGTCGCTCCCGGGCAGGCCGGTGTGCCCGGCCCCGGGTCCGTCGCCGGGGGTGAGAGGACCGTGCCGCGCCGCTGCGTCGGTCATCGGCGGATCACCTCGGGCGGTCGAGCCGCTGGATGAGCAGGTCGGCGAGCCGGTCGCGGCTGGGCGGGGCGGCGGCGTCGGTGAGGTAGATGGCGTTCAGCAGCTGGTCCGCGGCCAGGAGTTCGCTGCGGGAGCGCTCCAGGAACCGGGTGATCAGGTCGTCGCCGGCCCGGGCCGCCTCGTCGCCCAGGTGGGCCCGGACGAAGGTGGCCAGCCGGTTGTGGTCGGGGCGGCCCAGTTCCAGGTGGATGCACCGGCGCATCAGGGGCGCCGGGAAGTCGCGTTCGCCGTTGCTGGTGAGGACGACGAAGGGGAAGGCCCGGCAGCGTACCCGGCCGTCGCGCACCCGTACCTTCACGCCGTCCGCGGTGAGCACCTCCGCCTCGCCGTCCGGCAGCCGGTCGGCGATGCGTTCCAGTTCGGGGATGGCGAACTCGCCCTCCTCCAGCACGTTGAGCAGGTCGTTGGGCAGGTCGATGTCGCTCTTGTCCAGCTCGTCGATGAGCAGCACGCGCGGGGTGTCGGAGGGCAGCAGCGCGGTGCCGAGGGGGCCGAGCCGGATGTAGCTGCCGATGCCCTCGATGGCGCCGGGCGACCCGGCGGCCGCGCCGTAACCGCCCTGGGCGGCGATCTGCACGTCCTGTAGGCGGGCGATGGCGTCGTAGTGGTAGAGACCGTCCTGGAGGGTGGAGCGGCTGACGATGGACCAGCGCAGCACCGCGCCCAGGCCCAGCTCGTACGCCACCGAGTGGGCCAGGGTGCTCTTGCCCGCGCCGGGGCTGCCGGTGACGAGCAGGGGACGGCGCAGATACAGCGCCGCGTTGATCATCTCCAGCTCCTCGGCGCCGGGCCGGTGCAGTTCCGCCAGATGCCGGTGGGCACCGAGCCTGCGGTCCTCGGACCCGTCGCCCGAGCCCGCCGCCTCCCGGCTGGAAAAGTCCCGCCAGGGGGGAGGGTCGGGCAGCCGCCCGATGCCGTCGTGCGGTTCACCGGCGCCCCGGTAGATGAGCCACTCGCTGGATTCGGTCATGATCCGGTCCTCGTCGTCACTCGTCCGCTGGGCCGTGTCGTCGTACTCGTCGTGCTCCCGCCGTCCGCCCGGAGAGGGGCCCTCGCCGCGCCCGGTGCGGGGCGGCGGGCCGGCCCGGCGGCGCGGGGCGGGCGGGAACGCGGCGGCACGACCCGGGGGCGGCCGTCCGGAGGTCCCGTACCGGGGCGATGCCCGAGGGGGCCCGGCACGAGGCCGGGGGGCACGGTGGCCGATGCCGTCACGGGGCCTCCAGCAGGTCGCCCGTGCCGGGCAGGGGCTGATGGGGGTCGTCGTACAGCAGTGCTATGCCGTCGGCCCAGAAGGCCTCCGGCCGCCCGGAACGCAGCCGGGACCGCAGGGCGTGCACCGCGTCCGGCAGGCGGTAGGCGCTGGACGGGCCCGCGATCTCGTCGAACGAGCCGCGGTGGAACTCCCCGCAGACCGTGTCCGGCCGCCCGCGCGGGCGGCGCCACAGGGCCACGCCGAAACCGCCGCGCACTATCCGGGCGAGCGCCGCGGCGTCGTCCTCGTAGCGGTGGTCGCCCCAGCGGCACAGCACGGGCACGGTGCCGTGGGACAGGCCGCGCAGCTGCTCCACGGGCGGTACGGGTTTGCGCAGGCCCTCGTCGCAGTCGAGTACCTCGGCCTTCGCCCGGTGGGCGTGCAGCCAGCGCCAGCGGGCCCGGCGCTCCTCGTCGATGTCCAGGGGATCGGTGCCGTACGGCCCGGCCTCGTCGTCCTCGGGGATCTGGTCCCGGTCGGAGCAGCGCAGCACCACCGGGCGCAGCACTCCCAGCGGCGGCTCGTCGGGGCGCGGCCGCCAGTCGTCCACGTCCAGGCCGAGCAGCGGGTGCGGCAGGGCCACCTGGAGGACGGCGGGCCGGCCGGGCTCGTCGCAGCGGCGGAACGCCTCCGCGAGCGGGGCCGCCAGAGCCGCGGGCAGCCCGGCCAGCGGGGCGCGTTCGGCCTCTTCCAGGCGGATCGCCTCACCGCCGGGCGGGACGACACAGACCGACCAGTCGCAGCGGTCCGGCTCCCAGTGCCGCTGGACCAGCTCCAGCAGCACACACGGCTGGGTGGTGCGCGCGTCGTCCCGGTCCGGTCCGCCGCCGGGCCGCCCGGTGCCGGGAGCCGCCCCGGCGGGCCTGCCCGACAGGAAGCCGTTGATCCGCTGCGCGGCGAGGCTGCGGCGGTGCCGGACGCCGAGCCGCTGCGCGGCCTGCCACGCCCAGTCCCACAGCGCCTCCTCCGCCTCCGGGGTGCTGGGCGTCACGAACGGGCGCTCGGCGGCCATGGCCCGCACCGCGTAGTCGAGGACGAGATCGAGCGCGCCGTCGCCCCGCGCGCACTCGTACAGGGCGCCGAGTCCGTCCCGCCAGCCGCGCGGCGCGGGCAGCGGCAGGGGCGTCTGGAAGTCCGGCAGGGAGTCGAGGATGCCGAGCAGGGCACGGGTGCTGGCCGGCGGCGGCAGGTCCGCGAGGCGGCCGAGCAGCTGGACGCGCTCGTCGGGGGTCAGGGTGCGGCCCGGCCGGGCGCCGAGCTGGCTCTGCACGTCGACCCAGGTGTGGCGGCGGCCGTCCGGATGGCGCTGCCGGTCCCGGTGGTAGCGGTCGTGGGCGTGGAAGACGGCCTGGTAGAGGTCGTCGTGCTCGGCGCGGGGGGCGTCCGGGGGCACCGGCAGCGTCCGCAGCTGCTCCAGGCCGGTGGAGGTGCCGCCGCGCGCGTGACGGGAGCGCGATTTCAGCACGCCGATGACCTCGCCGCGCACCGGGTCGATCACGGGTCCGCCCGAGACGCCGTGCGGCAGGTCGTTCTCACCGAGCCGCATCTGCACGTCCGTGGACCATCCGCCGATGGTGCCCTGCACGCTGAGCGGGCCGTCCAGGAATTGCAGCCGCCCCTCCACCACGGTCCAGCCGGCGTAGAGGACCCTGCCCTCGCCGAAGTACGCCGCCGGGCGCTCGGAGACGTACACGCACTCGTGGTCCACCGGCTCGCTCAGCCGGACGAGGGCGAGGTCGGGGGCGGGCCAGTTGCCGGAGACGGGCCCGGCCCGCTCCGGCAGCGTGGCCACCACGGTGCCGGGGACCGCGGACATGCCCAGGCCCGGCGCGGACTCGTACACCACCACGATCCCGCCCCCCTCCCCGCCGCAGGCCACGTGTGCGCAGGTCAGAACCCAGCTGGGGGCGACGAAGAAGCCGCTCCCGAGGAACGTCCCGGGCTCGTCGAGGGCATACCCGACGTCCGCCCGATGAATGCGCACGGTCGAGGCCATGACGAGTTCACGGAGCGCACGGCGGGCGGCATCCGGGGCGGTCGACGCGCCGGGGGCGTGCCCCTCCGTCATGCCCCGCCCCCGGCGGAGGTGCCGCGGGCATCACCGCGCCCCGAAGCGCCGGGGGACGCACCGGCGCGCGAGGCGCCGGACGCGCCGGGGGGTACGCCCCCGGCGCCGTCGCCCGGCGCGTCCGGATCCGGCGGGCCGCCGTTCCAGGTGAGGGTGACCGTGATGCCGGCCTTGGCCTCTCCGTCGGCGAGCAGGCCCACGACCTTGCCCGCCTTGGCGGTCAGCTCGATGCCGAACTGCACGCTCACCTCGTCGGGCCGGACCGCGCGCAGCGGCTCCGCCAGTGACCGCGCGACACCGGTCACGAGCGCGTTCAGGCTCTCCACGCTCGCCTCGACCCGCTCGGCGAACCCGGTGTCGCTGTACGACAGCTCACCGGGCGGTGCGGACAGGTCAGCTCCGCCCGAGATCCGGGCCCACACCGGGGTCCCGTCCGGTAAGGCGATGCGCGCCACCCGCGTCACTTCTTGTCCCATGGAACTCCCCCGTTCCCCGTGTTCCCCCGGCACCGGTGGTCCTGTGAGGCTAGCTCCAGGGTTCCTCCGGCGCGAGAGTCCCGGCGGCCCCACGGGCCGCCCGTCCGCTGCGCCTATCCTTTTCCTGTCTTCTCTCACACCCGGCGGAAAGACCTCAGTTCTTCTTCCCGCGGGGAATGGGGTCCTTCCCGCTCGGGAGGCTCCCTATCCCCGCACCGACCCGACGGAGCACGACCCATGTACTTCACCGACCGCGGCATCGAGGAGCTGGAGAAGCGGCGCGGCGAGGAGGAGATCACCTTCGAGTGGCTCGCCGAGCAGCTGCGCACGTTCGTCGACCTGAACCCGGACTTCGAGGTGCCGGTGGAGCGGCTGGCCACCTGGCTGGCGCGGCTGGACGACGAGGACGACGAGTAGCGGGTCCGCCGGGGCGCCCGCCGCCCCTCGCGGCTTCCGTACGGGGGCGGGGGCGTGACACGGGTTCGAGCGGCGCGGTACGAGGTCGCCGCCTCGTGCCGGTCGCGCGCGTGGGCGTGCCGTACCGGTCACGCGGGCGCGTGCGTGAGTGCCGCGCGCGCCGGCCGGGGCCGGGCCCGCCGACGGGTCAGCGCCCGTGCTCCGCGCCCGCGCGTGCGAGGTCGTACGTGAGTCCGAGGGCGCCGTGGCCCACGAGCAGCGCCCCCGCCGTCAGCCAGCCGCCGCTGCGGTGCCGCATCCCCCACGTGATCAGCGGCAGGCCGGCCGCCACCTGCGCCAGCGCCAGGGCTCGGGCCCTGGCACCGCCCGCCCGGGGCAGCCAGGGACCGAGGCGGCCGGCGTCGACGGCGCCGAGCCGCGCCCGGACCGCCTCACGGCCGCCCGGCCGCTCGACCTGGAGAACGTCACCCCGGCCGCGGACGGCGTCCCGGAGGCGGTCGGCGGACGCACCGGCCTCCAGCCCACCGGGCAGGGCGACCCCCGCGCGCGTGAGGACGGCCAGCAGGCCGTGCAGGCGGGCCCGGGCGTCGGACGCGGGGTCGGGTGCCGCGAGCCGGTCGAGCGTCTGCGCGTCCAGCACCGGGTCGAGGCCCAGACGGGCTGCGAAGGTGCGCATCGCCTCGTCCTCGCCGGCCGGGGTGCCGTCCGCGAGCCACACGTAGCCGACGGGGCGGCGGAATCCGGAGGCGAGGGTGAAGCCGGCGTGATCGGCGTCCCACCACAGCGCGAGGACCGGCCAGGGGGCGCCCACGGCGAGGGCGGCGGCCCAGCCGGTGAGGACCCGGTCGACGGGTTCGCCGCCGTGCCGCCACGGCGTGCCCTCCGGAACGAGCACGCTCCATTTCCCGCCCGCGCCGGCGAGGAGCATGCGCTCGCGCAGCAGCGGGGCGACGAGGGCGACGGAATCCGGCGCCGCCCGGCACAGCAGCAGCGCGCCCGGCGCGGGGCCGCCCCGGTGTCCGTCCGGGGCATCTTCCGTCGACGACATGGTCACAAAGTAGGGCAAGCGGCCCGTACGAGCCCATTGATGATCACCGAAACGAGTGCCTTGACTTCGCCAGACCGCGATATATCGTGTGTATGGCGGGATGCGATCGGATGCGATATGGCGCGTCCCGCCCAGGTCCGGTCGTCCGCCCCCGCACGGCCCGGCCCGATCTGGCCCGCACCGGCCCGTCCCGGCCCGTTCCAGGAGGTCTGCCTCATGTCCGATTGGTCCGTCACGGAGCCGGTGAAGCTGTCCTTCGCGGAGCCCCCGCGCGCGCTCCACATCCGCATCGTCGACGGCACGGTGAACGTGGTGGGGACCGACGAGGGTTCCGCCCGCCTGGAGGTCTCCGAGCTCGAAGGCCCGCCACTGATCGTGACCGAGAAGGACGGCACGCTCACGGTGGCCTACGAGGACCTGCCCCGGCAGAGCTTCCTCGCATGGCTGGATCCCAAGGGCCGGCGGCGCAGCGCCGTGGTCTCGCTGGCCGTCCCGGCGCGCACGCAGGTGGAGGTGGGCACGGTCGGCGCCGCGGCCGTGATCTCCGGGATCCAGGGGCGGGCCGAGGTGAGAGGCGTGTCCGGGGACACCGCGCTGGTGGGCCTCGCGGGCCCGGTCCGGGCCGACACGGTCTCGGGGAACCTGGAGGCCCAGGCTCTCACCGGAGAACTGCGCTTCCACTCCGTCTCCGGTGACCTGACCGTGGTGGAGGCGGGCTCCGCGGTCAGGGCCGACTCGGTGAGCGGCTCCATGATCCTCGATCTGGACCCGTCGAGCCGCCCCACCGACGTCGCCCTGACCAGCGTCTCGGGTGAGATCGCCATCCGGCTGCCCCACCCGGCCGACGCGGAGGTGGAGGCCAACACGGCCGGCGGGGCGGTCTCCAGCGCCTTCGAGGACCTGCGGGTCACCGGCCAGTGGGGCACCAAGCGCGTCACCGGCCGCCTCGGCGCGGGCAACGGCAGACTGAGGGCGACGACGGTCACCGGCTCCATCGCCCTGCTGCGCAGGCCGGCGACGGAGGAGGAGCGAGGGGGCGGGGAGCCGCCCGGGACCGGTCCGGCGGGCGGCCCGCAGGACCGCCCGGGAGACAATCCCCTTTCCGGCCGCGGCGGCGGAGCCACCGACGCCCCGGCCGACGGCACGACCCACAAGAAGGTGCTCTGACATGCCTCCCGTCTTCGCCCACGGCCGCCTCCGCCTCTACCTCCTGAAGCTGCTCGACGAGGCCCCCCGTCACGGCTACGAGGTGATCAGGCTTCTCGAAGAACGCTTCCAGGGCCTGTACGCCCCCTCGGCGGGCACGGTCTACCCGCGCCTGGCCAAGCTGGAGGCCGAGGGACTGGTCACCCACACCAGCGAGGGCGGCCGCAAGGTGTACTCCATCACCGACACCGGACGCGCCGAGCTGGCCGACCGCAGCGGCGAGCTGGCCGATCTGGAGCTGGAGATCCGCGAGTCCGTCGCCGAGCTCGCCGCCGAGATCCGCGCGGACGTGCGCGGCGCGGCGGGCGACCTGCGCCGCGAGATGCGGGCCGCGGCCGGCCAGGCCCGCCGGGGCACCGGCACTCCGCCGGGCGACGGGCCCTCCTCCCCCTTCGGCGACTTCGCGCACCTCGGCGACAAGGACGCCTGGCGGGCCGCCAAGGAGGAGATGCGGCGCGCCAAGCAGGAGTGGAAGGAACAGGCCCGGCGCGCCAAGGACGAGAGCCGCCGGGCCCGTGAGGAGGCCGAGCGCGCCCGGCGCCAGGCCAAGGAGGCGCAGGAGCGGGCCCGGGCCCAGGCGCAGGAAGAGGTCCAGCGCATCGCGCGGCGGATCCAGGAGCAGGTACAAGGCCACTTCACGCGGGGCGACTGGCCGACGGGACTGCGTGAGGGACTGACCGAACTGGCCAAGGAATTCGGCGAGTTCGGCAAGGAATTCGGTTTCACCCGGCCCGGCCCCGGCACGTCGGCACCCCGGCCGGAGCACTCCCAGCCCCGGGAGCACTCCCCCGCCCCGGAGTACTCCCACACCACGGAGGACTTCCCGGCCGGCTACGTGCCGGCCTGGGCCCACGACAACGCCGCCGGCACCTCCGGCGACCCGGCCCGCGATCTGGACCGTCTGCTGGACCGCTTCCGGGACGACATCCGCGACGCCGCCCGCGATCACGGCGTCACACCCGACCAGTTCCGTGAGGCCCGGCGCCATCTGTCGGCGGCGGCGGCCCGCATAGGGGCGCTCCTGCGGGCGCCGAACCCCTGACCCGGCCGCACGCCCTCGGCGGCGCCCCGCCCGAAGCCCCCGGAACACCCGGAGCGCCGCCGACGGGAACGCCGCCGGGAACTCGCGCGGCGCGTACGGCCCCTCCCGCACCCCGGCGCCCTCACCCCGCCTCGGCCGGCCCCGCCCCGTCCAGCACCCCGGCCACCGACTCATAGGTGACCCCCTGATCGGCGAGCACCTCGGCGGCCACGCCCGGCCGCGCGGTCAGGGCGAGCAGGATGTGCTCGTCGCCGATGTGCCGCTCACGCCGGGCCAGGGCGATCCGCAGGGCCTTCTCCAGCACCTCCTTGGCATCCCGCCCGAAGCCGCGCCGCCCCGACCACCAGCCCTTGTCCCTCCGGTCCCCGGCCATCGCACCGGTGCCGTGGACCTCCTCCACCCGGGCGACGATCCGCGAGACGTCGATCCCCAGACCGGCGAGGGCGTCGGTCTCCGCCCGCGAGAGACCGGCCCGCCGCCGCGCCTCACCCAACGCCCGCCGCACCGCCTCCCCCCGCCCGTCGATCCCCAGCGCCGCCAGTGCGTACGCTCCCCGGCCGCCCCGGCGCTCCAGCAGCGCCAGCAGCAGATGCCCGGCGCCGACGGTCCGCTCCCCCGCCCCCTCGGCCTGCGCGACGGCCCCCCGCACCACGGCACGGGCGTCCTTCCGTCAACCCTCGTTGACACATCACCCGCGCCGAACAAACCGAACGGCGGGCCCGGGCATCACACACCCGAACCCGCCGTGAACGGAGCGACCCGCGGGGACCGTCAGGAACCCGTCGTGAGCACGATCTTGCCGAACTGCTCCCCGGACTCCATCCGCGCGAAGCCCTCCCGCGCCCGCTCCATCGGCAGCACCTCGTCGATGACGGGACGCACCCCGGTGGCGGCGCAGAACGACAGCAGATCCTCCAGCTCGTCCCTGGTGCCCATCGTGGACCCGACGACCTTGAGCTCCAGGAAGAAGATCCGGGTCAGTTCCGCGTGCGAGGGCCGGTCACCGCTGGTGGCACCGGAGATCACCAGCGTGCCGCCGGGCCGCAGCGACTTCACCGAGTGCGACCAGGTGGCGGCCCCCACGGTCTCGATCACGGCGTCGACCCGCTGCGGCAGCCGCGCGCCCGGCTCCACCGCCTCCACCGCCCCGAGCTCCACGGCCCGCTTCCGCTTGGCCTCGTCCCGGCTGGTGGCGAAGACCCGCAGCCCCGCGGCCTTGCCGAGCACGATCGCGGCCGTGGCGACACCCCCGCCGGCACCCTGCACCAGCACCGAGTCACCCGGACGCACCCCGGCGTTGGTGAACAGCATGCGGTACGCCGTCAGCCACGCCGTCGGCAGACAGGCGGCCTCTTCGAACGACAGCTCCTTCGGCTTGGGCAGCACGTTCCACGTGGGCACGGCCACCTGTTCGGCGAACGTGCCCTGGTAGCGCTCGGTGAGGATCGAACGGGGCTCCCCGGGCCCGACCCCGTGCCCGCTCTGCCCGATGACGGAGTGCAGGACGACCTCGTTGCCGTCCTCGTCGACACCGGCGGCGTCGCAGCCGAGGATCATCGGCAGCCGGTCCTCGGGGAGGCCGACACCGCGCAGGGACCACAGGTCGTGATGGTTGAGGGAAGCGGCTCTGACCTGGACGACGCTCCAGCCGGGACGGGCCTCGGGGGCCGGGCGCTCCCCCAGCTCCAGGCCGGTGAGCGGCTGGTCGCGGTCGATTCGGGCGGCGTAGACAGCGAACATGACCTTGACGATAGGGTCCGCGCCCGCCATCCGGAACCACGCGCCCCTGTGACACACACCCTCTTGCGCGCCGCTCGCGGCCGCCCCCCGGGGGGGCACCCTCACCCGCCCCGCGCACAACGAAGAGGACGGTTCCGCCCACCCGGGCGAAACCGTCCTCGACACGTCACCTCACGGCGCCATCGCCGGTCACGACGTCCTGTCGGTCATGACGCCACGCCGGTTCACGACGCCGCGTCAGTCGCGACGCCGCGTCACCGCCGGGCGACGCCCTCCGCCCGCGCGGCAGCCGCCACCGCGGCCGTGACCGCCGGCGCGACCCGCTCGTCGAACGGCGACGGAATGACGTAGTCCGCCGCGAGGTCGTCGCCGACCACGGCGGCCAGCGCCTCCGCCGCCGCGAGCTTCATGCCCTCGGTGATCCGGGACGCCCGCACCTGGAGCGCGCCGGCGAAGATGCCGGGGAACGCCAGCACGTTGTTGATCTGGTTGGGGAAGTCCGAACGCCCGGTCGCCACCACGGCCGCGTACTTGTGCGCGACGTCGGGGTGCACCTCGGGGTTCGGGTTGGCCATCGCGAACACGAACGCGCCCTTGGCCATCGAGGCCACCGCCGGCTCCGGCACCGTACCCCCGGAGACGCCGATGAAGACGTCGGCGTCCTTCAGCGCGGACTCCAGCGATCCGGTGAGCCCCGCCTTGTTCGTGAACTCGGCCAGCTCCCGCTTCACCGGCGTCAGATCGTCCCGGTCCGCCGAGACGATGCCCTTGCGGTCGGCCACGGCGACATCCCCGATACCGGCCTCGACCAGCATCTTCGCGATGGCGACACCGGCCGCGCCCGCGCCCGAGATCACCGCCCGCAGCTCACCCAGCGTCCGCCCGCTCAGCCGCGCGGCGTTCCGCAGGGCCGCCAGGGTCACGACCGCCGTACCGTGCTGGTCGTCGTGGAAGACCGGGATGTCCAGCCGCTCCTGCAGCTTCCGCTCGATCTCGAAGCACCGCGGCGCCGAGATGTCCTCCAGGTTCACACCGCCGAACGAGGGCGCGAGCCGCACCACCGTCTCGACGATCTCGTCGGCGTCCGTGCAGTCCAGCGCGATCGGAACGGCGTCCACGCCGCCGAACTGCTTGAACAGGATCGCCTTCCCCTCCATCACCGGAAGGGAGGCCTGCGGCCCGATGTCCCCGAGGCCCAGCACGGCCGTACCGTCGGTCACGACCGCCACGACCGACGACTTCCACGTGTAGTCGTGGACCAGGTCCGGCTGCTCGGCGATGGCGCTGCACACCTTCGCGACGCCCGGCGTGTACGCCAGGGACAGGTCGTCCTTGTCACGGACCGGCACGGTGGCCTGCACGGCCATCTTGCCGCCGCGATGCAGCGCGAACGCCGGATCGAAGGAATCCAGGGGCTCCGCACCGCCCTCCTGGTCCTTACCGTTCTCCTGACTGCTCGCGCTGCGAGGATTGACGATCTCCGCTGCCACTTCGTTTACCCCTTAGCTTTTCTTGTCGTGAGGGTGTGTCCACTCCTGGTGAGGAGCGGGTGGGACCGCGCAAGCCCTGACCGTTGGATGCGTACGAGCGCTTACGCGACGGGCGCGCCGCACACGCGCCCTGAGCCCCGGATGAGGGGTGTAAAGAACCTTCTTACCCGACGGACGCCCCCGCCGACGAGTCCATTCGGAGCAAGCTCACATCACGGACCTCGAAGGTCGCCCACAGGTCACCCGGGGATCACAGCGGCGCCATGGGTCCGTGACATCCCTCATAGTCATACATTCGGACAAGGTCCCGCCGAGGTCTTGACAAACCCGCGGAAGACACACGCGGACAATGAGGGAGAGTCGGCCGAGACGTCCGCATCCTGAGATGCGCCGCAGATCTTCCGGCCGGAAGGGCCCGCGCCCGGAAACGTTCGGTCGCGATGTACCGACCTGTTGGGATTCGGGGTGGCACCCGTTATCCGATTTTGACATCACGAGCCCCCTGAAGGGCTGCGTCCGAATGGCAAGATGCCGTCATCACACGAGGTCGCGACACTCGAAGATGTGTGCCCCCGATCGACCGCCGTGTGCACCCGTCGGCCCGCGGCGCGGCCTCCGCCGCGCCCATCGGCGGGCGCCCGTCCCATCGGCACGTCCACCCATCCGCCGGAGGAACCACCATGACCGCACGCTCCACCCGTCGTACGACCGCAGCGCACTCCCGGATAGCAGTGGTCGGTGCGATCGCGGTCGCAGGCGCCGTGCTGCTCACCGGATGCGGTGACCAGACCGAGAAGAAGGGCTCCGGCGACGTCGAGGGGTCGGCGAGCGCCGCCCCGCTGGCCGGAAAGCTGCCGCAGGCGATCCGCGACAAGGGCGTCATCAAGGTCGGTTCCGACATCGCGTACGCTCCAGTCGAGTTCAAGGACGGCTCCGGCAAGACGGTCGGCATCGACCCGGACCTCGCGGCCGCCCTGGGCAAGCAGCTCGGCGTGACGTTCGAGTTCGAGAACGGCACCTTCGACACCCTCATCACCGGTCTGCGCTCCAAGCGCTACGACATCGCCATGTCCGCGATGACCGACACCAAGGACCGCCAGGAGGGCATCGACTCCGACACCGGCAAGAAGGTCGGCGAGGGCGTCGACTTCGTCGACTACTTCACCGCCGGTGTCTCGATCTACACCAAGAAGGGCGACGACCAGGGCATCAAGACCTGGTCCGACCTGTGCGGCAAGAAGGTGGCGCTCCAGCGCGGCACCGTCTCCGAGGACCTGGCCAAGGAGCAGGCCAAGAAGTGCCCGAAGGGCGAGAAGCTGTCCATCGAGGCGTTCGACAACGACCAGCAGGCCCAGACCCGCCTGCGCGCGGGCGGCGCCGACGCCGGCACCGCCGACTTCCCGGTCGCCGCCTACTCCGTCAAGACCTCCGGCGGCGGCAAGGACTTCGAGCTGGTCGGCGAGCAGGTCGAAGCGGCTCCGTACGGCATCGCGGTCGGCAAGGACAACACCCAGCTGCGCGACGCCCTGAAGGCGGCCATGGACGCGATCATCAAGAACGGTGAGTACAAGAAGGTGCTCGACAAGTGGGGCGTGGCGGAAGGTGCCGTCACGGAGGCCACCATCAACGGCGGCAAGTGACCGCGCGGCCCGCGGCACCGAAAGGCAACACCCGTGACTGTTGACATCGACAAGACGGACGGCCGGGGCGCGACGCCCCCGGCCGGCGCGGAGGCCATCAAGGCCATCCCGGTCCGGCACTACGGGCGGTACGTCTCCGCCGTCATCGCGATCGCGCTGCTGGCGGCGGTCGTCTACGCGTTCTCCCAGGGCAAGATCAACTGGGGTGCCGTCCCGGACTACTTCTTCGACGACCGAATCCTCAGGGGCGTCGGCCAGACGCTGCTGCTGACTGTCCTGTCCATGCTCATCGGCATCGTCGGTGGCGTCATGCTGGCAGTGATGCGCCTGTCGAAGAACCCGGTGACCTCGTCCATCGCGTGGTTCTACATCTGGTTCTTCCGCGGCACCCCGGTGCTGGTCCAGCTGTTCGTCTGGTTCAACCTCGGTTTGGTCTTCGAGTACATCAACCTCGGACCGTTCTACAAGGACGAGTGGTCGGACTTCATGACCCCGTTCCTGACTGCTCTCCTGGGGCTCGGTCTCAATGAGGCCGCGTACATGGCGGAGATTTGCCGCGCCGGCCTTCTCTCCGTCGACGAGGGCCAGACCGAGGCGGCCCACGCGCTGGGCATGAGCCACGGCAAGACGCTGCGCCGCGTCATCATCCCCCAGGCGATGCGGGTGGTCGTGCCGCCGACGGGCAACGAGGTCATCAACATGCTCAAGACCACGTCGCTGGTGTCGGCGGTGCAGTTCTACGAGCTGTTCCGCTACGCGCAGGACATCGGGCAGACCTCCGGCGCACCGGTCGAAATGTACTTCCTGGCGGCCGCCTGGTACCTCCTCCTCACGTCGGTCCTGAGCGTCGGGCAGTACTACATCGAGCGGTACTACGCCCGCGGCTCCTCGCGCCAGCTTCCGCCGACGCCCTGGCAGAAGGTCAAGGCCAACATGCTGAGCCTCGGCCGCCCGAGGGGAGGCACGGCATGACCGGGAAGACGGGCAAGCCGGGCGGCACGAGCACGCCCGGGACGACGAGCAAGACGGACACCCCCGTGAACGAGACATCCACCCCCATGGTGAAGGCCGAGGGCGTCCACAAGTCCTACGGCGCGGTCGAGGTCCTCAAGGGCATCGACCTGGAGGTGCGGACCGGCGAGGTGTTCTGCCTCATCGGCCCCTCCGGCTCCGGCAAGTCGACGTTTCTCCGCTGCATCAACCACCTGGAGAAGATCAACGCCGGCCGTCTGTACGTCGACGGCGAGCTGGTCGGCTACCGCCAGAAGGGCGACAAGCTGTACGAGCTCAAGGACAGCGAGGTGGCCCTCAAGCGCCGGGACATCGGCATGGTCTTCCAGCGCTTCAACCTGTTCCCGCACATGACGGCGCTGGAGAACGTCATGGAGGCGCCGGTGCAGGTCAGGGGCGTGGGCAGGGCGCAGGCCAAGGAACGCGCGACGCAGCTGCTGGAGCGCGTGGGCCTGGCCGACAAGGCCGGCAACTACCCCTCGCAGCTCTCCGGCGGCCAGCAGCAGCGCGTGGCGATCGCCCGGGCCCTGGCGATGGACCCCAAGCTGATGCTGTTCGACGAGCCGACCTCGGCCCTGGACCCGGAGCTGGTCGGTGACGTCCTCGACGTCATGCGCGACCTGGCCGAGTCCGGCATGACGATGGTCGTCGTGACCCACGAGATGGGCTTCGCCCGCGAGGTCGGCGACAGCCTGGTCTTCATGGACGGCGGCGTGGTGGTCGAGTCCGGCAATCCGCGCGACGTCCTGACCGACCCCCAGCACGAACGGACGAAGGCGTTCCTGTCCAAGGTGCTGTAGCCCTGCGGAAGGGGCGGTACGAGGTTCTCGTACCGCCCCTTCCGCATGACCGCCGGTCGCGGCCGCCCGTGGCTACTTGAGCGCCAGCAGCAGGGTGTCCGACGGCGAGCACCACACCGGCCGCACCTCGCCGAAGCCCTGGTCGCGCAGGACGCGGGCGTGCCACGCCGGGGACGGCGTGTCGCCGTCGGCGTGCTCGCCGTAGATCTCGAAGCGCCGGGCCGTCGGCTCGGCGAGGACGGGGTCCTTCGCCGCGAGCTGCCACCACTCGGCCCAGTCCAGGGCGCCGTCCCGCTTGGCCTGTTCCATGCGCGCGTGCCGCTGCGCCCGCTCGGCCGCGTTGATGCGGGGCGTCGTCTCGTCGATCATGTGGTCGGCGTTCATGAACACACCGCCGTCCCGGACCAGCCCCGCGACCTGGCCGTAGAGGGCGGCGAGAGGTTCGCGGTGCAGCCAGTGCAGGGCCGTGGCGGTCAGTACGGCGTCGTACGTGGCGTGCGGCAGCTTCGCCGGCCAGCCGGGGTCCTTGAGGTCGGCGGTGACCAGCGCGACCCGCTCGTCGCCCGCGAAGGTGCCCTCGGCGATGGCGAGCAGTGCCGGGTCGAGATCGACTCCCGTACTGGTGGCCTCCGGGAACCGCGCGAGCAGCCGGGCCGTGATACTTCCCGTGCCGCACGCGAGGTCGAGCACGCGCGGGGCGGGGCCGACGAGGGCCTCGACCATGTCCAGCATGATCCGGAACCGCTCCTCGCGGTCCGGCATGTACCACTCCTGCTGCCGGTCCCAGCTCTCCTGCCAGGCGTGCCAGTCGGCGCCGGCCATGGTGGTGTCCGCGTCCGTCATCGAGCCCTCCCTCACGTACGTCACGTAATACCCTGGAACCACGATCAGCTGTTACCCGACCGCAGGCACGACCATAGAGCCCCTCCGTAAGGACTACAAGTGGAACTGGCCTATTACTCGGATTACGCCGTGCGCCTCGTCAACACGGAGGAACCGGTCCGGGGCAAGGACGTCCTGACCTCCATCGAGGCCGTGCGCGGGCTCTTCGGCGAGAACCAGTCGGCGGCCCGGCGCGCCACCGAGGCCGACGTCACCCGCTTCCGCTCGGTCCGGGCACGGCTGCGCGCGGTCTTCGAGGCGGCGGACGGCGGCGACGAGACGCTCGCCGTGGACCTGCTGAACTCGCTGCTGCTGGAGTTCCCGGTGAGCCCGCAGATCTCCGGCCACGACCACCGCGACGACGACGGCCGTCCGCTGTGGCACATGCATCTGGCGGACCACCCGTCGAACGCCACGGCCGGGTACGCGGCCATCGCCGCGATGGGCCTGGCCTTCCACCTGACGGAGTACGGCGTGGACCGCCTGGGCCTGTGCGAGGCGGCGCCCTGCCGCAACGCCTATCTGGACACCTCCACCAACCGCTCCCGGCGCTACTGCTCCGACCGCTGCGCCACCCGCGCCAACGTGGCCGCCTACCGCGCCCGCAAGCGCCTGGAGGCGGACCGGTCGCACAGCACCGGCCTGACGGCCGACAGCGCCCAGCGGACCAGCGCCAACGGCGAGCGCTGAGCGGGCTTGCGCGGCCGGAAGCGGAAGCGGACCCGGCCGAGGACCAGCTCCTCGGGAACGACCCCGTAGTCGGTGCTGTCCCCACCCGCGTAGGAGTTGTCCCCGAGCACCCACCAGCCGCCCTCGCGCCGCTCGGCGGCCCGCTTGACGACCAGCAGGTCCTGCTGGAAGGGGTGCCGCAGCACGACCACGTCACCCGGCCTGATCCGGGCGCCCCAGTGCACCAGGAGCCGGTCCCCGTGATACAGCGTGGGCACCATCGACGGCCCGGACACCTCGGCCGGCCCGAACGGCGGCGTCCCCCTCGTGCGCTCGGTCTCCCGCGACAGCTCCGGCATCACCCGGCACCTCCCCTGTCTTTCCTCCACCAGTCCCAGTCTCACCCCGGACTTTTGTCCTAAGCCCACGGGGGCACCCGCGAAAACACGTCTCCCAGGGAGTAATGTCCCCCCTGAGAAGACGATCACGAGGAAGGATTGCTCCATGCTTTCCCGCCTGTTTGCCCCCAAGGTCAAGGTCAGCGCGCACTGCGACCTGCCCTGCGGTGTGTACGACCCGGCCCAGGCCCGCATCGAGGCGGAGTCGGTGAAGGCCGTCCAGGAGAAGATGGCCGGCAACGACGACCCGCACTTCCAGGCGCGTGCCACGGTCATCAAGGAGCAGCGCGCGGAGCTGGCCAAGCACCACGTCTCCGTGCTGTGGAGCGACTACTTCAAGGCCCCGCACTTCGAGAAGTACCCGGAGCTGCACCAGCTGGTCAACGACACCCTGAAGGCCCTGTCGGCCGCCAAGGCGTCGACCGACCCGGCCACCGGCCAGAAGGCGCTGGACTACATCGCCCAGATCGACAAGATCTTCTGGGAGACGAAGAAGGCCTGATCTCCCTCTAGGCGGTCTGACCTGCACTTTCGCGGGTCGTGCCGCTTAGCTGTCCGCACCCGGTCCGCAGTCCGCCGAGCACGGCGTCCATGACGGCCCGGGTGCGGTCTTCTTCGCCCGGCCACAGGTGCGCGTAGATCCGCAGCGTGATGACGGCGGACGCGTGCCCGAGGACGAGCTGCACCTGCTTGACGCTCGCGCCGCCGGCGATGAGAGCGGAGGCGTAGAAGTGCCGCAGGTCGTGGGTGACCATGTGCGGCAGCTCGACGGGCTTGCGGCCCTCACTCTTGGCCGCCTCGTTCTCCTCCGCCTGGAGCGCCCTGCGGGCGCAGTTCCACTCGGTCTTCCAGCGCCGATAGTTGAGCGGCTCCCCCTCCTCCATCGTGAACAGCCACTCCTTGGAGGGGCGTGCGGCGAGATGCGCGAGGAGCGCGTCGGTGACGACCTCGCCGACCGGGACCGTGCGCCGGGACTTCGCGGTCTTCGGCGGGCCGATCTTCCCCGACTGGAGCCGCTGCCGCTCGACGCGGATGGTGCCGGCCGTGAAGTCGACGTCCGACACCTTGAGGCCGAGCAACTCGCCTATTCGCAAGCCTGACCCGGCGAGCGTGACGATCGCCGCGCGGATGTACGGCGGCATCACCCTCGCCATCGCCTCGACCTGCTCGACCGTGGGCGGGGTGACCTCCTCGTCCGGCATGGCCGGGAGGGTGATCCGGCGGCACGGGCTGGAGGCGATGACCTTGTCGTCCACGGCCGCCGTCATGACGCGCACGAGGACGTCGTAGACGTTCCGCACGCTGCCGGGGCCGAGCTGGTCGGAGAGGTGCTTGAAGAGCACCTGGATGTCGTTGCGGCGTATCGCCGCCATTGAGCGGGCTCCCAGAGCCGGTACGAGGTGGAGCCGCAGCGCGTTGTCGGTGATGCGCTCGCCCGCCTCGCTCGCGATGAGCGAGCCTTCCCACTTCTCGGCGCACTTCTCGAACGTCACGCGGCCGGCGCGGGGATCAACGTACTGGCCGGTGACCATGCTGGCCGTGACCTCGTCGATCCACCGCTGGGCGTCGATCTTGCGTTCGTAGTGGCGGGCGTGCTCCTTGCCGTCGAGGTCGCGGTAGCGGGCACGCCATTTGCCGTTGGGGCGCTTCTGGATGTTGGCCAAGTGGCCTCTCCTTCGTGTCGGTTGTCAGTAGTGGCCGCCGTCCTCGATGTCGTTGCTGAGGGTGCGAGCGTCCCGCTCGTCGCCCATGAGGCGGAGGCACTGCTCGTGGATGGCCCGCGAGCTGTCGGGATGGGCCTTGATGTGGTCGGCGATGGCGACCACGGCACGGTGGAGGCGGTCGCGCGCGTCGCGGGCCTCATAGAACGCTTCGACGGTCTCCTGGACGAGGCGTCGACTGTCGATGTCGAGCCCCTCCAGAGGCGGGGACATCAGCTCTTCGAGGGGGAGCTCGAAGACGCGGGAGAAGGCGAGGGCCTCGTCGAGGTTGATGCGCCGACGGGGTGTGCCGTTCTCGATACGCCAGACCGCCGTCTGGTTCATCTTGACGCCGGCTCTGGTCACCCGCTCCGCCAGCTCGGTCGTGCTCCACCCTCTGACCTCGCGCTCCAGCGCCACGCGCGCGGCCACGTTCCCCTCGCTGTAGAGCAGCGGCACCTCGCCGCCTTCGGGTCTGTCGCCTGCCATCGAACCTCCATCGTCACCATCGCTATCCCAATTGAAACATGGGCTTCCCGATTTGGTTAACCGCCGATCCCGAGGTACAAGTCTATGCAACTCGAATCGCTACCTAGCCGAATGGGAATGCATGCGATACCTGACCACCGCCGAGGTCGCGGAGCGCTACCGCACAGCCGAGAGCACCGTCCGCTACTGGCGCCAGATCAAGAAGGGGCCGCGCGGCATCAAGGTCGGCAAGCGGGTGCTCTATCCCGAGGCCGAGCTGCTGCGCTACGAGCGCACCCTGATCGACGGCCGAGACGAGTGGGGCCTGGCCTCGTGAGCCGCCAGCAGCCCCGGACACAGCAACGGCCCCCGGCGCGCCAACGCCGAGGGCCGGAGATTCCCCTGCCTGTCGCCCATCCCTGAACGAACGAACCGGTGAGGGGGCGGGACCTTGCCCGTCCCGCCCCTCACCTGAGAGGAACGCCAATGGAGGACTCTACGTCCCCCGCCACCTCGAACACGTCCCCCAAGGTCGTCTGGCCCACCCCTGCGGTCCCCGGCCAGGGCATCCCGCGGCTCAACCCGGACCGAGCGGACGGACGGTCCGCCTTTCCGGGGACCGGCGACCGACCGGACCGTGCCGCTGGTCCGGTCGGTCCGGGATCGGACCGACCCGCGACCGAAACCCGGACCGGAGTTCCGGACAACCCGGACCAGGAACCCGGACCGACGGAGAACTCGCAGCTCAACGGCCTATCGGACCGGATCGGGAACCCGGACCGTGGACCTGGTCCGGAAGCCGAGGACCGGGTGGAGAGTTCCGGTCAGTCGGTCGGCGAACCCGGACCGACGGTCCCGGTGGACCACGGTGCTCCGGGGACAGTCCCCGGACCGGGAACTGGGGACCGCGAGGGTGCTGGTCTCACGGCGGACCGGGACCAGGACGGGTCCGTCGTATTGAACGAGCTGCGTGCCGCGATCGGCCGCTACGTCGTGCTGCCGAGCGAGGAGGCCCTGACCGCGGTCACACTCTGGGTGGCGGCCTCCCACATCCAGCCCGCCCTCCAGCACGCGCCGCGCCTGGCGGTGGTGGGACCGACCAAGGGCTGCGGCAAGTCCCGTGTCCTGGACGTGCTCCACGAGACCGTGTCCCGGCCGATGATGACGGTGAACACCTCGCCTGCGGTGGTCTTCCGCGTCATCGGCGAGGACCCGCCGACGCTGCTGGTGGACGAGGCCGACACCATCTTCGGCCCCAAGGCCGGCGACAAGGAGGACCTGCGCGGCCTGCTGAACGCGGGGCACCAGCGCAACCGGCCCGCCTGGCGAATCTCCGGCCCTGAGCACAAGGCGACGGCGTTTCCCACCTTCGCCATGGCCGCGCTCGCCGGGATCGGCGACCTGCCAGACACGATCATGGACCGGGCGGTCGTGCTCCGCATGCAGAAGCGCAAGCCGGGCGAGCGCATCGCCCCGTTCCGCTCGCGGTACTCCGTTCCGGAACTGAACGCGCTGCGCGACCGGCTGACCGCCTGGCTGGCCCCGCTGCGGAGCACCGCAGAGGGCTTGGTGCCGCAGATGCCGGTCGAGGACCGTGCCGCCGATACGTGGGAGCCGCTGGTGATCGTCGCCGACCTGGCCGGCGGGCACTGGCCCTCGCGGGCCCGTGCCGCCTGCCTGGCGATGACGCGCAACGAGGTGGTCCAGGACGAGCAGGCGACGCTGAAGACGCGGCTGCTGCGCGACATCCGCCGCGTGTTCGAGCAGCAGGGCGACACGGAGGCGCTGCGCAGCCACGACCTGCTCGCCGCCCTCCTCCAGGACGCGGAAGCACCCTGGGCCGAGTACGGCACCAAGGGCCTGAACGCCTACCACCTGGCCAACCTGCTGCGCGACTTCGGCATCAGCCCGGCCAACCACCGCTTCGAAAACGGCAGGCAGGCGAAGGCATACGCCCGCAACCAGCTCCTCGACGCCTGGGTCCGCTACTGCCCCGACCCCACCCAGTCGGCCCCCGCAGCCGGCGAGACCGTGGTCGCACGTCGAGCCCAGGGCAAGCCACCGGCCCCTCCGACGGGGACGCTGCCCAGTGGTCCTCCCGGCGGGCCTGCCAGCCCCAGGCCCACTCGCTGACACCAGCTCCGTATCAATCCGTCGCATCCGTCCCCGCGCAGGTCAGCGCGGGGACGGAGTTCCTCGCCGATACGGATCACTCCGTACCTGCCACCGTCTCCGTACCTGTCCTGACCAGCTACGGGACGGATGCAACGGACGTGACGAAGCCCCACCCCACACGACCACCGGAGCACCACCATGCCCGAAACGAGCACCGACAACGCCCCCACCCGCCGCCGCAAGGGATTCTTCGGCCTGACCCGCCGATCAGCAGCAAGCTGGAGCGAACGAGCCTCTAACGAGGCTTCGTCCGCGCTTGCCCCCGCCCCAGGGGTGGCGCAGGAGAAGGCCGAGCGCCAGGGGGCGCCCGAGCCGGAGGACGGCATAGCCGAGACCAGCTGCCCGCCCACAGCCGACTCCACCGCCCCGATCGCTCAGCCGCCTGCCGATGTCCAACCACCCGTCGAGCAGCCCTCCTGGCGGGATCTCGACGCCCCCGTCCTACCCGCACTGATGAACCGCAAGCGCACCGTGGAGAAGCGCGACCAGGAAAAGACCATCCGCTTCACACGGACAGCTGTAAGCGTGATCAGCGCCGCCGCTCACCAGCGCGGCCAGAAGTTCGCCGGATTCGTCGGCGACGCCGCCCTCGCCGTCGCCCTCGGCAAGGCGTGGCTGGTCGGCAGCCCGGAGGACGATCCCCTCCGCCCGCTGATCGAGGCCGTCGAGGCACACACGGTCGCGCTGAACCGCATCGGCGGCAACCTCAACCAGATCACCGCAGCCATCCACCGAGGAACGGTGCCCGAGCGCGCCGAGGCGGTGCTGGACCGCGTCGAGCAAGCCGCCGAGAACAGCTACCGACTGATCGACCAGCTCCTGACGCAAGGCACCGCCCATGGTTCCTGACGTCTCCACCGGCTCCGACACCCGCGGACTGATCGTCTACCTCTTCGGCCCCGGCCGCCGCGACGAACACACCGACCCGCACATCGTCGCCGCCTGGGACATGGCCGGCGCCCCAGACCCCGGCCGCGACCCGGCAGCCACCTACCCCCAGCTCGCCAAGCGCCTCGACCACCACGTCGACCTGCGCACCCGCGAACTGGGCGGCAAGAAACCACCCCAGCACGTCTGGCACTGCCCGGTCCGCACCGCGCCCGGCGACCGCTACCTCACCGACACCGAATGGGCCGACGTCGCCCGCCGCATCGTCCACGCCACCGGCATCGCCCCCAAAGGCGACGAGAAGACATGCCGATGGATCGCAGTGCGCCACGCCGACGACCACATCCACATCATGGCCACCACCGTCCGCGCCGACGGACGCCGCCCGCGCACCCACCACGACGGACAGCGCGCCCAAGCCGAATGCCGCAAGATCGAAGCCGAATTCGGCCTGCACCGCCTGAAGTCCGGCGACCTCACCGCACCCCGCACCCCCACCGGCGCCGAACGCGCCAAGGCCGAACGCCAGGGCCAGACGGTCACGGCACGGCACTGGCTGCGAGAGCAGGCATACGCGGTCGCCGCCGCAGTACAAGACGAAGCCGACTACTTCACCGTGCTGCAGTCCCTCTGCATCAAGGTCAAAACACGCCTCGGCCCCGACACCGGCGACGTGATCGGCTACAGCCTCGCCGCCCCCAACGACACCAACGCAGCCGGCGAACCCGTCTGGTACGGCGGCTCCAAACTCGCCCCCGACCTCTCCATCAACCGCCTACGCGAACGCCTCCCCGACCAGGAGATGGCCGACCACCCCCGGCATGTGGCGGACCCCACCGCCCCATGGCGCCACACCACCACCGCCATCCACACCGCACGCACCGTCCTCGACTCCGATGACGATGCCGCCGCCCAGGGCCACCTGGCCGCCTTCGGCGACGCCCTGTACAACATCGCCAGCGCCACGACCGGCCCACACCGAACAGAACTACAAGCGGCGGCAATGGCATTCAACCGCGCCCGCCGCTCCGCCACCCGCGCCGACCACCAAGCCGCCACCGCCCTACGCAAGGCCGCCAAGGAACTCGCCTACGCCTCCAACGAGCCAGGCGGACTCGCCATCGCCCTGCTCTTCGCCACCGTCCACCTGGCCCGCGCCGCCGCCCACTGGCACGCCCAACGCGGCCACGAACAGCAGGCCGCAGCGGCCGAAGAAGCCCTCCGCCACCTCCAGACTGGCTACCAGCAGGCCGCCACACCCGTCCTGGCCGACTTGGCCCGCCGCGCACCACGAGCCGCAACCGCCCGCCGCTACGAGCAAGACGTCCGCGCGGCCCACCCCGACAACGCCGACCGGATTCTCGCCGACCCCACTTGGACCGCCCTGACCACAACCCCCGCCCACGCCGAGACCGCCGGCCACAACCCCCGACGCCTCCTGGCCGAAGTCGGTACCCAGCGGGAGCTCGACAGCGCCGAGCACCCCGCCGAGGTCCTCAACTGGCACATCACCGCTCAGCCGAACCGGCGGACGCAAGCGGCTCGCAAGCGAAGTACGGTCAGCGGCACGTCGTCCGTGTCCGCCACGCCAAACCTGCCAGCCACACCGGTGGCCGATCGATCCCAGCCAGACTCCCTACGAAGGGGCCGGTAATGCGGAGACCGCCGCACCCCGTGCGACATGTTCCCCGAAGGAACAGCCGACGTGGTTCGGCGGGGGAACACCCGACTCGCTGTCAGGACCACGGGTCGTCGCAGTCTTCGACGCCAGGCGTGCCGGGGTGCAGCATGGTGCGCAGGCAACTGTGAAGGCCGCTGCCCTTGGCGGTCTCGACCGCGCGCATCCACGGCAACGGTGACATCAACCGAGCTGTCTCGTCGGTAGCGAGGGTGTCCAGCATGGCGCGCAGTTCGTCCGGGACCGGCAGGTCGGTGAGGCACATCCACCCCAGCGCGGCGCTCACGCGTACTTCTGGCGGTCGTGCCGGGTCGGACCAGCAGGCCCGCATCCACGCCACCGCCCCCTGGTCCTGGTGCGCCCGGGCCAGCTGCGCGATCGCCAGGATCAAGCCCGCGCGTGCGGCTGGGTTGTGCTCGGAGAGCAGGCGGGAGTGGAACGCGGTGAGGATGCCCTGCGCGCGGTCGGATGCGGCCGCCAGTGCGTATGCGGTGGCGGTGCGCACTGCGGCGTCGGGGTCGTCGAGCAGGGGCAGGAGAAGATCGGTGTCCGCCGCGATCGCCTCGCGGGCGGCCTGCACCGACCAGTTCTGCAGGTAGCCGGTGACCTCGAGGAACCATTCGTCATCGTCGTGGAACCGCAGCATGTCGGCACGTGTGCACACGCCCTGGTGCCACATGCGCGCCACCTCGCCCACCACGGTCAGGGCCTCGGCATGGTGGCGGCCCTCCGGATCGGTACCCATTCGAATCAGGAAAGGCACCGCCGACGCGACCGCGGCCCTCATGTCGTTAGCGCACAGGCCGATCAGCGTGCCGAGCGCACTAACAACGGCGGCGTCGCCCGAGTGCAACCGCTCCATGGCCTCGCGGACCCTGACCCCCTCCGGGAAGCGGTCCCATGGCACCTCCTCAAGCAGAAAGCCGTCCTTGGTGCCCTGGCGCATGTCCGCCACCACCGCGCGAACGTCGAGGGGGCCTCCCACCTGCTCAAGCGGATCTGCGTTGATGAACGCCCGCTCCACTGCTTGATACGCCGGGTCGTTCTCCCACGACCTCACGGAAACCTCCACGACGAAAACTCAAGCACTACGCTCTGCACCACCCCAAGGAGTATCGCGGTCAGCCGTCCTCCCAATCGCTACCCACTGCGAACGCCCTACTCGGCTGGCAAGTCGGAACTCTCTTTCAGCATACCGATACGTCATTGATTGCACGCAGCGCAAGGTGCGGGATAACCACAATCGCCTCTTCCAGCAGATGCTCGACTGCGTTTGCCGCACTGGAGTCATCAATATCGATGATCCCGGCCCAGGATTCCGGCTCGTAGCGCGTCAATATCGACAGACCGAAAAGGATTGCCCACCAAGCCAGGAGCGGATGAACTGGGCCACCCATATCGCCGATCTCCGGGAATACATAGGAATCACTGGGACCCCTATAGAACGTCGCCCGTTCTAGTGCTTCCCTACGCCCATCCGCGTCCCTCGCGTGCACGTCGAGCCCTGAAGGCAGGAATACCACAAGCTCATTCGCCCCACTATCCTGAAGGCGCCACTGAATCGAATCCGGAGCATCTGGCGTATGCGACCAACCACTCATCGAGGGGTACCTCGAAAGGAACACATCGACTGAAAGCGGGTCGACCTGCGAGCGAACTTTCACATCTTGCGGAACCGGAGACAAGGACAGCCGACACCACCTGTCTTCCCCCCGGTAAACCAGGCCACCGGGGCTGAAGTACAGGGCGGGAAGACCAGAGGAGTCCGGAAGGGGAACTTTCTGAGCCTCAGGAATCAAAGGCCACAATTCCCCCAACGATACAGATCGCTGCGCCTCCATTGGCTGGACCCCCAAGGCGCGAGCAACCCCAGGAAAGGAACCCTTGGCCGTCGGAGTCACCGCCACACGAGCCAATCCTTGACTCGCATCGATATTGCGAGTTTGAATTCCGTGACCCGTCAGCCGCCATTCACCCTTGCCGAGAAGTCCTGACGACGCAGCAATCGCCCTTCCGAACTGAGACAGCGCGTAGAAGATCTGCACAGGACGCGTCGCGGCACCCGCCCCCACAGCTGCCTCGGTGAATTGCTGGGCCTGCTCCAGGGATGAAACGAAGACATTCCTGCGATCCATATCATGCCGCACAGGGCCGCCGACTGCGGTTCGCAAGCCCCTCAGCTCACGCCAAACCTCTTTCGAGCGCGGCATCGCCAGATCTCGCCATGTGGCCATTTTCCCTCCCTGGAAACAACCTGTACTAATCAACCTCGAACACGGAAGCTATAGACGCAGCCCTCTCGAATCGGAACAAGATCGATGGTCAGCAATGCTGGCACCTCGCCCCGACCCTCAGACGGTACTAGCGAGAAGTATCTGTCCGAGGAGCTGGGCGTCGCTCCCCCTTTGCCGCTGCAGCAGATCGTGAACCAGATCCGGTTCTGGACTGGCCGCCGGCAGGGCGACATCGCCGAGGACGTCTTCGTTTGCCGTGAGACAGCTGCCCAAGGCGCTGGCCGCAGCGTCAGCTCGGGCGAATCACCTGCGACAGACGAGGATCCCGCCAAGGCAGGTGATCTCGTACGCGCCATTACGTGCGATGTCCTCGGCGACGATGGCCCGGGCCCGTTCGATGGTCGCGTCGAAGGGCACGTCGTGCTGGTCTGCCCAGGCTCGATACGAGGCCATGTGGGCAATGACGGGCTCGGGGTCGCGGACCGTGATGGTCCCTGGCAGTTCGGTGACCTCCACCTGTCCGAACTCCTCTCCGAGGAAGGCCGGAGCCTCCTCCAGGGAAAAGCGGGCGCTGAGAGAGATCCGGGCCGGGCCGCGCTCGACGCCGAGGACGTCGCCGGCGGCCCGCTGCCAGAGGTCATCCATCTCAGCCTTGTCGCGGTCACTGTTGGTGGAGACGACCACCAGCCCGTCACGGGCGACGATCCGGGCCAGCTCCCTGACCGCCTGAGGGATGTCGGGTACGTGGTAGAGCATGTGGAGCGCGAGGGCGGCGTCGACGCTGCCCGTCGCCAGCGGAAGCCGGGTTGCATCCGCCACGGCGACCGGGCCGGGGACGCCGGCAAGGATGCCGGGAGCGATGTCGAGGCCGAGCAGGGACAGGTCCGGGCGGTCCTGGCGGAGCCGCTGGATGAACTTGCCGTTGCCGCAGCCGATGTCGACGACCCGCCCACGTACGTCGCCCAGCTGCTCGGTCACGAGGCCGGGGAGGTCGTACCGCGGCGTCTGCCACTGGTAGAGCGACTGCCGGGCGGCCAGGTCCCGGTCTCCGTTGTAGGCGCTGCCCGCCAGGCGGGCCCGGTCGGTGACGGCGGCGTCGTGGGCGGCGGACAGGTCGGTCACGTCGGCAACTCCGGTGGGTGGGCGGCGGGCAGGGACGCACGGACGGCCGTGTGCTGGAGTCGTTCGCGCAGGTGCACTGCCTGCGCGGCTCCACCGTACTGCGGCCCTTCCAGCTCCCGCCCGAGAACGGTGAGCCGGCGCACGATACTGGCCGACATGCGCTCGGGCGAGGACTGAAGAACAAAGCCGAGCATCTCCTCCGTGCCCTCCAGGTCGCCCAGGAGCAGGTGCCCGCTGGCGAGGTCGAGGTGCGCGGCGAACAGGTCACCGACCGACTGATCGTCTCCGTCCGCGCTGCGATAGAGGCGGATCGCCGTCTCCGCGCTGACGATGGCCCGGTGGACGTGCTCCTGCCCGCCTACGGCCAAGAGGGTCGTTCCGGCGTACGCGAACTGCTTGGCCGCAGGGAAGCCGAAGACTCCCAGGACCTCGTCCCGGCCCGAGATCGCCTCTCGCGATCGTTCAGCATCCGACAGGGCGGCGAGCGCGCCTGCCGAGTCGCCGACTATCGCCAACGCCCGCGCCTCCAGACTCGCCAGCCGTGCGCCGATGCTGCCGCTGGCCCTGTGCCGCCGACCGGCCTGCGCCAGCCGGGCCGCCTGCTCGTACCGCCCTGCCCAGTACGCGATCAACGACTCCACAGCCCGTACCCAGGCCAGCATCCCCTCGTGCCCGGCCGCCTCGGCACAGGCGCGTGCGGTGCGGGCGTGGGTGGCGGCGGAGTCGTAGTCGCCGAGGTCGAGGCAGACGTGCGCGGACAGGCCACAGAGGCGAGAAGCGGAGAGGTACAGGTCAGCGGTCTGCCGGGGGTGCTGGCGCCCGCGCAGCAGCTCGAAGGCCCCGTCTCGTAACCGCCTGATCTCGACGTACTGCTCCTTCAGCGGGTGGCTGACGTACGTACGGGCGAGCCGGCCGACGTCTGCCTCCAGCTGCTCCACGACGAACTCGTCAGCGTTCCGCTGCGCGATGAAGCGGGCGAAGTCCGCCGACCGCACCGCGTCCTCAGAGAGTGGGTCTCCACGGACGTGGGTGTCTTCCGGCGGCAGCGCCGACGGCACAATCTCGACCTCGGCGGCATCGGACCCGTACCGCTGCCCCTTGCTGACGGCAACAGCTTGGTCGAGCACGGCGATATCGACGCGGAAGACCTGCGCCAGGTACTTCCGGGTATAGGGAACAGGGACTCGGGCTTCGCGCTCGTACCGCCCGATCTCCTTGCCGGTTTTCGCGGAGCGCCCTTCCAGGGCGTTGTACTCGTCGGCAACCCTCTGCTGGCTCCAGCCGCGCTCGGTACGCAGCCGGACGAGCAAGGCGCCGATCCCGGTGTCGCCCATGCCGTCCCCCAGGAACACGTGACCTCTGGCCCCCATAGTGGCCCCCGCCTTGGCCCCCGTGCTGGCTCCCGACCCAAATGAGTTAAGTCGCTTTGCTGTTGACCATGGCAAGCAGACTCACCAACGAGGCGATCGATACCGCCCCGGATCTCCTTCCGAGCACGGGTCGGCACCGCACCATGCTGTTCCCCCGCCGCCGGACCACACCGCGTATCGCTCGCGACTTCGTCGCCGCCACGCTGACCGAATGGGGTGAGACGAGCCGCCTCGACGACATGCGGCTGTGCACCTCGGAACTCGTCACCAACGCCGTGCTTCACGGGGCGCCCGTGGGTCGACTGCTCCTCGTACGCGTTGAGTCCCTCGACCAGGAGCTGCGGATCGAGGTCCACGACAGCGGCGAGAACAGGCCGACGCAGCGCGTTCCCGAGGAGTCCGCCGTCGACGGCCGCGGTCTGCTGATCGTCGCCGCGACCGCCGACAGCTGGGGCGTGAAGGAGCGGACGGGCCCCGGAAAGTGCGTCTGGGCCGCATTCGACCGCATTGACAGCGAGGCCGCGCCTCTGCCGCCCCACACCACCGGCCCCCAGGGAGACACCTCGTGACCATCCACCCCGTCTCGCCGAACACCGTCCTCGCCAACGCCCTCCACCGCGCCGAGGACGTACTGACCCCGCGCATCCTGGCCGCCCCGCCCGAGCGCATCGTGTTGGTCGTCGGTACCCAGATAAACGGCGCCCCGCACATCGGCACCTCGCTCGTGCAGTCCCTGGCCTTCGCCATGGCCGCCCGACTGCGCGACCGCTACGGTCTCCCCACCGAGGTGCTCTTCAGCGCCCTCGACAACGCCCCGTACGAGCTGGCCACCGACCCGACCAGCGGACACCGCTACCAGCGCGCCTACGCCCAAGCCCTCGGCGAACAGGCCCTACACGACCTCGTAACCGCCCTCTACCAGCCCCTCTTCACGGCCCTCTCCAGGCGCCTGGGCATCCCGCACCGCATCGAGACGTACACCCAGCAGCAGGCCGGCGAGCACTACCGCCGCACCTGGCTCCGCCTCCTCCCCCGCATCGACGCCGCCCGCTGGTGGCTCGCCCCCTCCACCGGCACCCCGCACCTCCGCGTCCCCTGCCCGCACCCCGACTGCGGCTGGGCGGAGAAGCACGCCGAACGCACCCGGGTCCGCCTCACCGGGCCCGAGTCGGCGGTGGTCTCCGCCGTCTGCCTCCACCACAGCCCGTACGAGGCCACCATCACGCCCACCGCCGGCGGCTACCTCGACCTGGCCACCCTCTACCGCAACCTCGTCAAGGAACTCGCCATGACCAGCCCCCAGGGCACCCTGTACGTCATGGTCAAGGGCGGCGACTGGGTCTTCGGCTCCCACCTCGTCGACGAGGCCCTCCAGGCCGTGGGCCTCACGCGCGTCCAGCTCCCGGCCCGACTGTTCTGCCCCCAGGTCGTGACCGACACCGGCGCCAAGTTGTCGAAATCCCTCATACGAGAAGGCCGTGCCCCCTTGCCCGAGGGCGCCGCCCCCTGGATGCTCGACACCCGGCAGTGGCCCGGCACCGTCACCGAGTACGCCGACCAGCTGCTCGCCATGGCCGAGACCCTGCTCTCCGACCCCCGCCACTTCTTCCGCTCGTACTCGGCCACCGAGATCAGCCGCCTGATCACCGCACCGTCCCCCAGGAGCGTTCCCTCCCGATGACCGACCGCACCGCCCGCGTCCGCGAGCTCAACCTCTACCGCCAGTACTTCGAGCTCGTCGCCGCGGGCACCAAGACCATCGAGGTGCGGGTCAAGTACCCGCACCTCGCGGACCTCGCCGCCGGCGACACCATCCGCTTCCGCATCAAGGGCACGGACGAGACCTGCGACGTCGAAGTCCTCCGCGTCACCGAGTACCCCGACTTCGAAGCCCTCCTCGACGGCGAAGGCCCGTCCAACGTCAACCCCACCGCCACCCGCGACCAGCAACTCGCCAACATCCGCACCATCTACGGCCCCGAGAAGGAAGCCCTCGGAGCCCTCGCCATCGAGATCTGTCGTTCGGGGCCACCGCGCAACTAATGCTTCTACAGATCAGCGGCATCCACTAGATCCGGCGAACAAAACTACACCGGAAAACTAGTTTGATTCTTCGAGCGGGTCTTCTTCATAGACGTCCGGGATCGCCTCCGTGACCTGCCCACCTACGTAATAGCGAATGGCGCTGGGATAGGAAACGCCCCTCTCACGATACATCAGGACGTAGCCCATGAGGGCACTGATCTGCCACTCCTCTCCTACGGCAGAAGAAAGCAAGCGGAAGGCTTGATCGGCAGACAAAGGCCCCTCTGGGACGGTTACCCGAGTCTCACTATCTATCGCTCCAGGACGGTACTCAAAGCGGAAATTATAAGGAAGTTCCTGCTTGAGCCGAACGGCCAGATCATACGCAGCAAGATCGAGAGCTGGCCCTTCGGGGTGAAGGGCCCACGAAAGGTCAATCGGATGGAGAACATCGAAGTGATCACCGCGAAGGCGAGTTCGGTCTCTCATTCGCCCAGGATCTTGGTTTCCGAATCCATTATTATTCCAAGGCTCAATCCCTCGACCGTTCAGTCGACGGATCACAAGCTGTTCGGGCGCAACATAACTTAGGTCATCATCCAGCTTTAGATAGCTAAACGAAAAGTCTTTCGAATCAATGTTACGGCGCCCATCAATTTTCCGAAGATTCCGCTTGAGGCGATGGGAAATCGAACGATCGCCCTTGCCTACGTAGACGGTCTCAGGAATTTCGACACCAGTCTCCTGGTGGAGAAGATAGACCCCAGGCCAGTCATCCAGCTGCTCAATATTCGGAATTGTTAGGCTGTGACGTGGCTGAGCTGCCAGGATCCTAATGAAGAGATCTTCTTGCGCCTGAGGAATCAGCCGGAAGCCCGTTCCGCCCGTGTAGGCGACGTTACGACTGAACGGATACGAGGTAGCAGTGTCGGTCGCCCGCTGGTTGGGCTCCGGTAGGTTTCGAATTTTGAGTTCATGCTTGAGCTTGGGGTAAATATCACTCAAGGAGAGCTGTGCCGGAGCGTCCGGAATCCCAGCCCGAACGACATAGTCCAGCACCCCGGTAAAGGAGGTGCAGGCGGTCTTCTGTACCTCCGGTGACGGCACGTGGGCAGCTCGATCGGCCGCCGTCAGCGTGTAGACACCACTGATTTCGGCGGCCACCGCGAAGGTGCTCTGGTCACTGCCCGAGAGGCCATTGATGGCACGTCCTGAGTAGCAACAGTCGAGGATCACCAGCTTCACCTGGGCTGGCGAGTCCAACAGTGCGCCGCGAACCTTGTCGTACTCCAAACCGGTCAGGTCCGGGTAGCGGAGCTGGGTTTCACCTGTGGCCAGACAAAGCGAACCAGTCTTCGTGAGCACGCCATGCCCGACGAAGTAAACCAGCAGGGTGCCCGTAGTCTCCTCCGCCAGGCGATGGAGCCGCAGGCCCAGCTTGGAAGATCCTACGGGATCTTCCAACACATGCACCTGGCCTTCAGCCCAGCCGCACAGGTCGGGGTCAGTAAGAAGGCGTCGCATCGTGTGCAGGCTGTTGAGCACTGCTGGAACATCCGGAAGGGACGGATCTCGGTACTGCGAGACGCCGATGAGGATGGCGGTGTCGTTCTCCTCAGGCTTCATTAGTGTCGTCACTCAAGAAGCGTCGGATCAGATCCTCGGCCTCGGCTGCGTCACCAGTCTCGAGTTCCAGGGTGCGGTCCGCACGAGTGATGGTGATGCGGATCGTGGTCTGGGAGCGTCGATTTTGCAGCCACGCAGAGAGCGAACCGGCAAGGATTGTTGCGATCCCGCCGGAGCCGAGGGAGACGGTCAGTAGGTCGAGAGCGGCACCGAGTTCGTTCTCGGCAGGCGCGGCATGGGCTACGCGGACCCGCCCATGAAGACCTCGTTCAGCCTGGAGCCACGCGACAAGTGCCACCTGGTCGGCGACAGTCTCCGCGGAATCGACCTTGATTAGCGCCTTCGACCCCTCAACGTCGCTCATACCGCCCATAGCGTCCCCCATACCTAGGTGCATCTCGTGCCCAGTGTCCCCGAGCTGTACGGGTAGACAGCTTACGCGCGGCGTGGTGGCAAGCCCCGGGCACCGCCAGGGGCTTGCCACCATCTCGGCTCACGCACAGGCGCTCTCAACCATGTTCCCAGCGAGCACACATCACCGGGATACGGCCTGAGCCCCGCCCTGAAGTTCGGCGCTCGGGCCCCTCAGGTCTGAAGCCACAGCTCCAGAGCGAGCCGCAGGATTTCCTTCACCACCTGCCATGCCGCCCACCTACCTGCGAGCTTCACCGCCGCATGCCAACGCTCCTGGTCACGCCACACGCCCATGAACTTCCTCATCGATTGCCCTCCTTAGGGCCGACCCGGGTGGTCGACGACCCCCATGGAGCCCGCCAGGCGCGCTTCTCGTCGTTGGCTGAACCCCGCTGAACGGGGTGTTCAGGCTGGTCAGACCTGGTGAAATTGCGGTTCGACGAACGTTCAGACTGAACAGGGGAACCCATGACCGGTACACCGGCGGTTGACCGGCTCGCCACCACGCTGGAGGGGCTTCGGCTGAAGGCGAGCCTGTCCCTGGGGCAGATCGAAGCGTTCGGGAAGGCACAGCAGCCTCCGGTGAACCTGGGCAAGAGCAAGACCAGCCCGTGGTTCACGGGCAAGACCGTTCCGGCCCCCGGCCGACCGTTCAGAATCTTGGTCACGCTGCTCGAAGCGCGGGCCGGCGTGTCCACCCTGGGTGTTGGCAGGTGGGAGCTGATGCGTAAGGAGGCTGCAGGTGAACGTCGCTTCCCGCCGGTGGCAGCGAGTAACACAGCATCGTCGCCGACGAACTCAGATACGGAAGTTGACGTCGCGTCCGAGTCTTCCCCCACCACGCAGGTCTCGAGCCAGACAGTTCCGTCGCCTGCCTCGCCCACGGAAACAGATCGACGCAAGGCTGGGCGACTGCTGGACCTCCTACCGCCTGATGGGAGCTGGCGGACTTGGCTCCGCAAGGCACCGACGTTGTTCACTGTGCCGCTCGCGGTAAGTCATCCCGTCTGCGACGCCTACGAGGAGTTGGACGATGATGTGCTCGACTACGTCAACCCGGCACTTCAGGAAGCTCACGAGTCCGCGATGGAGCACCTTAAGGCGTTCTATGACGAGCTAAACGGCATGCACGATGTCTCGGACGAAGGCAGGCCCGTCCTAGAGATGAGCTACCCCGGCACCACGACCGAGCGGAACAATCTCAACAGGCAGGCTTGCCAGGCCAGGGACAGCTTCCTTCGCGCGTACAAGAACCTCGTCAACCTCCTGAACGCCCAGGGACTTGTCCCCGCCAGCGGTCTGGGCGGAGAAGCGGTTCCTCAAAACACGCAGGGCAGTGGCCCCGACCTCGGCGTGGAGCTGCTGGCTGGATGCACGCTGGAGGACGGCAGGATCATTCACATCCCCATAGGACTCGCAGGCGCAGAAAACCCCCAGATCTTCTCCGAGCCGTACTACCTCGTAGTCAAGGCTGCCAACCGCAGCACGTGTGAGGTGCAGGTCGATGGCGTGCGCATGGAGATTGATTACGGGGTGGAGGTACCTGCTCTTTACACCTTCGCTCCCGCTGGACCTGGCGGTAGGGCTCAGCTGCCGTTCAAGCTGGGCAGCCATGCAAGTGGTCACGCTCATGCCAACGCGGCCGAGCTGGGCAATGGTTTCGCCGCCGTGGCTCGCGATCGCGGGCGGGCGGCAGTGCCGAAGCGAGTGCGACCTGTGGTCTGGACGGGGTCGGGCATCGACTTCTTCGGTTCATGGACCGATCTGGAGACCCTCGGACCGTTCCTCCTGAAGGCCATGCGCGGGGAGTGACGGAGGTACCTGCTCCCGTGCCCGGGGAAAAGCAACGAACGCCCCCGCCAGTCCGCACACAGTCCGCAGGACACCCGATCAGGACCGTCGGACCCCATCGCCAGCCAACAGCAAAAGGCCAGGTCAGCGACCTGCTGCGGGCATCGCCGCAGGTCACCGACCCGCCCCATTACTAGGAGACCAAGAAGGCCTGACCCAGGCCCTCGCGAGTCCGCCTTCGCGGCCGGCGATCGGTGCACCATCGCGGGCCACCGGGCAACCCGAAGGGGCCCGGCCGGTTCTCCGGCCGGGCCCCTTTCGTCCTCGCGTCCGCCTTCGCCGGTGGGCGGAAGGGCCCGGCGCACGGCGCTGGAGCGGGTCAGGAGCCGCCCGGGAACCTGCCCCGCGGCTCCGTGGTGCGGGGCCTCGTGCCGCGCCCCGCGGGCGCCGCGGCCCGCATCGCGGTCGTCCCCTTCGGTGCCACCGTGCTCTCGGCGGCCTGCGCGGGGTGCGCCTCGCACCTGGGGTCGCGGCACGGGCCGGGAACCCATACCGGGACCCACGCGCCCAGCGTCTTGTGGCGCCGGACGACCGTCTCGACCTGCTGCCCGCAGGAGGGGCAGACGTGCTTCCCGCCGTCCATGGATTCAGCGTAGAGCCGATGGCGGCTCAGCGCTTCCTGCCGTACGTCCGCACCAGCACACCGCTGTCCAGCGTGCGCACCGACTCCAGCGTGAAGGCCGAGACGGCGGCCGCCGAGCGGAACATCGGCATGCCGGAGCCCAGCACGATCGGGTACGTCTTGATCACGAGCTCGTCGATCTCGTCGATCAGTTGCCCGGCGATCTCCGAGCCGCCGCAGAGGTAGATGCCGAGGTCGCCGTCCTCCGCCTTCAGCGCGCGGACACGGCCGGCCAGGTCCGAGGAGATGATCTCCACGTGCGGGTCGGGCGACTCGGTGAGGGTGCGCGAGGCCACGTACTCGCGCAGATGGGCGTAGGGGCTGGTGATGCCCTCCTTCAGGGCCAGGTCGTAACTGGCGCGGCCCTGGACGATCGTGTCGAACCGCTTGTTCGGCAGGTCGTCGAAGCCCATGGCCCGGCGGCCCTGGGTCGGCACGGTCTCCGGGTATTCCGCCTTGACGAAGGCGAAGAACTCCTCGTCGAGGAAGGCGAACATCGAGGAGGCGTCACCGCTCGGGTCCCCGATGAACCCGTCGATCGAGCAGGCGATGAAGTAGGTGAGCTTGCGCAAGCCGATCTCTTTTCTTCGGGTTCGGGGGTTCGAGGGGACGGTTCGCCGGCACGGGCGGGGGCCCGCGAGAAGAACGCCTCGGGTGCAGTTGCCGGGGCTGGGCCGCCGAGAGCACGTCCGGTTTTCCCGGACGGTGAGGACGCCGCCACCGACGGGAGGGACACGGCCAGGCGGCCGTTCGTCAGTGGGCCGGCGGGCGCGGCTCGCGCCACATCGGCCACATGCGGGGACCGTCCGGCAGGTCGAGGGCCGGGCCCGTGCTGGCGAAGCCGAGGCGTTCGTACAGCCGGCGGCTGCGGTCGCTGCTCGCCTCCAGGTAGGCGGGCAGGTTCTCGCGGTCGCAGCGGTCGAGGACCGACTCGATCAGCGCGGTGCCGAGGCCCTCGCCCTGCCGCCCGGGCGTGACACCGATCATCCACAGGTACTCGTGCGCCCGGCCCGCTGGATGGACCCGGGCCATCAGGCGGACGATCAACTCGACGCGCTCGTTGTCCGGGTCCACGGCCGCGCGCAGCTGCGCGGGGCTGTCGTCCGCGCCGCCGGCGTCGTCCGCGGGCACGGACAGCCACAGCGCGCAGGCCGCACCGTCCTCGGTGACGTCGATGCGTCCCTCGGCGAGCACGAGATCGGTGAAGGCCGCCATGAGCCTGTGGTGCGTCCTGCGCCGGTAGGCGGCACCGGGGAAGACCCAAGCGCTCACCGGGTCGTCCTGGAAGGACTCGTCCAGCAGCCGGACGACCAGCTCCCGGTCGTCCTCGCCCGCCGCGCGGATCGCCACGCCCATGCCGCTCCCCCCCTCGCCTCAACCGGTACCTCCGGTACGGGGGTTGCAGACTAGCGGGTGGCCGTGGCGGACGCCGCCGCGGTGCCGCCGAACGGCGGAAGGCGGATCCCGCACACCGTGGGGCAGTGCGGGATCCGCCGGGCCGGAGCCCTCGGCGGTGCGGCCGTACGCCTGTCAGGTGGCGTACGGTCCTGCGGGGCTCCGGGGCCTGAAGGCGCTCAGGTACTGCGCCGGGTGACGAACTCGGCGAGTGCGAGCAGACCGCCCGCCGCCTCCGGGTCGGGCACCGCCCGGGCCAGTTCGTGCATCGCGCGGCCCATCCGGTCGGACGCCTGCGCCTGTGCCCAGTCGCGCCCGCCCGCCCGTTCCACGGCCAGCGCGGTCCGCGCCAGGTCCTCCTCGGTCACGGCGCCCTGTGCCCCGTACAGTTCCGCCAGCTCGGCGGCGGCCGGGGTGCCGGAGGTGAGCGCGGCGACGACCGGCAGGGACTTCTTGCGGGCGGCGAGATCCGACCCGGCGGGCTTGCCGGTGCGGTCCGGGTCGCCCCATATGCCGATGACGTCGTCGATGAGCTGGAAGGCCAGCCCGGCCTCGCGGCCGAACGCGTCCAGCGCGTCGACGTCCTCCGGCGCGGCGCCCGCGTACAGCGCGCCGAGGGCGCAGGCGCACCCCAGCAGCGCGCCGGTCTTGGCCTCCGCCATGGCGAGCACCTCGTCGAGGGTGACCTCCTGCGGCGCGCGCCGTTCCATGGCCGTGTCCGCGTGCTGGCCGGCACACAGTTCCACGACGCACTGCGCGACCCGGGCGGCCGCCATCGCGGAGGCGGGATGCGGGTCCTCGGCGAGCAGCCGCAGGGCCAGCGCCTGTAGGGCGTCTCCCGCGAGGATCGCGTCGACGTCGCCGAACACAGCCCAGGCGGTGGGCCGGTGGCGGCGCGTGGGGTCCCGGTCCATCACATCGTCGTGGAGCAAGGTGAAGTTGTGGATCAGCTCCACCGCCGCGGCCGCCCGAACCGCCGCCGAGCGGGCCGTGGGCCCGCCGAGCGCGGAGGCGGCGGCGAGGACGAGCGCGGGACGGATCGCCTTGCCCGCGTTGCCCGCCGCCGGGGTGCCGTCCGCGTGCTGCCAGCCGAAGTGGTAGAGCGCGACCTGGCGCATCGACCCGGGCAGGGTCGCGATCGCCGCCCGCAGCTCGGGATCGACCATCTCCCGGGCGCGGCGCAGCAGCGTCTGGGCCTCGTGCCCGTCGAAGGACCCCTCCCCGTCGTCCCTGTCCGCCCCGAGGCCCCCGAGCCTCACCGGGACGCCGGCCAGGCCGTCCCCGTCGGCGGTGCGTTGCTTCGTCTCCGTCATGGGCTCACCCATGGGCCCCCTTAGGCAGTGAGCGGATCGTGGTGCTTCCGCAGCCTGTGCGCACGTACCCCAGGGACTTACCCGCCCCGGAGGACGGGGACACGGCGCCCGGGACGGAATCGATCACCGCCAGCGGCCGATCTCGACGTTCTCCAGCACGCCGAGCGCGTCCGGGACCAGTACCGCGGCCGAGTAGTAGGCCGTCACCAGGTATTTGATGACGGCCTGTTCGTTGATGCCCATGAAGCGCACCGACAGGCTCGGCTCGATCTCGTCGGGGATGCCGGTGGCCCGCAGGCCGACGACACCCTGGTCCTCCTCCCCGGTACGCATGGCGATGATCGACGACGTACGGGCCTCGGTGACCGGGATCTTGTTGCACGGGTAGATCGGCACGCCCCGCCAGGTGGGAATGCGGTTGCCGCCGATGTCGATCGTCTCCGGGACGAGTCCGCGCCGGTTGAGCTCGCGGCCGAACGCGGCGATCGCGCGCGGGTGGGCCAGGAACAGCTTGGTGCCGCGCCGCCTGCTGAGCAGCTCGTCCATGTCGTCCGGGCTCGGCACGCCGTCGTGGGGCTGGATCCGCTGGTCGTACTCGCAGTTGTGCAGCAGGCCGAACTCGCGGTTGTTGACGAGCTCGTGCTCCTGGCGCTCCTTGAGTGCCTCCACGGTGAGCCGCAGCTGCTGCTCGGTCTGGTTCATCGGCTGGTTGTAGAGGTCGGCCACGCGCGTGTGGATGCGCAGGACCGTCTGTGCGACGCTCAGCTCGTACTCGCGGGGGCGGGCCTCGTAGTCGACGAAGGTGTGCGGGATGTCCGGTTCACCGGTGTGGCCGGCGGCGAGGTCGATCTCCTTCTCGCCGTACCTGTTGGTGCGCTGCCGCGGGATCGAGCGCCGCTGCCGCAGGTGATCGGCCAGGGACCCGGCCCGCTCCGCGATCCGCTCGACCTCCTGGCGGGGCAGCGCGAGGACCGTGCAGGCGGTCACCGCGCGGGCGGTGTACTCCCAGATGGCGTCGCCGTCGAGCAGCGCCCGGTCGCCGAAGTAGGCGCCGTCGGCGAGGACGCCGAGGGACTCGTCCTCCCCGTACGGGCCGGTGCCGACCTTCTCGACCCTGCCGTGCGCCAGCAGGTACACGGTGTCGGCCCGGTTGCCGAAGGAGGCGATCACGTCGCCCGGGGCGAACTCCCGCTGCGCACAGCTCTGGGCGAGTTCGGAGAGCACCTCCGCGTCCTCGTAGGACCGCAGCGCCGGCAGCTCGGCCAGCTCGGCGGGGATGACCTCGACGCGGTCGCCGGTCTTCACGAACGTCACCCGGCCGTCGCCCACGGCGAAGGACAGCCGGCGGTTCACCCGGTAGGTACCGCCTTTGACGTCCACCCAGGGCAGGGTGCGCAGCAGCCAGCGGGAGCTGATCTCCTGCATCTGGGGTACGGACTTGGTCGTGGTGGCCAGGTTCCGCGCGGCCGCCGTGCCGAGACTCTGCTGCGGCCTGACCTGCTCGGTGCGGACCTCTTCGCCTGCCGACATAAGGAATTGCCCTCCCGGTCATGCCCGGCGCGCATCCGCGCCCGGACATCGATGTGCGGGGCCCAGCCTTCATGACGAAAGGTGATCGTGCTATTACCCGAAAGAGGGGGAATGGATGACTGGCCGTGAGGGCAGACAGACAAGCTGACCTTTCACCCTCACGAGGCCCCAGTGTTCCGTATTGTCCGGATCTGCTCGCACACGGACACGAACGGGTAGTAACGATCGCTCACTTTCGGTATAGGCCCGATACGAGCGGTCGCGCCGGGCGGCCGTCGCGCCCTGCGAAGGAGCCGGACCATGGCCAAACCCATGTCCGCGGGCAGTTTCCTGAAGGCACTGAAGGCCGAGGGTCTCACCGTCGTCGAGGTCGGCGACTGGCGGCACCACAACCGCAACCACAAGGGCCCGTGGGGCCCCGTGCACGGCGTGATGATCCATCACACCGTGACCAAGGGCAGCGCGCGCACCGTCGAGATCTGCCGCGACGGGTACGAGGGCCTGCCCGGCCCGCTGTGCCACGGCGTGATCACCAAGGACGGCAGAGTGCACCTCGTCGGTTACGGCCGTGCCAACCACGCCGGGCTCGGTGACGACGAGGTGCTGCGCGCGGTGATCGCGGAGAAGGGGCTGCCCCCGGACAACGAGGCCAACACGGACGGCAACCGCCACTTCTACGGTTTCGAGTGCGAGAACCTCGGCGACGGCAAGGACCCCTGGCCCGCTGTCCAGCTGGAGGCCATCGAGAAGGCCGCCGCCGCGGTCTGCCGCCATCACGGGTGGAACGAGCGGTCCGTCATCGGGCACCTGGAGTGGCAGCCGGGGAAGGTGGACCCGCGCGGGTTCACGATGGCGTCGATGCGGGGACGGATCCGGGATCGGCTGAAGTGAACCGATGACCGACAATGGTGCCGTGACCGGCCCGGACGTTCTCCAGCCCCGCCTGCCCTCCCCGCTGCGGGAGGTGACGGACGACCGCTTCGCCCGGCACGGCATCCGCCTGCTGCTCAAGCGCGACGACCTCATCCACCCGGAGCTGGTCGGCAACAAGTGGCGCAAACTCGCCCCCAATCTCGCGGCGGCGGCCGGCCGTCCGATCGTCACGTTCGGCGGCGCCTACTCCAACCACCTCCGGGCCACCGCCGCGGCGGGCCGCCTGCTGGGCGTGCCCACCATCGGCGTGGTCCGCGGCCAGGAGCTCGCCGGCCGGCCGCTCAACCCGTCCCTGGCCCGGTGCGCGCGCGACGGCATGCGGCTGCACTTCGTCGACAGACCGGCATACCGGCGCAAGGCCGAGCCCGGGACCCGGGAGGCGATCCTGCGCGCGTGCGGCGCCGAGGACGCGTACGTCGTGCCCGAGGGCGGCAGCAACGCCGCCGCCGTGCGCGGCTGCCGCGCGCTCGGGGAGGAACTGGGGGACCGGGCCGACGTCGTCGCCGTGGCGTGCGGCACCGGCGGCACCCTGGCCGGACTGGCCGCCGGCCTCTCCCCCGGCCGGCGGGCGCTCGGCATCCCCGTCCTCAAGGGCGGCTTCCTCGCCGGCGACGTACGACGGCTCCAGGAGCGGGCGTTCGGCGGTCCGCGCGGCGACTGGCGGCTGGAGGAGCGCTTCCATTTCGGCGGCTACGCGCGCGTACCGCCCGAGCTCGACGCCTTCGCGGCGGACTTCGAACAGCGCCACGGCCTGCCCGTGGAGCGCCTCTATGTGGCCAAAATGCTCTACGCCCTGACCGCCCTGGCCGGGGAGGGCGCCTTCCCGCGCGGGAGCACGGTCGCGGCCGTCGTCACCGGCCGCCCCTTTCCCGAGCGCCCGTGACCCCCGCCGGGGCGCCGGTCACCGCGCGGCCTCCCGGTAGGCGGCCGCCTCCTCCAGGTCCAGCCTGCGCAGCAGCGTCCTGAGCATCTCGTCGTCGATCCGGCGGGCGTCCCGCAGTCTGACGAACACCTCGCGCTCGGCGCCGATCATCTCCCGGGACAGCCGCCGGTAGGTGTCGTCGGCGCTCTCGCCGGTGACCGGGTTGGACTGGCCGAGCCGTTCCCACACGGCGTTGCGGCGGCGCTCCAGGACCGTGCGCAGACGGTCGGCGAGCGGTCCGGGCAGCGTGTTGCGCTCGTCCGAGAGCAGTTCCGCCAAACGCCGTTCGGCGGCCAGCGAAGCCTGCGCCTGGGCGTTGGCCTCCGCGAGCGTCTCCGCCTGGGCGTCCCGCCCGGGGAACCGCAGCAGGCGGATCAGCGGCGGCAGTGTCACGCCCTGCACGACCAGGGTGCCGATGACCGTGGTGAAGGTGAGGAACAGGATGAGGTCGCGCCCGGGGAAGGGCGCGCCGCCGTGCACCGTGAGCGGGATGGAGAAGGCGATCGCGAGCGAGACCACGCCGCGCATGCCCGCCCAGCCGACCACGAACGGCACCTTCCAGGTGGGTTCCTCCTCGCGCGCGCGGACACGCGCCGACAGCATCCGGGGCAGGAAGGTCGCCGGGTACACCCACACGAACCGGGCCGCGACGACGACCAGGAAGAGGGCCACCGCGTACCAGGCGGCGTCGGCGCCCGCGTACGCCCCGAGGCCGTCGAGGACCACCGGCAGCTGGAGCCCGATCAGCGCGAACACCGAGGACTCCAGGACGAACGCCACCACCTTCCACACCGCGTCCTCCTGGAGACGCGTGGCGAAATCGACCTGCCACGCGCGATGGCCGAGGTGGAGCGCGACGACGACCACCGCCAGGACGCCGGAGGCGTGCAGCTGTTCGGCCGCCGCGTAGGCGGCGAAGGGGATGAGCAGCGAGAGCGTGTTCTGCAGCAGCGCCTCCCGCAGCCGGGTGCGCAGCCACTGGATCGGCACCATCAGCACCAGCCCGACGCCGATGCCGCCGACCGCGGCGAGCAGGAACTCCCCGATGCCGCCGGCCCAGGTGGCGCCCGCGCCGACGGCCGCCGCGAGCGCCACCTTGTAGGCGGTGATCGCGGTGGCGTCGTTCACCAGGGACTCGCCCTGGAGGATCGTGGTGATCCGGGACGGCAGCCCCACCCGGCGCGCGACCGCCGTGGCCGCGACGGCGTCCGGCGGGGCCACCACCGCGCCCAGCACCAGCGCCGCGGTCAGCGGCAGGTCCGGCACGATCAGGTAGGCGGCCCAGCCGACGGCGAAGGTCGCGAAGAGGACGTACCCCACCGACAGCAGCGCGACCGGCCGCACCTGGGCCCGCAGATCCAGGTAGGAGCTGTCGGTGGCCGCCGTGTACAGCAGCGGGGGCAGCAGCAGCGGCAGGACGACGTGCGGGTCGAGGGCGTACGTGGGCACCCCGGGGAGGTACGACACCGCCAGTCCCGCGGCGACCAGCAGCAGGGGTCCCGGCACCGGGGTGCGCCGGGCCGCCGCGGCGACCGCCGCGCTCCCCGCCACCAGCACCAACAGCGGCATCACGTCCACGCGTCTCGCCCCGCCTCTTTCTCCCGCGCGGTCGCCCGCACAGCCGTCGTAATCTGGCAATCATGAAACAGTGCACGCACGCCGACGCGCTGCCGCACCCGGAACCCGAACCTCTGAGCGGGACCTGCCCCGAATGTCTGGCCGAGGGCACGGACCCGGTGCAGCTGCGGCTCTGCCTCACCTGCGGGCACGTCGGCTGCTGCGACTCCTCGCCGGGGCGGCACGCGACCGCGCACCACAGGGGGACCGGCCACCCGGTGATGCGGACCTTCGAGCCCGGGGAGAGCTGGCGCTGGTGCTTCGTCGACCACGTCCTCGTGTGACCCTGGTGCCGGACGGTTCGACCGCCTGACGTCTGGGTACGTCAATCCGGCGCGCGCTCTGCCGATTTGGGCCCGCCCAACCTCTAGCCACTGTGCGTATTCGCGTGTTTACTATGAGTGACAGCAAGGGGTTGGGGTCTCGGGGACAGGAATGTTCGGAGCGCGATAACGTCACCGCTGAACCACGTATCGCGTTACCCCGAGGGGCGACCCTCGGCCCTGAAACACTTGTACCACCTTGGAGGTGAGGGTGTCCCAGATCGCAGGCGAGCCCGTGACCCAGGACTTCGTGGAAGTCCGGCTGCCGGCTGCGGGTGCCTACCTGTCGGTGCTGCGGACGGCCACGGCCGGTCTCGCGGCCCGTTTGGACTTCACCCTCGACGAGATCGAGGACCTGCGCATCGCGGTGGACGAGGCCTGCGCGATCCTGCTCCAGCAGGCCGTGCCCGGCTCGGTGCTCAGCTGTGTCTTCCGCCTGGTCGACGACTCGCTCGAGGTCACCGTCTCGGCGCCGACCACCGACGGTCACGCCCCCTCGCGGGACACCTTCGCCTGGACCGTCCTGTCCGCCCTCGCGGGCAAGGTCTCCTCCGCCGTGGACGAGGACAAAACCGTTTCGATCAGCCTCTACAAACAGCGCGGCGCGGGACCCGGGCCGGCGTGAGGAACGGGGACGGGCCGGTGCGGGACGAAGAGCGCGGCACACGGGAGCTGCCGGCCGAGGGCACACGTTCTCCGAACGGGGCCCCGCGCACGGCGGACGGCATCGACGGCATCCCCGAGCAGGCCCGGCCGCATCCGGAGGACGCCCCCGCGGGGGCCGGACTCCCGGCGGACGGACAGCGGACCGGGGACGAGGACGGTGCCGTGCGGAGCGCGCCCGCGGACGGGCGGATCGGGGGCACCCCCGTCCGGCCGGTCCGGGCTCGGGCGCGAGCTCGGGAAAGGGCGACGGGCGGGACGATGAGCGAGCACGAGCGACACTCCGAGGACGAGGCGCCGGCCGCGCGCGGCGCGCAGGGTACGCACGACCCGCAGGACCGCAGCGGGGCGCGCGCCCTGTTCGCCGAGCTGCGCACGCTGGAGAAGGACAGCCCCGAGTACGCGGAGCTGCGCAATCGGCTGGTCCGCATGCACCTGCCGCTCGTCGAGCACCTCGCGCGCCGCTTCCGCAACCGCGGGGAGCCGCTGGACGACCTGACCCAGGTCGCCACCATCGGCCTGATCAAGTCCGTCGACCGCTTCGACCCGGAGCGCGGGGTGGAGTTCTCGACGTACGCGACACCGACGGTGGTCGGCGAGATCAAGCGGCACTTCCGCGACAAGGGCTGGGCGGTGCGGGTGCCGCGCCGGCTTCAGGAGCTGCGCCTGTCCCTGACGACGGCCACGGCGGAGCTCTCGCAGCTGCACGGCCGCTCCCCCACGGTCCACGAGCTCGCCGAGAAGCTGGCGATCTCGGAGGAGGAGGTCCTGGAGGGCCTGGAGTCCGCGAACGCGTACTCCACGCTGTCCCTGGACGTGCCCGACACCGACGACGAGTCCCCGGCCGTCGCCGACACCCTCGGCGCCGAGGACGAGGCACTGGAGGGCGTGGAGTACCGGGAGTCGCTCAAACCGCTGCTGGAGGACCTGCCGCCGCGCGAGAAGCGGATCCTGCTGCTGCGCTTCTTCGGCAACATGACCCAGTCGCAGATCGCGCAGGAGGTCGGGATCTCCCAGATGCACGTCTCCCGGCTGCTGGCGCGCACGCTGGCGCAGCTGCGGGAGAAGCTCCTCGTCGAGGAGTAGCCGAAGAGCGGTCGGGGAGCAGCCGCGGAGCGGCCGGGGAAGGGTCCGGGCGAGCCGATGTCCGCCTGCCCCGGTGGACTACTTCTGCGCGTTGCCGGGTCCCCGGATCCCGAGGGCCCGGGTCGTCTCGGGGTTCACGATCAGGACGAGAGCCGCCACCGCCACCACCGCCAGCGCGATCCCCGCCGGAATGGCGACGCTGTCGGCCTGGAGGAGGTTGTAGGCCACGGGCAGCGCCATGATCTGCGTGATGACCGCAGGGCCCCGGCTCCAGCCGCGCAGGCCGAGCAGCCCGCGGGCCGCGAGCAGCGGCAACAGGGAGAGGACGATCAGGGTGATGCCGCCGGTGACGGCCGAGGTCCGGTCGTCGGGGTGGCCCGTGAGGCCCGCCACCAGCATCCAGACACCGCCGACGACCAGCGCGAGCCCTTCCAGAGCGTTGAGCCCGGCCGCGACGGTCAGCCGTGCCGGACGGGCGCCCGGCGCTGCGGTGGACTCGGCGGCTTCGGGGGTGGGGGTCTGCTCGCTGCTCACCCCTGAAGGGTAGCCCGCACGGCCCGGACGCCGGTGCGCAGGCCCGCGTGGCGCCGGCCCGTGCCGCCCCGCCGGCCCCCCTCGGTCACCACCTCGGGCTGGGCCCGGTACCCCCCAGTAGGTACCCTGCAACCCATGCGTGCACTTCTCGTGGTCAATCCGGCGGCTACCACCACGAGTGCGCGCACGCGCGACGTACTGATCCGCGCGCTCGCCAGCGAGATGAAGCTGGAGGCGGTCACCACCGAGTACCGCGGCCACGCGCGCGACCTGGGCCGGCAGGCGGCGCAGAGCGACGACATCGACCTGGTGGTCGCCCTCGGCGGCGACGGCACCGTCAACGAGGTCGTCAACGGCCTGCTGCACGCCGGCCCCGATCCGGAGCACCTGCCCGGGCTCGCGGTCGTCCCCGGCGGCTCCACCAACGTCTTCGCGCGCGCCCTCGGCCTGCCCAACCACGCCGTGGAGGCCACCGGCGCCCTGCTGGACGCGCTGCGTGAGGGCAGCGAGCGGACCGTCGGGCTGGGACTGACCTCCGGGACGCCGGGCTCGGAGGACGAGGCGGTACCGCCCCGCTGGTTCACCTTCAACGCCGGGCTGGGCTTCGACGCCGGCGTGGTCGGCCGGGTCGAGCAGCAGCGCGAGCGCGGCAAGAAGTCGACGCACGCCTTGTACGTGCGGCAGGTGGTGCGCCAGCTCGTCGGCGAGCCGCACCGCCGCAGCGGGACGATCAGCCTGGAGCGGGCCGGTGAGGAACCGGTCACCGATCTGGTGCTGTCCATAGTCTCGAACACGTCGCCGTGGACGTTTCTCGGCAATCGCCCGATCTACGCGTCGCCTAAGGCCACGTTCGATACCGGGCTCGACGTCTTCGGTCTCAGCCGCCTGTCCGCGACCGCGGTTGCCCGGTATGGCACCCAGTTGCTCACTTCGTCCCCGGAGCGCGGACCCCATGGCCGGCATGCCGTCTCGCTGCACGATCTGACCGAGTTCACCTTGCATTCGAAGGTGCCGTTGCCGCTTCAGATGGACGGTGACCACCTGGGGCTGCGGACGAGCGTGACGTTCACAGGTGTACGCCGTGCACTGCGTGTGATTGTGTGAGCAGAAGGGGCTAAAGTCCTTTCACTCGAACGTTTAGGCCAGGATCCACCCCATGGAAGTACGGCTGTGACCTAGTCGACACCGAAGAATCAAAAAAAACTTTCCGGAAGGGGTTGTATCCGCCGCTGAGGTTTGCGAGTCTCTAGGTGGCGATCGGGACGGCCCGCAACACCGGCCTCCACAGATCACCAGAACCCCTCTTCAAACCAAGGACCACGCCAGGGAACCTGGCGGTCGGCCCTTCACTTGTTGAGGGATTCGTGAAAGCGTTCACATTCACAAGCAACCTGCACGTAATACCAAGGAGAGGTAGCAGCCATGGACTGGCGTCACCGCGCCGTTTGCCGCGAGGAAGACCCCGAGCTCTTCTTCCCCATCGGCAACACCGGTCCTGCGCTGCTGCAGATCGAGGAAGCCAAGGCCGTCTGCCGTCGCTGCCCGGTGATCGAGCAGTGTCTGCAGTGGGCGCTCGAGTCCGGTCAGGACTCCGGCGTCTGGGGTGGTCTCAGCGAGGACGAGCGCCGCGCGATGAAGCGCCGCGCCGCCCGCAACCGGGCCCGTCAGGCCTCTGCCTGACCGGCCACCCCTGCTGACAGCCTGAGCTTGGCGGCGCGTACAGCGCGTACGCAACCCCCGCCCCCGAGCCGCAGCGCGCAGTACCCCCGATGCGCATAGCACGAGCACTAGCCCCGGACCCCTGGTGGTCCGGGGCTTTTCGCTGTCCGCGCACCGGGCGTCCCCAGGGGATCGCCGTCGCGCCGCCGCTCACTCATGCACAACTCCCCCACGACCGCGGGGAATTGAGGACCCGCTCCCCGGGGCCGGCCGCCCCTCTCACCGGGCCCCGGTGAGCCGCTACTTCTGCGCCCGTACGGGAATGTCCAGGATCACCCGCGTGCCGTGTTCGGGGGCGGGGACCATGTCGAAGGTGCCGCCGAGCTCACCCTCCACCAGGGTGCGGACGATCTGCAGTCCGAGGTTGCCGGAGCGGTGCGGGTCGAAGTCCTCGGGCAGGCCCACGCCGTCGTCCTGGACGGTGACCAGCAGGCGGGCCTCCTTCGTCGTACCGCCGCGGACCGCGGCGACCTCGACCGTGCCGGTGTCACCCTCGCGGAATCCATGCTCCAGGGCGTTCTGCAGAACCTCGGTCAGCACCATCGACAGCGGCGTGGCCACCTCGGCGTCCAGGATGCCGAAGCGGCCGGTGCGCCGGCCGGTGACCTTGCCCGGGGAGATCTCGGCGACCATCGCCAGCACCCGGTCGGCGATGTCGTCGAACTCGACGCGCTCGTCGAGGTTCTGCGAGAGCGTCTCGTGCACGATCGCGATGGAGCCGACCCGGCGCACGGCCTCTTCGAGGGCCTCCCGTCCGCGGTCGGACCCTATGCGCCGGGCCTGGAGGCGCAGCAGCGCGGCCACCGTCTGGAGGTTGTTCTTCACCCGGTGGTGGATCTCCCGGATGGTGGCGTCCTTGGTGATCAACTCGCGTTCGCGGCGGCGCAGTTCGGTGACGTCCCGCAGCAGCACCAGCGAACCGATCCGCGTGCCCTTGGGTTTGAGCGGGATCGCGCGGAACTGGATGACGCCGTCGTGCGCCTCGATCTCGAACTCGCGCGGCGCCCAGCCGCTGGCCACCTTGGCGAGCGCCTCGTCCACCGGGCCGCGGGACGGGGCCAGTTCCGCGGTGGTCCTCCCCAGGTGGTGGCCGACCAGGTCGGCGGCGAGACCGAGACGGTGGTAGGCGGACAGCGCGTTCGGGGAGGCGTACTGGACGATGCCGTCCGCGTCCAGGCGGATCAGGCCGTCGCCGACACGCGGCGAGGCGTCCATGTCGACCTGCTGGTTCTCGAACGGGAAGGAACCGGCCGCGATCATCTGCGCGAGGTCCGAGGCGCTCTGGAGGTAGGTGAGCTCCAGGCGGCTGGGGGTGCGCACGGTGAGCAGGTTGGTGTTGCGCGCGATCACGCCGAGGACGCGCCCCTGGCGCCGTACGGGGATCGACTCGACGCGGACGGGAACCTCCTCGCGCCACTCGGGATCGCCCTCGCGCACGATCCGGCCCTCGTCCAGGGCGACGTCGAGCATGGGGCGCCGGCCACGCGGGACGAGGTGGCCGACCATGTCGTCCTGGTACGAGGTCGGGCCGGTGTTGGGGCGCATCTGGGCGACCGAGACGTACCGGGTGCCGTCCCGGGTGGGGACCCACAGGACCAGATCGGCGAAGGAGAGGTCGGAGAGGAGCTGCCACTCCGAGACCAGCAGGTGCAGCCACTCGAGGTCGGAGTCGCCGAGAGCGGTGTGCTGGCGTACGAGTTCGTTCATGGAGGGCACGTGTGGAGCGTACCCGCACGCTCGCGCATCGTTCGAAACCGGCCAGCGGCGACCCGTTCGCGCGTGCGCGCATCCGGTCGGTCCACGGCCGCGGCGGGCGGACCCGGGAAACCGTCCGCGGCGCGGGCCGGAAGACACCCGCGGGCCGCGGCGCCTGAGAGGGACCCTCAACCCTCCCGGCACCGCAGCCCGGAGCAACAACGGCCGTGGGGTGTGCGGTCCCGCTCGGCCGAAGGGTGAGGAGCCGGGGCAGTCAGGGCAGAGAACTCCGGTTCCTCGGTCCGCCCTCCTGTGCGGGGAAGGCGGAGGCCTGACGTTCACCTCGTGTGAGGTGCTCTGGTCGCCATTGTGGACTAGACCACTGCCCGTGTCCATGCGGTGGACGGTGTCGATCGCGGCCGCCACCCGTGGACGCCCGGACGCCCGCGCAACCGGAAGAAGCGTAACTCCGTTGGCTCACGCGCGGGGCCAGACGGTCATGGCAATTTCGGCGAGCGCCTCCAGCTCCTCACGGGTCGCGCCGTCGCGGGCCTGCTGGGACATGCCCTGGATCATGGCACCGGTGTGCCGGGCGAGGGCGGCGGCGTCGGTGTCCGGCGGCAGCAGCCCGGCGTCGATGTCGGCCCGGATCCGGCTCTCGAACGTGGCGATGTTGGTGTTGCGCCGGCGGCGCAGGGACTCCTCGACCTCCGGGGTGGAGCAGTTGGCGGCCGCGTGGATCACCATGCAGCCGTGCGGGCGGCCGGGGGCCGTGTACTCGGCGGCGGCCTCGCGCAGCGTCCGCTCCACGGCCGCCCGGGCGGTGGGCTCCTCGGCGAGGGCCCGTTCGCCGAACGAACCGTACCGCTCGCCGTAGACCCGCACGGCCTCCTCGAACAGGGAGCGCTTGTCCCCGAAGGCCGCGTACAGGCTGGGGGCGCCGATCTCCATGGCGCCGGTCAGATCGGAGACGGACGTGGCCTCGTAGCCGCGTTCCCAGAACGCCATGAGGGCCTTCTCCAGGGCCGTGGCGCGGTCGAAGGAGCGGGGGCGGCCCCGGGGGCGGGAGGCGCGCCTCGTCCCCGCACCGGCCACCGGCCCGGTCCCGGTCCGCCCGGCCCCGGCCCCGGCCTCGACCACGGTCCGCCCGGTCCCGGCCTCGGACCGCGCGGCCCCCGGGCTGTCCTCGCGCACTGCGTCGCTCACCATGGAGTGCATTTTATAGCGGGCACTAGATAAATGACGGCGGGCCGGTGTACGGTTTTTCTGTAGCGACCACTATATAAATGGGAGGGGGCGCCGACATGGGCGTGCTCACGGGCAGGACGGCTCTGGTCACGGGGGCGAGCAGGGGGATCGGGCGGGGGATCGCCGAGCGGCTGGGGCGCGACGGCGCACGGGTCGCCGTGCACTACGGCAGGAGCGAGGCGGCGGCGAAGGAGACGGTCGCCGCGATCGAGGCGGCGGGCGGTTCGGCGTTCGCGATCGGGGTGGAGCTGGGCGCGCCCGGGGACGCCGAAGCGCTGTGGGAGGAGTTCGACCGGCACGCGGACGGGCTGGACATCCTGGTGAACAACGCGGGGATCGGCAACGCGCGCCCGATCGAGGAGATAACCGAGGACGAATACGACCGGGTCTTCGCGGTGAACGTGAAGGCGCCGTTCTTCATCCTCAAGCACGGCATGTCACGGCTGCGGGACGGCGGCCGTGTCGTCAACATCTCGTCGGGGCTCGCCCGCACGGCGGTGATGCCGGACAACATGGCGTACGCGATGACGAAGGGCGCCCTGGACGTGTTCTCCCGGGACCTGTCCAAGGTGCTGGGCGCGCGGGGCATCACGGTGAACTCGGTGGCGCCCGGGATCATCGACACCGACAACACCGCCGAGCTGCTGCACGGCAGCCCAGACGGCTGGGCGCGGGCGGCGGCGTACTCCGCGCTGGGCGGGGTCGGCACGCCGGCCGACGTGGCCGACGTGGTGGCGTTCCTGGCGTCGGACGGCGGCAGGTGGGTGACGGGGAGCTGGGTCGACGCGACGGGGGGTTCGCTCACGTAGGCGGTGCGGCCGGGCCGCCGGCAGGGGCCCGGGCGTCAGTGCGTCTCAGTCACCTTCGCCAGGGCGCGCGGCGCGTCCGGGTCCTGGCCGCGGGCGATGGTGACCTCGTAGGCCAGGAGCTGGAGGGGGATGATCTCCAGGACGGTCTGGATCTCCTCGGGCACGCCCTCGGTGGGCAGGACGAAACCGGCCGACGCCTTCTCGACGTGCCGCCCGGGCCCGACGACCATGAGGTCGGCGCCCCGGCCCCGCAGCCGGTCCAGGACCGGCTGGAGAGCCTCACCGCCCCTGCCGTCGGTGACGACCGCGATCACCGGCGACACGTTGTCGACCATGGCGAGCGGGCCGTGCAGCAGATCGGCGCCGGAGTAGGACAGGGCGGGGATGTAGCTGGTCTCCATCAGTTTCAGGGCTGCCTCCTTGGCCGTGGGGTAGCCGTAGCCGCGGGAGGTGATCACCATGCGCTCGGCGAAGCGGTAGCGGCCGGCGAGGGCGCGGACCTCGTCGTGCCGGGCGAGGAGCCGCTGGGCGAGGTCCGGCAGTACCCGCGCGGGTGCGCCGTCGCCGCCGCGCAGGCCCTCCGTGAAGAGGTACAGGGCCAGGAGGGAGGCGGTGTAGGTCTTGGTCGCGGGGAGGGCCCTCTCCGGTCCGGCCATGATGTCGATGTGGTACTCGGAGACGCCGGCCAGCGGCGAGTCGGGGTTGTTGGTCACCGCCAGCGTGATCGCTCCGGCCTCGCGGGCCGCTCGGGTGGACGCCACGAGGTCCGGGGAGCCGCCCGACTGGCTGACGGTGACGGCCAGGACGTCGGTGAGGTCGGGGCGGGCGCCGTAGGCCGTGACGGTCGACATCGAGGTGAGGCCGCAGGGCAGGCCGAGGCGGATCTCCAGCAGGTACTTGGCGTACAGGGCCGCGTTGTCGGAGGTGCCGCGGGCGGTCAGCAGGACGAAGCGGGGCGCCCGGGCGGCGATCCGTTCGGCCACCTGGCGGATCGCGGGGGCGCCCTCGGCGAGGATCCGGCGCAGGACGGCGGGCTGCTCGGCCATCTCCCGGGCCATGATCCGGCCGGGGAGTTCGCGGTGGTCGTCCGGTGCGGTGGCGGTCATGCGGATCCTCCCGGGTCGCGGGTCGCGGTGCCTTGGGCGTCGCGGAGCTCTGGCCTCCATTGCACTCCCTGCGCGCCGGGAACGCCCGCGCTGGACGGTGTCCGGGCACCCTCACGGATCAGCCGCCCCGGCGCCCTCACCACCGGCCGTCCGGGCACCCTCACGGACCAGCCGTCCGGGCACCCTCACGGACCGGCCGCCCAGGCACCCTCACGGACCGGCCGCCCCGGCGCCCTCACCACCGGCCGTCCGGGCACCCTCACGGACCGGCCGTTCGGGCGCTCTCGCGGGTCGCCCTCCCGGCGCCTTCGCGGGTGCGGTGCCCGGGAGGGCGAGGAGGGGGCGGGCGCGCGGCCCGGGAGACGCGGAAGGACCTGGGAGGAGGCGCACCGCTCTGTTAGATTGGTCTAAACCACATAGCCCCTCCCGGGTGTTCTCGAGTCCCCTCTTCGAAACGGCAGGCCAGCGTGGAAGTTGTCATCGTTCCCGACGCCAGGGCGGGCGGCGAGCTCATCGCCGAGGCCATGGCGCAGCTGCTCCGGCGCAAGCCCGACGCCCTGCTCGGGGTCGCCACCGGATCGACGCCGCTGCCCGTGTACGAGGCGCTCGCGGCCAAGGTGCGCTCGGGTGCCGTGGACACCTCGAGCGCGCGGATCGCCCAGCTCGACGAGTACGTGGGGCTGCCCGCGGAGCACCCGGAGTCCTACCGCTCGGTGCTGCGGCGGGAGGTGCTCGAACCGCTCGGGATCGGCATGGACGCGTTCATGGGCCCCGACGGCACGGCCGAGGACGTGCAGGGCGCCTGCGAGGCGTACGACAGGGCGCTGGCCGAGGCCGGCGGGGTGGACCTCCAGCTGCTGGGCATCGGCACCGACGGGCACATCGGATTCAACGAGCCCTGCTCGTCGCTGGCCTCGCGGACCCGGATCAAGACGCTGACCGAGCAGACCCGGGTCGACAACGCGCGCTTCTTCGGCGGTGACATCGCGCAGGTGCCGCACCACGTGATCACGCAGGGCATCGGCACCATCCTGGAGGCGCGGCACCTGGTGCTGCTCGCCACCGGGGAGGGCAAGGCGGACGCGGTCGCCGCCTCCGTCGAGGGGCCGGTCGCCGCGGTGTGCCCGGCCTCCGCGCTCCAGATGCACCCGCACGCCACGGTGGTCGCCGACGAGGCCGCCGCGTCCAAGCTGAAGCTCGCCGGCTACTTCCGGCACACCTACGCCAACAAGCCCGCCTGGCAGGGGATCTAACCCCCTCCGCCTACGACGAAGGCGCCGGTCCTCCTCCGCGGAGGGGGCCGGCGCCTTCGTCGCGGGGCCGTGGGGTCACACCCCCGCGATCACCTCCGCCGCCGCCCGGCCGCAGACGCGGGCCGCGCCGTGGGTGGCCAGGTGCAGGGCGCCGCGGGGCGCGGCCTGGGGGACGCCCATCTCGACCACCACGGTGTCGGGGCGGGCCGCCAGCAGGGTGTCGAGGGCGGCGGTCATCCAGGGGTGGCGGTGCTCGTCGCGGACGACGGCCACGATGCGGCGCCGGCCGGCCGCCTCCAGCACGCCCTGACCGGCGTCCGCGCCGGTGAAGCCGCCCGTCTCCGTGCCGGGGAGCAGGCGGGCCAGTTCGGCGGCGACACCCCAGGGGGTGTCGTCCCCTACGGCGATGTTCGCGACGGGGGTGAGGGCGGCGACGTAGGGCGCCTCGGTGAGGGGGGTGAAGCCCTCGGCTCCGGTGGCCTTCAGGGCGCGGCGGGCGGCGCGCAGGCCCACCGCCTCGTCACCGGCCCCGGCGGCCGCGGGGAGGACGGACGCCGTGGTCCGGGCCAGGGCCCGGATGCGGTCCGCCGCGTCCGCCAGGCGTTCCTCGGCCAGGTCGCCGGAGCGGACCGCCGCGACCAGGGCGTCGCGCAGCCGCCGCACCGTCTCCTCGTCGGCCAGGCCGCCGCCCACGCAGATGGCGTCGGCGCCGGCGGCGAGAGCGAGGACGCTGCCGCGTTCGATGCCGTACGCGGCGGAGATCGCCCGCATCTCCATGCCGTCGGTGACGATCAGGCCGTCGTAGCCGAGCTCGCCGCGCAGCAGGTCGGTCAGGATGCGGCGGGAGAGGGTCGCCGGGTGGTCCGGGTCCAGGGCGGGGACCAGGATGTGGGCGCTCATCACCGCCCGGGTGCCGGCGGTGATGGCGGCGCGGAAGGGGACCAGTTCCCGCTCGGCCAGCACTTCGGGGTCGGCGTCGATGCGCGGCAGGGCGAGGTGGGAGTCGACGGCCGTGTCGCCGTGGCCGGGGAAGTGCTTGGTGCAGGCGGCCACTCCGGCCGACTGAAGGCCGGTGACGTAGGCGGCGGTGTGCCGGGCGACCAGGGCGGGGTCGGCGCCGAAGGACCGTACGCCGATCACCGGGTTGCCCGGGTTGGAGTTGACGTCCGCCGACGGGGCCCAGTTGAAGTTCACCCCGCAGGCGGCGAGGCGGCGGCCCAGTTCCGCGGCCACCTCCCGGGTCAGCTCCACGTCGTCCACCGCGCCGAGGGCGTGGTTGCCGGGGAAGGAGGACCCGGTGCGCACCTCCAGGCGGGTGACGTCGCCGCCCTCCTCGTCGATGGCGACGAGGACGTCGTCGCGCTCGGCGCGCAGCTGGGCGGTGAGCGCGGCGAGCTGTTCCGGCGAGGCGATGTTGCGGCCGAACAGGCCGACGGTGGCCAGGCCCTCGCCGAGGCGGCGCAGCAGCCAGTCGGGGGCGGTGGTCCCGGTGAACCCGGGCTGGAGGACCGTCAGCGCGTCGCGCGTCAGGGTGTCGGTGCCGCTGGCGAATGTCGTCATCGGGTGGCGTTATCCCTTCACGGCGCCCGCGGTCAGGCCGTTGACGGCCCGGCGCTGGAGGAAGACGAAGAGGATCAGGATGGGGATGGCGAAGAGGGAGGAGGCGGCCATGGTGGCGCCCCAGTCGTCGCCGAAGGCGGTCTGGAAGCCGGACAGCCACAGGGGCAGCGTCTTGGCCTCGGCGTCCTTGTTGAGCACCAGGACGAGGGCGTACTCGTTCCAGGCGGTGATGAAGCCGAAGAGGGAGGTGGACATCAGGCCGGGCGCGAGCAGCGGGAGGATGACCCGGCGGAAGGCGGTCACCCGGGTGCAGCCGTCGACCATCGCCGCCTCCTCCAGTTCCCTCGGCACGGCGGCGACGAAGCCGCGCAGCGTCAGGATGGTGAAGGGCAGGATCATCATCATGTAGAAGACGGTCAGCGGCACCAGGCTGTTCAGCATCGAGGCGTCCCGGACGATCAGGTACATCGCGATGACCATGACCTCCCAGGGCGCCATCTGGGCGAGCATGAAGCCGATGATGAAGCCGCGCCGTCCCCGGAACCGCATCCGGGCCAGGGCGAAGGAGCCGGCCAGCGCGATGATCAGGGAGAAGACGACCGCGAGGACGGTGACGATCAGGGAGTTGGTGACGTACGTCCAGAAGTGGTCGACGCCGGTCGCCGTCTTGAAGTGCTCGAAGGTGATGTCGGTCGGGAACCAGACCGGGTCCTCGGTGATGATGTCGCCGGTCGGTTTGAGGGCCGTGGCGAACATCCAGTAGACGGGGAAGACGAAGCCGACGAACAGGACGGCGGCCGTGAGGTTGGGCCACAGGCGGCCGAAGAGCGAGCGCTTCACGCCTCGTCCTCCTCTTGCTTGAGCACGATCCTGAGGTAGTACGCGGTCAGGCCGAGCAGGATCAGGATGGTCAGGACGGCGATCGCCGCGCCCATGCCGTAATGCTGGTTGCCGACGCCCTCGACATAGGCGTAGACGGGCAGGATCTCGGTGAGCCGGTCGGGGCCGCCGCCGTTGATGGTGAAGACCTGCACGAACGCCTTGAAGGTCCAGATGATCTCCAGGAACGTCGTCGCGTACAGGAACGGCCGCAGGAACGGCAGGGTCACGGTGGTGAAGCTGCGCCAGGCGCTCGCCCCGTCCAGGGCGGCGGCCTCGTACAGCTCGCCGGGGATGGTGGTGGTCGCCGCGTAGAGGTTGATGGCGACGAACGGGATGGACTGCCAGACGATCAGCACGGTGACGACGAAGAACGTCGACATCTGGCTGCTGGTCCAGCTGTAGTCGGCCATGGAGTGCCAGCCGAGCCTGTCCAGCACCCAGTTGACGACGCCGAAGCGCTGGGCGAACAGCCACTGGTAGACGGTGGTGGCGGCGACCACCGGCATCGCCCAGGCCAGCACCAGGCCGATCAGCAGGGTCAGCCGCATCCGCTTGCCGAGGCGGGCGAGCAGCAGGCCGGTCAGCCCGCCCAGGACCATGATCAGGGCGACGTTGGCCGCCGTGAACAGGATCGAGCGGAGGGTGACCCTCCAGAAGTCCTCACCGGTGAGGACCTCCCGGTAGTTGTCGAGGCCGTTCCACTCGGTGACGTGCTGGATCAGCTGCGCCATGTTGAGGTTCTGGAACGACAGCAGCACGTCCTTCAGCAGCGGCCAGCCCAGCAGCAGCACGGTGGCCGCGCAGGCCGGCAGCAGCAACAGGTACGGGGCGAGGGCGCCGGCGCGCGACGCGGCTCGCGGGGTGGTCCGGCCGGGTCCCGCGCCGCCGGGCTTGCGGACGTCCGACGGGCCTTCCGCCGGGCCGGAGGGCGGCCGTTCGGTCTGCACGGTCATGCTCGCCATCTCTCTTCTCGACCTGTGCCGCGCCGGGGCGGGGGGCCGTCGGGCGCGCGGCCCCCCGCCCCGGCGTGAGCGCTGCTCCTACTGCTGCTGCGCCAGGCGCTTGTTGAACTCGCCCTCGACCTGCTTCGCGGCCTCGGCCGGCGACTTCCCGTTCAGCACGGCGGTCAGGTAGGTCTTGATCGGGTTGGGGTCGTTCTCGACGGCGGCCCACTCCGGGATCAGCGGCGTGGTGCCGCCGCCCGCGACGGCCGGGGCGCCGGCCTCGGCGGCGGGGTTGCCCTTGAGGTTGCTCTGGAGCGCCTCCTTGTTGGGGATGACACCGTTGAGCTTGGCCAGCTGCCCCTCGTACTTGTCCGACAGGGCGATCTTCAGGAACTCCTTGGCGAGGTCCTGCTTCTTGCTGCCCGCGGCCACGGCGAGGTTGGAGCCGCCGAGGAAGGTGCCCTCGGGCTTGGCGGCCGTCTCACCGGGGATGGTGAAGTAGCCGATCTCCTTCTCGATCGCCGGGTTGGCCTTGATGGCGGTGCCGGCCTCCCAGCCCATCCCGATGAACGCGCCGACCTTGCCCTTGGCGAAGATCTCGCCCTGCTGCGGGGTGGCCTCGTCCTTGTCCTTGGGGGCCTTGGAGAGCGCCTGGAACTTCTTGTAGGTCTCCGCGGCGGCGACGACCTTCGGGTCGGCGAGGTTGGAGACGTACTTGTCGCCGTCCTTCTTGACCAGTTCGCCGCCCTCGCCGATCACCAGGCCGACGAAGTGGTACCAGTTCTGGCCGGGCAGGTAGATCGGTTCGGCGTCGGTCTTCTCGCCGATCTGCTTCAGGGCGGCGTAGAACTCGTCCCGGGTCTTGGGGGTGGTCTTGATGCCGGCGTCCGCCCAGACCTTCTTGTTGTAGATGACGACGCGGTTGACGACGAACCACGGGGCCGCGTACTGCTTGCCCTCGTAGACGGTCGACTTGTTGAGGGAGGCGGTCCAGTCGGCGCCGATCTCGCTCTTGAGGTCGGCGAGGTCGGCGAGGCCGCCGGTCTTGGCGTAGGCCGGGGTCTGGGTGTTGCCGATCTCGAAGACGTCCGGCGGGTTCTCCTCGGACAGGGCGGTGGTCAGCTTCTGCTGGATGCCGTTCCACGTCTGGGTCTCGAACTTGACCTTGGCCTTGGTCTTCGCCTCGAACTCCGCGGCGAGGTCCTTCTGCCACTGGTCCGGCGTGGAGCCGTCCATCATCCACACCGTGAGCGTCTGCGGCCCCTCGGACTCACTGCCCCCGTCCCCGCCCCCACACGCCGCGACGGAGAAGATCATGCCCGCGATACCGATCGCGGCTGTCAGCTTGCGCTTCACGCCACCCTCCTCAGGGATGCCACAAACCCCCCTGGCTCCCCGCGGTTGCTCGACGACGCGTACCGCCCATGGGGCCGGGACTGGACCAATGGTGTAGACCAGTAGGGGGGAGCTTGGCCCAGACCAATAGGGCTGTCAAGGGTGTTCAAGCGGGCTCAAGACCTCCGTTATGGGACCGCGATATGCAGGGACCTTTCATTGCGCAAGCGGCACAACGGGCGGTGGACCACGTCGTGTCACCGCGCTGTGGACTAGACCAACGCAGGGCGCGGCGGTATACAGAGGAGATCACGGAGCGTGCGGGCCGGCCCCCGTCGCGCGAAGCCGTGCCACGATGTGAGCCGTGGCCGATGAGGACGTCGGTCGCTTCGGCACCCGGAGCCGGGAAGGCAGAGCATGAGCACCGACGTCAGCAGTGCGGAGAACGAGAACGGGACCGGTGTCCGTACGGCGCGCGTGCCCAAGTACTACCGCTTGAAGCGGCACCTGCTCGACATGACCCGGACGCTCCCGCCGGGCACCCCCGTGCCCCCCGAGCGCACCCTGGCCGCCGAGTTCGACACCTCCCGCACCACCGTCCGCCAGGCCCTCCAGGAGCTGGTCGTCGAGGGCCGGCTGGAGCGCATCCAGGGCAAGGGCACCTTCGTCGCCAAGCCCAAGGTGTCGCAGGCGCTGCAACTCACCTCCTATACGGAGGACATGCGCGCCCAGGGCCTGGAGCCCACCTCGCAGCTGCTGGACATCGGCTACATCACCGCCGACGACCGGCTCGCCGGGCTCCTCGACATCGCCGCCGGCGGGCGGGTGCTGCGGATCGAACGGCTGCGCATGGCCAACGGCGAGCCGATGGCCATCGAGACCACCCACCTGTCGGCCAAGCGCTTCCCGGCGCTGCGCCGCAGCCTCGCCAAGTACACCTCCCTCTACACCGCCCTCGCCGAGGTGTACGACGTCCATCTCGCCGAGGCCGAGGAGACCATCGAGACCTCGCTGGCCACCCCGCGCGAGGCCGGCCTGCTCGGCACCGACGTGGGCCTGCCGATGCTGATGCTCTCCCGGCATTCGCTGGACCGGGACGGGCAGCCGGTGGAGTGGGTGCGGTCGGTGTACCGGGGCGACCGCTACAAGTTCGTCGCCCGCCTGAAGCGTCCCCAGGACTGACCGGGCCGGACCGGCGCGCGCGGCGCGGACCGAGCGGAGCGGACCGAGCGGCGGGAACGGGACCGGTCTCAGGGGTGACGCCTGAGCGCGCCGCCGGTGACCGATATACGGACGGGGACTTCCGCTGTCGTGTAACCGTCACCTAGATTGCCTGCGCATTACTCCAGGTGATCAGTGAGGGGACGGAGCCGCCAGATGTCACAAGCCCCGGAAGTGAACAGAGGGCCAGTGGTGACGCCCGTGCGCGTCGTCATCGCCCTCTGCCTCGTCGCGCCCTTCGTGGCGATGCTGTGGGTCGATTCGTACGCCAAGGTGGAGCCGGCGTTCATCGGCATCCCGTTCTTCTACTGGTACCAGATGGCGTGGGTGGTCGTCTCCACCGCGCTGACCATGATCGCCTACAAGCTGTGGCAGCGTGACCAGCGCGCCCGCCGGGGAGGTGCCGGCCGGTGAAGGACGGCGTGAACGGCGTCGCACTCGCCGTCTTCATCTTCTTCTTCCTGCTCGTCACCGTCATGGGCTTCCTGGCGGCCCGCTGGCGCAAGGCCGAGAACGAGCACAGCCTCGACGAATGGGGCCTGGGCGGGCGGTCGTTCGGCACCTGGATCACATGGTTCCTGCTGGGCGGCGACCTGTACACGGCGTACACCTTCGTCGCCGTGCCCGCGGCCATCTACGCGGCGGGCGCCTCCGGCTTCTTCGCCGTGCCGTACACCATCCTCGTCTACCCGCTGATCTTCACCTTCCTGCCGCGCCTGTGGTCGGTCTCGCACAAGCACGGCTATGTGACGACCTCGGACTTCGTGCGCGGCCGGTTCGGCTCCAAGGGGCTGTCGCTGGCGGTGGCCCTGACCGGCATCCTGGCGACGATGCCGTACATCGCGCTCCAGTTGGTCGGCATCCAGGCGGTGCTGGACGTGATGGGCGTCGGCGGCGGGGAGGACACCAACTGGTTCATCAAGGACCTGCCGCTGCTGATCGCCTTCGGTGTGCTGGCCGCGTACACCTACTCGTCGGGCCTGCGCGCCCCCGCGCTGATCGCGTTCGTGAAGGACGCGCTGATCTACATCGTCATCGCGGTGGCGATCATCTACATCCCGATCAAGCTGGGCGGGTTCGACGACATCTTCGCCAAGGCGGGCGAGGCCTTCGCCGAGACCAACCCGGCCACCGGCCAGCCGCGCGGCGCCCTGGCACCGGGCGAGGCGGGCCAGTGGACGTACGCCACGCTGGCGCTGGGCTCCGCGCTCGCGCTGTTCATGTACCCGCACTCGATCACCGCGACGCTGTCCTCGCGCAGCCGTGAGGTGATCCGCCGCAACACCACGATCCTGCCGCTGTACTCGCTGATGCTGGGCCTGCTGGCGCTGCTCGGCTTCATGGCGATCGCGGCCGGCATCAAGGTGAGCAACGGGCAGCTGGCGATCCCTCAGCTGTTCGAGGACATGTTCCCGGACTGGTTCGCGGGCGTGGCCTTCGCGGCCATCGGCATCGGTGCCCTCGTCCCGGCGGCGATCATGTCGATCGCGGCGGCGAACCTGTTCACCCGCAACATCTACAAGGACTTCATCAAGCCGGACGCGACGCCGGAGCAGGAGACCAAGGTCTCCAAGCTGGTGTCGCTGCTGGTGAAGGTGGGGGCGCTCGTCTTCGTCCTGACGATGGACAAGACGGTCGCGATCAACTTCCAGCTGCTGGGCGGCATCTGGATCCTCCAGACCTTCCCGGCCCTGGTCGGCGGCCTGTTCACGCGCTGGTTCCACCGCTGGGCGCTGCTGGCCGGCTGGGCGGTCGGCATGGTGTACGGCACGGTCGCCGCCTACGGTGTCGCCTCCCCGACGCAGAAGCACTTCGGCGGCTCGGCCAAGGAGATCCCCGGCATCGGTGAGATCGGCTACATCGGCCTGACCGCCTTCGTGCTCAACGTGGTGGTCACCGTGGTCCTGACGGTCGTCCTGCGGGCGGTCAAGGCACCGGACGGCGTCGACGAGACCCGCCCGGAGGACTACACGGCGGACGCCGGCGACCCCGGTGTGCAGACGGAGCTGCCGCCGGCCACCGCCGGCGCGGCGCACTGACGCCCGCACCCGCACCCCGCACACGGGCCGCCGGAGGAAACCCGGCGGCCCGTTGCCGTTGCCGCGCCGACCCACGCCGCCCTCACGACGACACAACATCTGGGGGTGGTTCCGGGGCCCGGCACAAGATGTATGCTCGTGCTCGCTGTCGCCGCAGGGGAATCCGGTGCGAATCCGGAACTGTCCCGCAACGGTGTACTCATGCCCGTATGCCTGCCTCTCCGCAGAAACCGCATCCGCGCACCGAGCCAGTCCGAGGACCTGCCGGCAGTGCGCACGAGCCGTCCGGCCCGTGTGCCATGACGTCCGGGCCTCGCGGAATGGGCCGGTGGACGCGGCGCCGCGTGCGCTCGTGAGCTGCCCCCTGCCCCGCGCAAGGCCCCGTGCCGAGCGAGGGAGTGCCTCACGTGACCATCGCGCCAGCCGACCCGGCTTCAGCGATCCAGCCGGAGTACGACGGTCCCGGTGCCGCGCTGCTGCGGACCCTGACCGAGCTGACCGCCGACCTCCCCGACGCCGACCCCGGCCGGGTCGCCGCCGCCGCGCTGCGCGGCCGGTCCGCGCGGGCGGACGAGACGGAGCTGCGCGAGCTGGCCACGGAGGCGGCGGCCGGCCTGATCGCCGAGGACCCCGCCTACTCGAAGCTGGCCGCCCGGCTGCTGACCCTCGGCATCCGCGCCGAGGCCGCCTCCCAGGGCGTCACCGCGTTCACCGAGTCCGTCGCCACCGGCCACCGCGAGGGGCTGATCGCCGACCGCACCGCCGCGTTCGTCCGCCGCCACGCCGGCCGTCTGGACGCGCTGGCCGACCCGCGCGCCGACGACCGCTTCGGCTACTTCGGCCTGCGCACCCTGTACAGCCGCTACCTGCTGCGCCACCCGATCACCCGCAAGGTGATCGAGACGCCCCAGCACTTCCTGCTGCGGGTCGCCGCCGGGCTGGCGGAGGACGGCACGGACCGCGCGCTGGAGGAAGTGGCCGCGCTGTACGGCCTGATGAGCCGCCTGGACTATCTGCCGTCCTCCCCCACCCTGTTCAACTCCGGCACCCGCCACCCCCAGATGTCGTCCTGCTACCTCCTGGACTCCCCCAAGGACGAGCTGGACTCCCTCTACGAGCGCTACCACCAGGTCGCCCGCCTGTCCAAGCACGCCGGCGGCATCGGCATCGCCTACTCCCGCGTCCGCGCCCGGGGTTCGCTGATCCGCGGCACCAACGGGCATTCCAACGGCATCGTGCCGTTCCTGAAGACCCTGGACGCCTCCGTGGCGGCCGTGAACCAGGGTGGCCGGCGCAAGGGCGCGGCGGCGGTCTACCTGGAGACCTGGCACGCGGACATCGAGGAGTTCCTGGAGCTGCGCGACAACACCGGCGAGGACGCCCGCCGCACCCACAACCTCAACCTCGCGCACTGGGTGCCGGACGAGTTCATGCGCCGTGTGAACGCCGACGAGCCCTGGTCGCTGTTCTCCCCCTCCGACGTGCCGGAGCTGGCCGACCTGTGGGGCGAGGAGTTCGACGCCGCCTACCGCACGGCGGAGGCCGCGGGGCTGGCGAGGAAGACGCTCCCGGCCCGCGAGCTGTACGGCCGGATGATGCGCACCCTCGCCCAGACCGGCAACGGCTGGATGACCTTCAAGGACGCCGCCAACCGCACCGCCAACCAGACCGCCGAGCCCGGCCACGTCATCCACTCCTCCAATCTCTGCACGGAGATCCTGGAGGTCACCGACGACGGGGAGACGGCCGTCTGCAACCTGGGATCGGTCAACCTCGGCGCCTTCGTCGACCCGGACGCCCACGACATCGACTGGGAGCGGCTGGACGCCACCGTCCGCACCGCCGTCACCTTCCTCGACCGGGTCGTGGACATCAACTTCTACCCGACCGCGCAGGCGGCCCGCTCCAACGCCCGGTGGCGTCCGGTGGGCCTGGGCGCGATGGGCCTCCAGGACGTCTTCTTCAAGCTGCGCCTGCCCTTCGACTCGCCCGAGGCCAAGCGGCTGTCCACCCGGATCGCCGAGCGGATCATGCTCGCCGCGTACGAGGCGTCCGCCGCCCTCGCCGAGTGCGACGGCCCGCTCCCGGCCTGGGAGAAGACCCGTACCGCCCGCGGTGTCCTCCACCCCGACCACTACGACACCGACCTGGCCTGGCCGGAGCGCTGGGCGGCCCTGCGGAAGCGGATCGCGGCCGTTGGCCTGCGCAACTCCCTGCTCCTCGCCATCGCCCCGACCGCGACCATCGCCTCCATCGCGGGCGTCTACGAGTGCATCGAGCCGCAGGTGTCCAACCTCTTCAAGCGCGAGACGCTGTCCGGCGAGTTCCTCCAGGTCAACTCCTACCTGGTGGACGACCTCAAGCGGCTCGGCGTGTGGGACGCCCGCACCCGCGAGGCGCTGCGCGAGGCGAACGGCTCGGTACAGGGCCTGGCCTGGATCCCCGAGGACGTCCGGCGGCTGTACCGCACGGCGTGGGAGATCCCGCAGCGCGGCCTGATCGACCTGGCCGCCGCCCGCACCCCGTTCCTCGACCAGGCGCAGTCGCTGAACCTGTTCATGGAGACGCCGACCATCGGCAAGCTCTCCTCGATGTACGCCTACGCCTGGAAGTCCGGGCTGAAGACGACGTACTACCTGCGCTCGCGCCCGGCGACCCGGATCGCCCGCGCGGCCCGCGCCACCGTCCCCGTACCGGCCGCCGCCGACCCCGAAGCGGTCGCCTGCTCCCTGGAAAACCCCGAGTCCTGCGAGGCCTGCCAGTAATGACCAGCACTCCCGCCGGCGCCACCGCCGCCGCCCCCCGCACCCAGAACCTGCTCGACCCGGGCTTCGAGCTGACGCTGCGCCCGATGCGCTACCCCGACTTCTACGAGCGCTACCGGGACGCCATCAAGAACACCTGGACCGTGGAGGAGGTCGACCTCCACTCCGACGTCGCCGACCTCGCCAGGCTCACGCCGGGCGAGCAGCACCTCATCGGCCGCCTGGTCGCGTTCTTCGCCACCGGTGACTCGATCGTGGCGAACAACCTGGTGCTGACCCTGTACAAGCACATCAACTCCCCCGAGGCGCGGCTGTATCTGAGCAGGCAGCTCTTCGAGGAGGCCGTCCACGTCCAGTTCTATCTGACGCTGCTGGACACCTACCTCCCCGACCCGGAGGACCGCACGGCCGCGTTCGCCGCCGTGGAGAACATCCCCTCGATCCGCGAGAAGGCCGAGTTCTGCTTCCGGTGGATGGACTCGGTGGAGGAGATCGACCGGCTGGAGACCAAGGCCGACCGCCGCCGCTTCCTGCTCAACCTGATCTGCTTCGCCGCGTGCATCGAGGGCCTGTTCTTCTACGGCGCCTTCGCCTACGTCTACTGGTTCCGCAGCCGGGGGCTGCTGCACGGCCTGGCGACCGGCACCAACTGGGTGTTCCGTGACGAGACGATGCACATGTCCTTCGCCTTCGACGTGGTCGACACCGTCCGCAAGGAGGAGCCGGACCTGTTCGACGACGGCCTCCGGCAGCAGGTCACCGACATGCTGCGGGAGGCCGTCGAGGCCGAACTCCAGTTCGCGCGCGATCTGTGCGGGGACGGCCTGCCGGGCATGAACACCGACTCGATGCGGCAGTACCTGGAGTGCGTCGCCGACCAGCGGCTCACCCGCCTCGGCTTCGCCCCCGTCTACGGCTCCGAGAACCCCTTCTCCTTCATGGAGCTCCAGGGTGTTCAGGAACTGACCAACTTCTTCGAGCGGCGCCCCTCGGCGTACCAGGTGGCGGTGGAGGGCACCGTCGACCTGGACGAGGACTTCTGAGCCTCGCTCCGCTTCCGCTCGCCCTCCCGGGCCTGCTCGGCCTCCCTGAGCTGCCGGTCGACGCGCCGCTCGCGCACGATACCGACCAGCGAGGGGAGGATCATGAGGACCAGGAGGGCGAGGGTCGCCGCCATCCCGATCATGGCTTGTGTCTGTTCTCCGGTCATGACACCACTGTCGCGCCGGATGCTCCTGACCGGCAGTGGCAGGACTGCCGTAAGACCTCGATTTCCTGCCACCCGTACGGCAGACTGGCGGCATGCTGCGCAACGTGGCGGCCGTGCTCCTCGACGGCGTGCACCCCTTCGAACTCGGCGTCGTCTGCGAGGTATTCGGCGTCGACCGCAGCGACAACGGCCTGCCGGTCTACGACTTCGCGGTGGTCTCCGCGGAGGGGCCGGCGCTGAGCACCCATGTCGGCGGGCTGACCGTCTCCACGCCGTACGGGCTTGACCGGCTGGAGGAGGCCGACCTGATCGCGGTGCCGGCCGGCAGCGACTTCGTCCGCCGGGAGTACCCGCCCCGGCTGCTGGAGGCCCTGGTGCGGGCCGTCGAGCGGGGGGCGCGGGTGCTCAGCGTGTGCTCGGGGGTGTTCGTGCTGGGCGCCGCCGGGCTGCTGGACGGCCGGCGCTGCGCGGTCCACTGGCACCACGCACGGGAGCTGGCCCGCCGGTACCCGCGGGCGGTCGTCGAGCCGGACGTGCTCTACGTCGACGAGGACCCGGTGATCACCTCCGCCGGCACGGCCGCCGGGATCGACGCCTGCCTCCACCTGGTGCGCAAGGAGCAGGGACCGGAGGTCGCCAACCGGATCGCCCGGCGGATGGTCGTACCGCCGCACCGGGACGGCGGGCAGGCGCAGTACGTCGAACGGCCGCTGCCGCGCGCGGCCTGCGACACCGTCGGCGAAGTGCTGGCCTGGATGGAGCGGCACCTCGACCAGGAGGTCACCGTCGAGCAGCTCGCCGCCCGCGCCCACATGGCTCCGCGCACCTTCGCCCGCCGCTTCCAGCAGGAGACGGGCACGACCCCCTACCGCTGGATCCTGCGGCAGCGGGTGCTGCTGGCGCAGCACCTGCTGGAGGCGACGGACGAGACGATGGACGCCATCGCCTGGCGCACCGGGTTCGGTACGGCGGCGGCGCTGCGCCACCAGTTCACCCGGGCGCTCGGGACCACTCCGAACGCCTACCGGCGCGCGTTCCGGGGCCCGCGGGCCGCCTGAGCGCGCGCCGGGGCCTCAGGTCACCGGGGCAGCGCCCGCACCAGCAGGCGGCGCGGGCGCAGGGTGATGCCGATGCGGGGGCGGGGGTCGGAGCCGGGCGCCTGCTCGAAGCGGTAGGCGGACGCGATCGCCGCGGTGATCAGCGTGAGCTCGGCCATGGAGAAATGGTCGCTCGGGCATTTGCGGTTGCCGACGCTGAAGGGGCTCATCGCGTACTTCGGCACGTCCTTGGAGCGCTCCGGGAGCCAGCGGCCGGGGTCGAACTCCTCGTGCCGCTCGTAGGAACGCGCGTCACGCTGGATCGCATACGGACTGTAGACGAGGTCGGCCCCGGCGGGAATCCGATACCCGCCGAGCTCGGTGTCGACCACCGCCCGGCGCGTCAATATCCATACGGCAGGATACAGGCGCATAGTCTCCACGATGACATTCGCGGTGAACGTCAGCTTTCGTACGTCTTCGAATGCGACGGCCCGGTCGCCCGCGACGCTTTTCACCTCGTCGTGGATCTTGTCCCCGAGTTCCGGGTGCTCGGTGAGCACCAGCAGCAGGGACATGATCATGGAACCGACGGTTTCGCTTCCGGGGGTGAGGATGGCGATGACCTGATCGTGGATCTCCTGCTCCCCGATGGGCTCGCCATTGTCGTCCTTCGCCTCCAGCAAAGCCGTCAGCAAATCGTCCGGCTTTTGACCGCTCGCCCGCCGGTCGGCGACGATCTCGTCGACCAGGAGGTGCAAGTCAGCGAGCGCCCGGTTGAATTCGAGGTTCGCCGGAACCGGAATGCGGTACAGCGGGCCCAGCGGCAGGACCATGCGCTGGTACATACCGCTGAACAGCGTGGCGAGGGCGCCGCAGATCCGTTCGGCCCGGTCGTCCATGTAGCTGCCGCGCATCAGGCAGCGGGCGGAGACGCGGACGGCCACCCGGAAGGACTCCGCGGTGATGTCGAGGACCTCGCCGGAGCGCCACCGCTCCACCAGCGCCTGCGCCTCCTCCGCCATGATCGGCCCGTAGGCGGGGATGGCGTCGAGCCGGAAGGCCGGCTGGATGGTGCGCCGCTGGCGCCGGTGCAGGGGGCCGTTGGCGGTGGCCACGCCCTCCTTGCCGAGCAGGCTCTCCAGGGACTCCCACAGCGGCCCGGCGATGATGTAGTCCGGGCTCAGCGCCACGGCGCCGGTGAGGGCGGGCGTGGTGACCGCGTAGACGGTCTTGGGGCCGAGCTTGAGGCGGACGACGTCGCCGTGGTCGCGCAGCTGGGACACGAAGGCCAGCGGGTCGCGGGCGAGTTTCCAGCCATGGCCGAGGAGCGGCAGGGCGCCCCCCGCCACGGGCGGTTCGCGCAAGTCCGCCCGGGACCGGGTATCGGAGGACGGGGCTGCTCCCTGTTCGAGTGGAGCCGGGAACTCGGGAGAGGATCCGACGGTCATTTCTCACCTGCCGCTTCGTTGTTGACGTACGGGGGTGTGGAGCGGTCGTCCCAGCTGTCGACCCGGTACCGGCCGGACTCGTGATGGAACCAGTAGACGGAACTGAACCAGTTCCGCATGTTGCCGACGCAGATCTGCACGGCGGCGCCGAGTTCCTTTCCACGCACCGTTCCGCCTTCGGTCAACGCGTCGGCGAAACGTAAGGCTTCACGTTCGGCGAGGACGAATTCGTCGATGCACTGCTCGACGCGCCGCCTGATATCCAGGATGGCTTCTTCGAGCGCCATTCCCTCATGGGTGATGAGACTGATTCCGAGATTGTGCACCTCATCGCCCGCTATTTCCTTGGGCAGCGAGCAGAGGTCGTTGTACCAGGCGGCGAATTCCTGGCTCAGCAGGGCCGCCCTCCGGTATGCCGGATGTTTCCGCACCGTTTCCGGGAGTTCCAGGCCCGCGCTCGGCTCCAGCAGGTCGGTCCAGATCCAGTGCGCGAAGGTGAGCCGGCGCAGTTCGAGGTACTCCGCGACACCGGGGACGACGCCCTGGGCGCGGTTGCGGAACTCCCGGTCGTACGCCTCGATCACCGCGTGGAAGTGCCGCGCGAACCGGGCGTTCCAGGTCGCCGGCAGGAACGCGTACAGCCGCAGCACACTGTCGGCGAACCCCGCGACCAGCGCGTCCTCGTGGCCCAGATGGTCCCGGGGGGAGTCCAGGGCCGCGTGCAGCCGGTCCTTCAGACGCCGCCAGGCGCCGGGGCGCCCGTGGACGATGTCGCGGTCGTGCCGGTCGTCCCAGACGAAGAACCACGCGCTGTAGTCCGCGATCGCCTGGAGGACCTCGTCGGGCGCGCCGAGGTAGTACCCGGCCATCAGGTCCGTGTAGCACAGGCCATCGGCATATTCCACCACCTTGTCCGCCGGCATCAGCCGCTTTTCGAGCAGCCAGTCGCGGGTCCTCTCCTGAAGCCTGGGCCAATACGGGTGCAGTCGCCGGGGAAAGGACGACTCGATCACCGGGAGAGCGAGCGAGGGCGGAACCGCGATCGCCGTCGGTGCCGCTGTGGAGCCGGGTGAGAAATCGTGCACGGACAAACCCCTCTCAGCCGCCGGTCGGCGCACCCTCCCGCTGTGCGGGACGCGCGCCGTCGTGTTTCTCCGCCCTCACCATTCAGCACTACAACTGGCCTGCCTGGGAACGGATTTGCCCCACTGGCCACCTCAAGTCGTCTGAATTCTCCCCTTGTGTGTCAGGTTATAGAGCGGTGGAAGAGCGGCGGGGATCGCGCACGCGACGGGCAGGCGAACGGCGGCGGATGCGCGGGCGCACGCGAACGGCGCCCGGCCGGGAAGGGGATCCCGGACGAGCGCCGTGCGCGGGGAAGTCGTGAGCCCGGCGGGCCCGTCTCAGTCGTTGGCGACCACGGGGTAGCGGGGTTCGTTCTCGGCCATCTGCCGCAGCGCGTTCTTGCGGTCGCGCTTGGAGAGCCGGTCGATGTAGAGGTAGCCGTACAGGTGATCCGTCTCGTGCTGGAGGCACCGCGCGAAGTACCCGGTGCCGCGCACCTTGATGGGGTTGCCCTTCTCGTCCTGCCCGGTCACCTCGGCGTAGTCGGGGCGGGCCAGCGGCATGTACGCGGTCGGCACCGACAGGCAGCCCTCGTTGCTGTCGTCGAGGCGGCGCCGCTCGGCCGGCAGCTCCACCAGCTTGGGGTTGCACACCACGCCGACGTGCCGGACGCCCTCGTCGTCCGGGCAGTCGTAGACGAACACCTTCAGGTCGACGCCGATCTGGTTGGCGGCCAGGCCCACGCCCTCGGCGGTGCGCTGGCTGGCGAACATGTCCGCGACGAGCTGCTGGAACTCCTCGCCGAAATCGGTGACGTCCTTGCACTCCTTGTGCAGCACGGGATTGCCGACCACCGTGATCGGGCGCGAGGTGCCGCGCTCCCGCCAGGCCGCCTCGCGCTCCTCGCACTCCTGCGTGTCGATGACGTAACCCTCGTCGTCCACGGGGAGAACGCCCGCGCGCTGCTGATCGGTGTCCTGCTGAGCCATGACCGACGTACGCCTTCCTAGAAAACAGGGGGTGATGCTGATACAGGGTACGGCGTCCGCCCCGCCGCCCCCGCGCCGTCGGGGGATCCCTCAGCAGACCTCTTCGAGATCGCGCCAGTCCCGGGAATCCGGGCTGTCCGCCACCCACCCGTCCAGCAGTCCCCGCACCAGGGAGGCGGGCGCCGCCACCCCGCACTCCCGCTCCGGTACCCACAGCTGCCCGTCGGTGCGGTGGCCGAGCGGCCCGGGGTGCCCCGGCTCGCTGTGATCGTGCGGGTCGAGGTGCTCCCCGTCACCCTCGTCGGACGGCATCCGGGACTCCGAGCACATCCGGCACAGCAGCCGCACCGAGGACGACCAGTCCTCGGCGGCGAAGCCGGCGTCGGCGGCGAGCTGCTCCAGGGCGTCCCGGTCGGCCTCCGTGGCCGCCTCCAGCAGGACCACCCAGGTGGGAACGGGCGAGGGCGCCCACAGCTCGATCTCGTCGAAGACCGGGTAGGTGTGCCCGGCGGAGATGGTCCGCTCCCCGTGCGGCACACCGTCGTGCAGGACCACCTCGCCCCAGCGCCGGCCGGACGACGGCAGCGGAATGGACAGCACCTCGATCCGGGCGGGGTCCAGCCGCCGCCCCCACACCACCTCGGCCTCCCCCTCGGGGGAGAGCCGTACGGCAGCGCTGCCCAGGTCCATGCCGAGCGGCTCGCCGGAGCCGGTCGCCTCGCCCGGCACCCTGAGCCCGTAGGCCTGCCAGGCGCGGCGGGCCAGCGGCCAGTCCTGCAAGGCGGTCGCGGCGATGCCGACGTTCCACCAGTCCGGGGCCCCGGCGTCCCGGTCCAGCAGCGCCACGGCCCGCAGGCCCGCGGCTCTGGCCTGCTCCCAGTCGTGCCGGAACTTGTGCAGCAGGGCGAGGTTGAACCAGGACTCCGACAGCCACGGCTCCAGGTCGGCGGCCCGCGTCAGCAGCGCGCCCGCGTCCTCGTACCGGCCGTCGCCGATCAGCGTGAACGCGCGGTCGGTGGCCTGCCGCCAGGAGGCGGAGGGCCGGTGCCGTCCCTTGCCGAAGATCCTCACGATTCCCGCCTGCCAGTTCCGTGGAGTGGGCCCGGCTGTGCCCTGCTGCGCCCCCGTACACCCTCTTCTTCGCATCCAACCACGTACGGATGCGAGGGCGCTCATTACCCATGGGTTACCCAGTCCCGGGGCGGGTCAGACAGCCCCGCGTGCCCGCCGTCGCCGGTCCTGGCCGCAGCGTCCGGCGGGCTCCTGCCGGGACAGCACCCGGGCCAGGGCGTCGAGGACCTCGGGAGCGTAGTCGCCCGCGGGGGCCGGCCGCAGCTCCCCCAGGGCCGTCCAGGCGCCGCCCGGGCCGGCATCGCGCGCCTTCTCCTCGTAGGCGTTGACGGCCCGTACGATCCGGGCGGCCAGCGGCTGCTCCGCGCAGGGGTCGGCCTGCCGCTCGACCACCAGGGCGACCTCGCAGCCGGCGCCGGTCCGGCGGACCACGGCGCCGCCGAGCAGCGCGATCCGCCGCTGCTCCGCCGCGGGCAGACAGGCGGTGGCCCCGGCCGGGACCGGGTCGACCAGGCTGAGCTGGCCGATGTCGTGCATGAGGGCCGCGTACTCCAGCACCGTCAGCTCGGGCCCGGACAGTCGCAGGTCCCGGCCGACGGCCACGGCGAGCGCGGCGACGCGCCGGGCATGGCCGGCCGGGGTGTATCCGGCGATCTCGGTGGCCCGGGCCAGGGAGGCGATGGTCTGCCGGTAGGTGGCCCGCACGGCGGCGTAGCGCCGGTGGGACAGCTGGGCCAGCAGCAGGGGCACGGAGAACACCGGCAGCGCCCACAGCCCCACCACGGCGACCGCCAGCGCCATCACGGCGCCGGTCGCGCACACCGCGGAGGTGATACCGGCCATGGCGCGCACCTCCTCGCGCAGCAGCCTGCCGAAGGGCCACCCGGTGCGCGCGTGCGCGGACGCCGCGGTGAGCAGGCTGTCGCACAGCGTGGTCAGGGCGAGCAGCGCGAGCAGCAGCAGGGCGTAGGCGGGGCCGCCCCGGCCGGCCAGGGCCCCCTCGTTGAACAGCGGCTGGGAGCAGGCGGCGGCGAAGGCGACGGTGAGCACCCGCCGCGCCAAGTGGTCGCGGGTGGTCCCCTCCCCGCGGGCGACGTGCGGCACGCTGCCCAGCAGCGTGGCGGCGAGCACCACGGTGACGGTCTGGGCGACGCCGTGGTGCGTGGGCTGCCCGGCGTCGTCCCCGAGCAGCGCGTAGGACAGCGCCCCGGCGGCGCCCAGCGGCGCGGTCTCCCTGACCTCGGCCGCGGGCCGCCGGGTGAGCTCGCCGAGGGCGATAAGCCCGCCGAAGGCCAGCGCCACGGACCGTTCCGCCAGGCCGGTGCGCACGGTGACGGAGAGACAGAGGAGCGCGAGCACGCCGGCGCAGACCCGGGCGGCCGGGCAGAGCGCGGAGGGCCGGCGCGGCACGGTCATCGGCGTACTCCGGCCCGGGACAGGGAGGTCAGCCGGTACGGCGGACTCACCGGCCGGTCCCCGTCCGGCCGGGCGGGCACACCCGGGCGCCCCGGCCGAGCGCGGAGAACCGGCGCTCTCACGGGCGGGCCCCCGGCCGGCCCGGGACGGACGGGGCGGGCGTCTCGTCCGCGGTGCGGGTCTCCTCCGCGGTCACCACCGGGTGCCACCCGCACCGCTCCAGTGCCCGCGCCAGCGCGGCGACCATCCGCGGGTCGAACTGGGACCCGGCGCACCGCTCCAGCTCCGCCAGCGCGGCCGCGACCGGCCGGGCCCTGCGGTAGGAGCGGGTGGACGTCATCGCGTCGAACGCGTCGGCGACCGCCACCACCCGGGCGCTCTCCGGGATCTGGCAGCCGGCCAGCCCGTAGGGGTAGCCGCTGCCGTCCAGCCGCTCGTGGTGGTGGAGTACGGCGGCCCGCGCCTCCCCCAGGAAGCCGATGCCGCGCACCATCTCGTGGCCGTACTCGGGGTGCAGTTCGATCACCCGCCGCTCTTCGGGGGTGAGGGGTCCGTCCTTCGTGAGCAACCGGGTCGGCACCCCGAGTTTGCCCACGTCGTGCAGGATGCCCGCGAAGCGCAGCATCTCGACCCGCTCGTCGTCCAGGCCCAGCTCGCGGGCGATCATCATGGACGCCTGCCCGACCCGCTCGCTGTGCCCGCGCGTGTAGCCGTCCTTGATGTCGACGGCCTGCACGAGCGCGCGGATGGTGGCCTGGTGCGCGGCCCGCTCCCGGTGGTACTGGGCGAACGCCCACCACGACACGCCCATCGGCAGCAGCACCAGCAGCGCGGCGACGGGCCCGTACGGGCTGCGCCACAGCACCGCCATCATCAGCCCGGCGAGCCCGTGCACGGCGACCGGCGGCAGGGACCGCCAGAACAGTCCGCGCCACGCCCTGCGCGCCGGGACCCGGTCGGCCGCCACGAGGATCCCGCCGTCCAGCAGCGTCAGCACCAGGCAGAAGGCGAGCACCGCGGCCCCGGCCGGGGCGAGCGCGTAGGGGAAGTCGGGTTCCGCGACCGCGTCCCGTCCGCCCAGCGCCCCGTGCGCCCGGGCGGCCGCCCACACGGCGAGCGCCTGCCGGGCGGCCCGCCAGAGGCGGCGCGGGGCGGCGGGCGCCTGCTCGACCGGGGACAGCAGTGCCCCGGGCAGCGACACGAGGGCGGCGGCGGCCGGCGGCAGCAGGAAGGCCGCGGCGAGCAGCACCGGGTAGCAGGGCCCGGCGAAACGGAACCGGGCGGCGTACTCGCAGCCGGCGCACAGCGCGGCGAGCAGGATCACCGCCCACCACGGGGCGTGGCCCATGTGCAGCGGACGCGGAACGAGCAGGCAGGCCAGGACGGCGAGGGCGACACCGCAGACGTAGGCGTGGGCCCGTGCCGGTATCGCCTCCATGAACTCCTCCCCGGCCGTGTCCGTCAGGTCTGGGAGACTAGGACGACCGGGGAGAGGGACGCGGGCCGACGACCCGCATTACCTCGTTCGGGTGAAGAACCGCCGTGGGGGACGCGGGTGGCGGCCCCCGGCGAGGGGTTAGGAATCCTGTGGAGCGGGCGGCGAGGAGGCCGGCGGAGCCGCCGTCACGTCGTGCTCGGGGACCGCCTGGCCGGAACGGATCAGCTCGATCCGCCCCATGACCTTGGCGCGCAGGTCGCCCGGCACGTCGTCATGGCCGCAGCACCGCTTGACCAGCTTCTTCACGGCCTGCTCCAGCCCGTACTTCTCCAGGCAGGGCGAGCACTCCTCGAAGTGGTGCTCGAACTTCGAGCACTCGACATCCGGCATCTCACGGTCGAGGAACTCGTAGAGATGATCGAGGATCTCGCTGCACTCCGTCTCGTGCGGCTCTCCGCAGCTCATGACCCCGAGCCTTTCGCTTCGTTCGACTCTCCGGCGCCGGCCGGGACGAGCCCGCGCTCGCGGGCGTAGTCCTCGAGCATGCCGCGCAGCTGACGCCGCCCCCGGTGCAGCCGGGACATCACCGTCCCGATGGGTGTCCCCATGATGTCCGCGATCTCCTTGTAGGCAAAGCCCTCGACATCCGCGAGATAGACGGCGATGCGGAATTCCTCGGGGATCGCCTGGAGCGCCTGCTTCACGTCCGAGTCGGGCAGGTGGTCGAGCGCCTGCGACTCCGCGGAGCGCAGGCCCGTCGACATGTGCGACTCGGCGCGGGCGAGCTGCCAGTCCTCGATCTCCTCGGCCGCGCTGCGCTGGGGTTCGCGCTGCTTCTTGCGGTAGGAGTTGATGAAGGTGTTGGTGAGGATCCGGTACAGCCACGCCTTGAGATTGGTGCCCTCGCGGAACTGGTGGAAGGACGCGTACGCCTTGGCATACGTCTCCTGCACCAGGTCCTCGGCGTCGGCCGGGTTGCGCGTCATGCGCAGCGCGGCCGAGTACATCTGGTCGAGGAATTCGAGGGCGTCCCGCTCGAAGCGCGCACTGCGCTCGGCGGTCGTCTCCGCGCCCGTGCCCTGGCCCTCGGGCTGCTCCGCCTGGCCGTTGTCGGTCCCTGCGTCGGTCCCAGTGACCGGACCCACCTCCTCCAAAGCTGTCGCGAGACCGAGTCCGGCCCCGCTCGATTCGGAGGATAGACGACCCGTGGTCGACGGTGCTTGCCAATCCGGTCCGCCCGCCACCCGGGCGGGGGCGGTCCTCGCCGCGGTCAGCACCGTCCAGTCCAGGCCGGCGCGGCTGCCGCGGCCGGTATCGGACTCTGCCGGGCGCAGCCCGTCCACGGCGTGGGAGACGGGCGGGCAGAAGGTGGAACCCATGCGGCGGACTTCCTCTCCTACGACGTCGGTGCCGGCACCCCGGCACGCACGTCGGCCACAACAGCCGCCGGTGGCCGGTCATTCCCGCGCCGTCACCCGAGTGACGCGGTCCACGTGACGACGGCCGCGGTGACGGCCTCCAGCGCCTCCCGCTGGGTGACCGCCGCCCGTTTCGGCACGGCGAAGCCGTGGTCGGCGTGCGCCACCCCGGTCAGTTCGTACGGCCCGGCGGGGAACTCCTCGGGCTTGCCGAACGGGTCGTTGCCGCCCTGGACGACGAGGGCGGGCACGCCGGCGCCGAGCAGTTCGTCCGCGCGGGACTTCTCGGGCCGGCCGGGGGGGTGGAGCGGGAAGGCGAGGGCGAGGACCCCGTGGGCGCCGAGCCCGGCGGCGGTGCGGCAGGCGACGCGGGCCCCGGCGCTGCGTCCGCCGGAGACCACCGGCAGGCCGGGCGCGGTGAGCGCGGGCCACAGGCCGCGCCAGCCGGTGTCCAGCGTCTTCGGCGCGGGCGCCACCTTCTTCCCGGCCACCCGCCAGGGCTGCTCGACGAGGGCGACGGTGACGCCGTGGCCGGGCAGCACGGCCGCCAGCGCCTGGAGGTCGCGGGCCTCGATGCCGCCCCCGGCGCCATGGCCGACGGCGAGGACGAGCCGGGCCCCGGCGGCCCGGTGCCAGGTGACGCGGGCGGTCCCGGCGTCCGTGTCGACGGTCTGGGTGGTCACGCCGGTCGCGGTGGTCTCAGGTGTCTCGGGGGTCACGTCAGAACAGTGTGCCCTCCTCCGGCGCCGCCAGCTCCTTCAGCAGCTCCGGCCCGTTGTTGCGGACGTTGCTGACGGCCGTGGAGACGGGGTGGGCCCGCAGCAGGCCGGGGGGCGGGGGTGCCAGCAGCGACCGCAGCTCGCCGGGGTCCGTGCGGGCCGGGTCCAGCCAGGCGTCCCAGCGGTCGGGGGTGAGCATCAGCGGCATCCGGGGGTGGATGTCGGCGAGCGAGGCGGGGCCCTCGGGCGGTGCGGCGGCCAGCGGCGTGGTCTCCGCCTCGGTGGTGATCACCGAGCAGGTCACCCACCAGGCGCCCGGGTGGTCGTCCGGCAGCGTCCGGTCCCGCCAGAACTCGTACAGTCCCGCCATGGCGAACACCGACCCGTCGGCCGGTGTGACGAAGTAGGGCTGCTTGCGGGGCCGCTTCCGCTTCCCCTCGACCTCCAGCTCCCGCTCCTGCTTGCCGGTGACCCACTCGTAATAGCCGTCGGCGGGCAGGACGCAGCGCCGGGCGGCGAAGGCGCGGCGGAACGACGGCTTCTCGTGGACGGTCTCGGCGCGCGCGTTGATCATGCGGGCGGCGCCCTCGGGCGTCTTGGCCCAGGAGGGGACGAGTCCCCACTTCAGCCTGCGCAGCTGGCGAACCGGCCGCGGGTCGGGCGCGTCCTTCAAGGGGCGGTCCAGGACGGCGAAGACCTCCTTGGTCGGAGCGACGTTGTAGTCGGGCTCCACCAGGGTCTCCGCCGGCTCCCACTTCTCTATGCCGAAGATTTCCGCGAGATCCTCGGGGCCGCGACTCGCCGCATACCGTCCGCACATGCGGGCAACACTGCCAGACTCCGCACGACCGGGAGGGGCCCCCACCACTTATGGACAGCACCGCATCGGCGTCACTCGCCTCGTTCTGGGACGAGTTGTCGGGTACCCAGCCAAGTCCCGGGACGTGGGTGGTGATCGCGACGCTCGTCGCCGCGTTCGCCGTCGTGGCACCGCGCCGCGCGTGGCGGGTGGCGCGCAACGCCGTCACCATCGCGCACGAGGGCGGGCACGGGCTGGTGGCCCTGCTCACCGGCCGCACGCTGACCGGGATCCGCCTGCACTCCGACACCAGCGGCCTGACCGTCAGCCGCGGCAGGCCGTACGGGCTCGGCATGATCCTCACCGCCGCCGCCGGCTACACCGCTCCCCCGCTGCTCGGCCTGGGCGGCGCCGCCCTGCTCGCCACCGGGCGGATTACCCTGCTGCTGTGGCTGGCGACGGCCCTGCTCGCCGCCATGCTGGTGATGATCCGCAACGCCTACGGCGTGCTCACCGTGGTCCTCACCGGCGCCCTCTTCCTCCTGGTCTCCTGGCTGACGGGGCCGCGGGTGCAGGCGGCGTTCGCCTACGCGGTGGTGTGGTTCCTGCTGCTGGGCGGGGTGCGCCCGGCCTTCGAGCTCCAGGCCAAGCGGTCCCGCGGGCAGGCCGGCGACTCGGACGCGGACCAGCTCGCGCGGCTCACGCACGCCCCGGCGGGGCTGTGGCTGTTCCTCTTCCACGCGGTGTCGCTGTGCTCGCTGCTCGGCGGGGGACGCTGGCTGCTGGAGCTGTGACCGCGGGGCGGTCCGCTCTCCGGGCCAGGCGGGGCGGTCGCCTCTCCGGGCGGGGCGGTCCGCTCTCCGAGCGAGGCCGTCCGCTCTCCGGGCCAGGCGGGGCGTTCCGTCCCCGCGTCAAGGCACGGCCATGACCATGCGGTTGTTTCGTTCTGGTTTCGCCGCATTTGATCAAGATCTCCGGTCGGCACCAGCCACTAAAGTGGGGCCCATGACCGTGAACCCCGCAGACACCGCCCTCTGGCCCGCCCCGCACGCGAGCGGAGCCGTCGACGCGACGGTCCACGTACCGGGGTCCAAGTCGGTCACGAACCGCGCCCTGGTGCTGGCCGCGCTCGCCTCCGAGCCGGGCTGGCTGCGCCGCCCGCTGCGCTCCCGCGACACCCTGCTGATGGCCGGCGCCCTGCGCGCGATGGGCGTCGGCATCGAGGAGGGCGTGGGCCCGGACGGCACCGGCGAGGCCTGGCGCGTGATCCCGGCGGGCCTGCACGGCCCGGCCACGGTCGACGTCGGCAACGCCGGCACGGTGATGCGCTTCCTGCCGCCGGTCGCCGCGCTCGCCGACGGCCCGGTCCGCTTCGACGGCGACCCCCGTGCGTACGAGCGCCCCCTGCACGGCGTCATCGACGCCCTGCGCGCCCTCGGCGCCCGGATCGACGACGACGGGCGCGGCGCGCTGCCGCTGACCGTGCACGGCAGCGGTGCCCTGGACGGCGGCCCGGTCGCGGTCGACGCGTCGTCGTCGTCGCAGTTCGTCTCCGCGCTGCTGCTGTCCGGACCGCGCTTCAACCAGGGCGTCGAGGTCCGCCACACCGGGGCCACCCTGCCCTCCATGCCGCACATCCGGATGACGGTCGACATGCTGCGCGCGGTCGGCGCCCAGGTGGACACCCCCGAGTCGGGAGGCGAGCCCGGCGTCTGGCGGGTGACGCCCGGCGCCCTGCTCGGCCGGGACCTGACGATCGAGCCGGATCTGTCCAACGCCCAGCCGTTCCTCGCGGCGGCGCTGGTGACCGGCGGCCGGGTCGTGATCCCGGACTGGCCGGCCCGGACCACCCAGCCCGGTGACCGGCTGCGCGAGATCTTCACCGAGATGGGCGGCTCCTGCCGGCTGACCGACCACGGCCTGGTCTTCACCGGGTCCGGCTCGATCCACGGCATCGACGTGGACCTGAGCGAGGTCGGCGAGCTCACCCCGGGCATCGCGGCCGTCGCCGCCCTCGCGGACTCCCCCTCGACCCTGCGCGGCGTGGCGCACCTGCGCCTGCACGAGACGGACCGCCTGGCCGCGCTCACCAAGGAGATCAACGAGCTCGGCGGCGATGTGACGGAGACCGCCGACGGTCTGCACATCCGCCCGCGCGCGCTGCACGGCGGCGTCTTCCACACCTACGAGGACCACCGCATGGCCACCGCCGGCGCGATCATCGGCCTGGCGGTCGAGGGCGTGCGGATCGAGAACGTGGCCACGACGGCGAAGACCCTGCCGGACTTCCCCGAACTGTGGACCGGAATGCTCGGGAGCGACAGGGCGTAGGGGGCGAGGCCATGCGCCGCTACGGCAAGCACACCGACGAGGACGACATCCGCACCCGCCCGGGGCGGCGGAACACCCGGCCGCGCACCAGCATCCGGCCCAAGCACGAGGACGCCGCCGAGGGCCTGGTCCTCACCGTCGACCGGGGCCGGCTGACCTGCCTCGTGGACGACCGGACCGTGCTGGCGATGAAGGCCCGCGAACTGGGCCGCAAGGCGGCCGTCGTGGGCGACCGGGTCGCCCTGGTCGGCGACCTGTCCGGCCGCAAGGACACCCTGGCCCGCATCGTCCGCATCGAGGAGCGGAGCTCCGTCCTGCGCCGCACGGCGGACGACGACGACCCCTACGAGCGCGTGGTCGTCGCCAACGCCGACCAGCTCGCCATCGTCACCGCCCTCGCCGACCCCGAGCCGCGTCCGCGTCTGATCGACCGCTGCCTGGTAGCGGCGTACGACGGCGGCCTCACGCCGCTGCTGGTCATGACCAAGTCCGACCTGGCCCCGCCGGAGCAGCTGCTGGAGCTGTACGGGGCGCTGGACATCCCGTACGTCGTCACCAGCCGCGAGGAGCTGGAGAACGGCGGCGCGGCGGACCGGGTGCGCGAGCATCTGGCGGGCAAGGTCACGGCCTTCGTCGGCCACTCGGGCGTCGGCAAGACCACCCTGGTCAACGCGCTGGTGCCGGAGGAGCGACGGCGTATCACGGGGCATGTGAACGCGGTGACGGGCCGTGGCCGCCACACGACGACGTCGGCGCTGGCGCTGCCGCTGGCGGACGCGGACGGCTGGGTGGTCGACACCCCGGGCGTACGGTCCTTCGGGCTCGCCCACGTCGATCCGTCCCGTGTGATCCACGCCTTCCCCGATCTGGAGCCGGGCACGGCGGGCTGCCCGCGCGCGTGCAGCCACGACGAGCCGGACTGCGCCCTGGACCAGTGGGTGGCCGATGGCCACGCCGATCCGGCGCGGCTGTACTCGCTGCGCCGGCTGCTGGCCACGCGGGAGCGCGCGGAAGGCGACTGAGGTTCGCGTTGTTTGCCCTCCCCAGGGGCAGGTAAGTGCATAATCGCACCGAGCCGGATCCGGGGCCCGACCAGAGTCTGACGAAGTGGTCACAGAACGTCGCAATGCCGACACGGGGACACAGGAGGACGACACATGGCGTGGCTGCTGGTCGTAGTGGCCGGGTTGCTGGAGACGGGCTTCGCCGTGTGCCTGAAGCTGTCGCACGGCTTCACCCGGCTGTGGCCCACGATCGCCTTCGCGGCCTTCGCCCTGGGCAGCTTCGGCCTGCTGACGCTCTCCCTGAAGAAGCTCGACGTCGGCCCGGCCTACGCGGTGTGGACCGGCATCGGCGCGGCGGGCACCGCCATCTACGGGATGGTGTTCCTGGGTGATCTGGTCTCCACCCTCAAGATCGTCTCGATCAGCCTGGTGATCATCGGCGTGATCGGCCTTCAGCTGTCGGGCTCGGCGCACTAGTGCCGCGGCAGCAACACTAGCGATCCGGGACTGGCCGCCTCACGGCGCCAGCTGCCGCGCGAGGGCGTCCCGTACGAGGCCGGCCACGCCGCCTTCGGCGGGCGGTGCCGCGATGCAGGAGACGGCGAGCCGGACGGCGAGTTCGCAGGCGCGGCCCAGGTCGGCGGTGTCCGGCCGCGCCGCGCCCGGCTGGGACAGGGCGGCCACGGCACGGTCCCGCACGAGGGCCACGAAGTCGCCGGGCGAGGGCAGTCCACCCTCCGCCCGGCGCTGTGCCGGTAAGACGGACGCGGACGGCACCGCTCTCGGCGCGGGCACGGGCAGCCGCTCGTTCCAGCAGCCGGTGAGCATGGCCCGCACCAGCGCGTTCTCACGGGCCGCCGAGGCCGTCCACTCGGCGGTCGCGGTGAGCCGGTCGCGGGGGTCGCTGGGGCCGGCGAGCGCGCGGTCGACGCCGGCGAGGTAGCCGTCGGCCTCCCTGCGGACGAGCGCCCGGGCGAGCCCGTCCTTGCCGCCGAACTCGTTGTACAGCGTCTGCCGGGAGAACCCGGCGGACGCGGCGACGTCCACCATCCGCACGGCGGACCACGGCCGGCGTGCCAGTGCCGCGTAGGCGGCGTCGAGCAGGGCCTTGCGGGCTGCGGACATCATCGCCTCCCTCGGGGCGAGGGGCTCTCGGCCCAGGTTTGACGCGCCCCGGTGCACTGTCAAGGGTTCGCGGAGAGGTGCGGGGCGGCTCCCCAGGAGTCCGGCCATTGAACAATCCGTTTACAACAGTGGGTTGACGCCAGGTCGTGCGTCACGCACCCTGATCCCATGCCGACGCCTCCCGAGCACACCGATCCCTTCACACCCCCTCAGCCCGAACAGGCGCGGGCCCAGCGGGTGTACGCCTCCCTGTTCCGCATCGCCGAGCGCCACGCGGCCACCGATGAGCAGCGCCGGAGGCAGACCCACCCTTCGGTCCTCGCGCCGCACGAGGCCGTCCGCCTCGTGTCGTTCCTGCTGAGCGGCGCCGCCCAGCGGGAGGAGGGCGAACCGGAGGTGGACCAGGCCGACATCACGGCCGCGCTGACCCTCGTCCCGCTGGTCCGCGGCGAGCTCGACGAACTGGAGACCGGGCTGCTCCGGATGGCCCGGGGGCGTGGCATGACATGGCACGAGATCGCTTTCGGGCTGGGCCTGGGCACTCCGCAGGCCGCCCGGCAGCGATACGAACGGCTGGCCAGCCGGGCCGCGACCGACCCGGAGAAGGCCGAGGGCACCGGGGAGGCGAAGGTCACGGAGGGCCCGGAGCGGCAGGACCCGGAGCGGTAGGCCCCCGAGCCCCGGACCATGACCGGCGCGGACGACGCGGACGACGGGGAGGAGCGGACACCACCGGTGACGCGGACGACGCGGACACCCCGGTGACGGGTGCGACACGGACGCCGCGCATCACGCGGGACCGGCCTAACGGGGCCGTCCGGCCCCCGCTGGCCCCGTACCGGCCGTGGCGGATACCGTTCGGTGCATGCCCGACTACCTCGACGACCTCCGCCTCGCCCACGTCCTCGCCGACGCGGCCGACGCGGCGACCATGGACCGCTTCAAGGCTCTGGACCTGAAGGTCGAGACCAAGCCGGACATGACACCGGTGAGCGAGGCGGACAAGGCGGCCGAAGAACTCATCCGCGGCCAGCTCCAGCGCGCCCGCCCCCGCGACGCGATCCTGGGCGAGGAGTACGGCGTCGAGGGCACCGGCCCCCGCCGCTGGGTGGTCGACCCCATCGACGGCACCAAGAACTATGTGCGCGGCGTCCCCGTCTGGGCCACGCTGATCGCGCTGATGGAGGCCGGCGAGGGCGGTTACCAGCCCGTCGTGGGCGTCGTCTCCGCGCCCGCCCTCGGCCGCCGCTGGTGGGCCGCGAAGGGTCACGGCGCCTTCTCCGGCCGCAGCCTCACCTCGGCCTCCCGGCTTCAGGTCTCCCGCGTCTCCCGGCTCGCCGACGCCTCCTTCGCGTACTCCTCGCTCAGCGGCTGGGAGGAACAGGGCCGGCTGGACGGCTTCCTGGACCTGACCCGCGCGGTGTGGCGCACGCGCGCGTACGGCGATTTCTGGCCGTACATGATGGTCGCCGAGGGTTCGGTCGACTTCTGCGCCGAGCCGGAGCTGTCCCTGTGGGACATGGCCGCAAATGCGATCATCGTGACGGAGGCGGGCGGCACCTTCACCGGCCTCGACGGCCGCCCCGGCCCGCACGGCGGCAACGCGGCGGCGTCGAACGGCCTGCTGCACGACGAGTTGCTGGGGTATCTCAACCAGCGCTACTGAGGCGCACGGGATGCGCGTCCGCCCTCGGCGGGCTGCGCGCGCCCTCTTGTTGACCCCCGCTTCACCTGCAACTCTGAGAGTCCCCCCACTTGTGAACTTGTGAATCCGTGAACTATCCCATGGATTCGGCAGGAGGTGGCTCCACCCATGCTCGTTCGCGACGCCATGAGCACGGTCGTCCTCACCATCGGCCCCGCCCACACCCTCCGGCAGGCCGCCGCCCTGATGTCCGCCCGGCGGGTCGGCGCGGCCGTGGTCCACGACCCCGACGCCGGCGGAATCGGCATCCTCACCGAACGCGACATCCTCGACTCCGTCGGCCTGGGCCAGGACCCGGACACCGAGCACGCGCACGCCCACACCACCACCGACGTCGTCTTCGCCACCCCGTCGTGGTCGCTGGAAGAGGCGGCGCACGCGATGGCCAACGGCGGCTTCCGCCACCTCATCGTCCTGGACCGCGGCGAGCCGGCCGGCATCGTCTCGGTCCGCGACGTCATCCGCTGCTGGGTCACGGGCCGGCCCGAGCTCCGGCCGCAAGCGCGGCGCGTACCGGTCTGAGCGACCGGACGGACCCCTCGGGAACACGGACGGGCCGGACCCCCGGCAGGGAGATCCGGCCCGTCCGCCGCGACAAGCGGTCCAGCGCTGGAAGGCGTCAGCCGCGCAGGGCCTGGACCGCGGCCTCCAGACGCTTGCCGTAGTCGGCGTCCGCCTGACGGAAGTTGTTGATCGCGCGCTCGATGATGTCCTCGCGCGAGACCTTCGAGATGAAGCCCGCCAGGTTGTTGATCAGGCGCTCCTTCTCCTCGTCCGACATGAGGCGGTAGAGGTTGCCCGCCTGCACGAAGTCGTTGTCCTCGGCGTGGACCGGGGCCTCCTGGTCGCCGGTGACACCGGTGACCGGAACCGGCTGCCACAGCGGACGGTTCGTCTGGAACGGGCCGCCGAAGCTGTTCGGCTCGTAGTTCTTCGCACCGCCGTGGCGGCCGTCGTACAGGAAGCCGTCCCGGCCGTGCGACCGCGCCTCGGTGGCGTGCGGACGGTTCACCGGCAGGTGGTCGGCGTTGATGCCGACGCGGTAGCGGTGGGCGTCGCCGTAGGCGAACAGGCGGCCCTGGAGCATCTTGTCCGGGGACGGGCCGATGCCGGGCACGAAGTGCGCCGGGGAGAAGATCGACTGCTCGACCTCGGCGAAGATGTTCTGCGGGTTGCGGTTGAGCTCCAGCTTGCCGATCTCGATGACCGGGTAGTCCGCGTGCGGCCACACCTTGGTCAGGTCGAACGGGTTGAAGCGGTAGGTCGCCGCCTCGGCCGCCGGCATGATCTGCACGCCCACGGTCCAGGTCGGGTACTCGCCGCGCTCGATGGCCTCGCGCAGGTCACGCTGGTGGGAGTCGGGGTCCTCACCGGCGAGCTTGTTGGCCTCTTCCTGCGTCAGGCACTTGATGCCCTGGTCGGTCTTGAAGTGGTACTTGACCCAGAAGACCTCGCCGGCCTCGTTGTTCCACTGGAAGGTGTGCGAGCCGAAGCCGTCCATGTGGCGGTAGGACGCCGGGATGCCGCGGTCGCCGAACAGCCAGGTCACCTGGTGGGTCGACTCCGGCGACAGGCTCCAGAAGTCCCAGACGTTGTCCGCCTCCTGCGAGCCGGTGTAGGGGTCGCGCTTCTGGGTGTGGATGAAGTCGGGGAACTTGATGGCGTCCTTGATGAAGAACACCGGGGTGTTGTTGCCGACGAGGTCGTAGTTGCCCTCTTCGGTGTAGAACTTCAGCGCGAAGCCACGCGGGTCGCGGACGGCGTCCGCCGCGCCCAGGTTGCCGGCCACCGTCGAGAAGCGGAGGAAGACCTCGGTCTCCTTGCCGACCTCGGAGAGGAACTTGGCACGCGTGTACTTGGTGACATCGGCGGTGACCGTGAAGGTGCCGTAGGCACCGGCACCGCGGGCGTGCACCACACGCTCCGGGATGCGCTCACGGTTGAAGTGGGCCAGCTTCTCCAGAAGGAGCTGGTCCTGAACGAGCACGGGGCCGCCGACGCCCGCGGTCTCGCTGTTCTGGTTGTCGGCTACCGGAGCACCGGCCTCCGTAGTGAGCGGTCCCTGAGTCACGTGGGCCTCCTGCGCCATTCCTGCTTGTCCTGTCCCTTGGCTAATGCCGAAGGCGATCCTACAATGGACATTGTCTAAGTCAAGTAAAGCTCCAAAGTCACACCGGTTCGGGACCTGGTCCCCTTGCTGTTAGGCTGGTTCGTATGAGTGACCTACTGGAACGGCTGCGCGGACGCGGATGGCGCATGACCGCGCAGCGGCGCGTCGTGGCCGAGGTCCTCGACGGCGAACACGTCCACCTGACGGCCGACGAGGTGCACGCCCGAGCCGTCGCCAAGCTCCCCGAGATCTCCCGGGCGACCGTGTACAACACGCTCGGCGAACTGGTCACACTCGGCGAGGTGATCGAGGTCGCCACCGACAAGCGCGCCAAGCGGTACGACCCCAACGCCCACCGTCCGCACCACCACCTGGTGTGCGCCCAGTGCGGCGCGATTCGTGACGTGCACCCGACGGGCAACCCGCTGGCCGACCTCCCCGACTCGGAGCGCTTCGGCTTCACCGTCTCGGACGTCGAGGTCACCTACCGCGGCGTCTGCCCGAACTGCGTGTCGGCGTAGCGACCACGACTACGCGTCGAGGCCCCGGCACCGATGGTGCCGGGGCTTCGCTCGCTCTGCCCGCGTGCCGCCCCGCCGTACGGCCGCCCGCCGCGCCGGTGCGGCCGCCTCACGATCCGCCCGGAAAGACCCGCCGGAAACCACCGGCCGGAAAACGACCGTCCAACGAAACGACCGAGGGCCGGAACCCTTTCGGATTCCGGCCCTCGGCCTTCAGTAGCGGGGACAGGATTTGAACCTGCGACCTCTGGGTTATGAGCCCAGCGAGCTACCGAGCTGCTCCACCCCGCGTCGGTGAACCCAACGTTACGTCAACCCCCGAGACAAAAGCAAATCACCCCTGCGAGCACGGCCGGGCACGACCGGGTGCGGCCGGGGTCTCCTGCGGCCGGCCACGGCGGCCTCACGCCGACAGCTCCTGCCGCAGCGCGTCCCGCAGCCGGGCGGCCCGCTCCGCCACCTCCGCCGGTCCCAGCTCCACCGCGCGGTCCGCCCACCGCTGCCCTTCGTCCAGCTCACCCCGTCGCGCGTAGACGAGGGCGAGCCGCAGCGCCGCCCGGCCGTGCCCGGCGTCGGCGGCCCGGGCCCACCACACGGCGGCCTCCGGCTCACTGCCCTCCCGGGCGAGCAGCAGCCCCAGGTTGAAGGCCCCGTTGCGGGAGCCGGCCTCCGCCGCCTCGCGGTACCACCGCGCCGCCTCCACCACGTCACCGCGCGCGGCGGCCAGCATCCCGACCCGGACCTGGGCCCGCCGGTGCCCCTGCGAGGCGGCCCGCTCGTACCACTCCTCGCACTCCGTCTTGCGGTGCGCCGACTCGCCCAGCCCGTGCGCGGGCTCCGGCGGCAGGCGCGCGTCGAGCACGGTGGCCAGCCGGTACGCCGCCTCGGCGCTGCCGCCCCCGGCCGCACACCGCAGGTACCGCTCGGCCTCGCGCTCGTCCCCGTCGCGCAGCCGGGCGATCCCGACCTGGAGGGCGGCCTCCGTGTGCCCGGCGGCGGCGGCACGCTCGTACCACCGCAGGGCGGACTCCGTCTCGCCGCGCCCGGCGTACAGGATCCCGAGGTTGAAGGCGGCGTCGACGCTGCCGGCCTCCGCGGCCTTGGAGAACCAGGGCTCGGCCCCCGTCTCGTCCCCGCCGTGCAGCAGCAGGATGGCGAGCGCGTTCGCCGCCTCGCGGTGCCCGGCGTAGGCCGCGCGGCGGTACCACTGCTCGGCCTGCGCGGTCCGCCCCTGTTCGGCGCAGAGCAGGCCCAGGTTGTAGGCGCCGTTGTCGTCCCCCGCGTCCAGCGCGGCCCGGTACCACCGCTCGGCGGTCTGGGTCTCCCCGCGCTCGGCGTGCAGCGCGCCCAGCGCGTTGGCGGCGTTGCCGTCGCCCTCCTGGGCGGCGCGCAGCCACCACACGGCGGCGCTCTCGGAGTCCCCGGCGTCCCGCAGCAGGAATCCCAGCGCGCAGGCGGCGCGCGGCTCCCCGTCCTTGGCGGAGGTCAGGTACCAGCGCCCGGCCTCTTGCAGCTCGCCCCGCCGCTCCAGGATGGTCCCCAGGTGCAGCGCGGCCCGCCGGTGGCCGCGCGCCGCGGCCTGCCGGTACCACTGCTCGGCCTCGTCGGCGGCCTCCGTGCCGCCGTCGGCGCCGGATCTCCGCGCGGCCCGCCCCTCCAGCGCTCGCGCCAGCCGGTAGGCGGCCTCCCGGTGCCCGCGTTCCGCCGCGGACCGCATCCACCGCTCGGCGCCGGAGTCGCCGCGGTGCTCCAGCAGGTCCGCGAGCGCGTAGGCGCCCAGGACGTGGCCCTGCTCGGCGGACTGCCGCAGCCAGTACTCGGCGGCGGGCTCGTCGCCCCGCTCGCGGTGGTACCGGCCCAGCGCGTGGGCGGCCGGGGGGGAGCCCGCGACGGCGGCGACGCGCCACCAGCCGGCGGCCTCGTCGGCGTACCCGCGCTGGTGGAGGAGGACGCCCAGGTTGTTGGCGGCGGCGCGGTCGCCCGCAGCGGTCGCGGCACGCAGATGGGGTTCGGCTCCGTCGAGATCGCCGCGGCGCAGCAGCATCGCCCCGAGGACGCTCATCGCCTCCACATCACCGGATTCCGCCGCGAGGCGCCGGCGCACCTCCTCGGCCGCCTCGTCCGCGGCCTCGCCGGCCTCGTCTCCGGTCTCGTCCAGATCGGACGGCTGCACAAATCGCCCTGTCCCGAACAGATCTGCCTTGTCCCCCATAACGTCCATCGTCGCACCACCTGCAACCTGGGTACACCTGGTATACCGCAGCCAGTGAGGTCACTTCAGCGTTTTGTCGACATGCCCACAGAGAGACAAGTCAAACACAGATCGCCCAACTCGCCCCGTCGGCGCGGCCGTCGACGGCGCCACGCCGATCAGCGCGCCGACACAACACGAAGGCCCGGATCCCTTTCGGGACCCGGGCCTTGCCGTCGTTCGCGTGCCGCGTCCGACTCCAGTAGCGGGGACAGGATTTGAACCTGCGACCTCTGGGTTATGAGCCCAGCGAGCTACCGAGCTGCTCCACCCCGCGCCGTTGTGTTGTCAACCGTACCACGGCGCGGGGCGGGGTGAGTGACCGGCCGGGTCACCCGCCGTCCGAGCCGCCGCCCGCGCTGCCGCTCGGTCGTGGCGTGGGACTGGCCTTGTCCTGCCCGTTCTTCTCGCCGCCGGCGCTCCGGCCGGCCCGGGCCTGGGCCTCCTCGGCCCGGCGCAGCGCGTCCTCCAGGTCCTTCTGCGCCTCGCCGTACGCCGCCCAGTCGTTCTTCTGCAGGGCTTCCTGCCCCGCTTCGAACGCCTTCTGCGCGTCGTTCAGCGCGTCCTGGACCGTCGGGTCGCCCGTCGACGGCGGCGGAGTGGTGCCTTCGTCCCGGTCCTCGTCCGGCGGCTCGGGGGCCGAACCCTCCGCACCGAAGACCTTGTTGAGGGCCTCCTCCAGCGTGTTCTCGAAGGCGGTGTTGCCGCCGTAGGTGACCAGCACCTTGCGCAGCAGCGGGTACTTGAGTCCACCACCGCGTACGTAGACCGGCTCCACGTACAGCAGTCCTCCGTCGAGCGGCACCGTCAGCAGGTTGCCGTACTCGACCTCGGAGTCACCGCCTCTGAGCAGCCTGATGGACTCGGCGATGTCCTGTTCGGAGTTGAACTGGCTCTGCACCTGCTTGGGGCCGTCGACGGTCGTGCTCGTCGGCACCTTCAGGATTCTGATCTTGCCGTAGCCGCTGGTGCCCGCCTCGGCGTCCACCGCCATGAACGCGCTGAGGTTGTCGCGCCCGTTGGGCGTGAACGTCGTCGTCAGCGAGAACGCCTGTTCCTTCTGGTCGGGCATCTTCATGCTCAGGTAGTACGGCGGCACCGCGTCGCCCGACTTGTTGGTCGGGTCGTCCGGCACCTGCCACACCTCGCTGCCGCTGAGGAACGTGTCGGCGTCCTTCACGTGGTAGCGGGTGAGCAGTTCGCGCTGCACCTTGAACAGGTCCTGCGGGTAGCGCAGATGCGCCATCAGGTCGCCGGAGATCTCGCTCTTGGGCTGCACCGTGTGCGGGAACGCCTTCATCCAGGTCTGCAGGACCGGGTCCTCGGTGTCCCACTGGTAGAGCTTGACGTCGCCGGTGTACGCGTCGACGGTCGCCTTCACCGAGTTGCGGATGTAGTTGACCTGGTTCTGCTGGGCCACCACCGCGCGGTTGTCGTTGGCCGCGGTCAGCGAGTCGGCCGTGGTGTCGCCCAGCGTGGTGCGGGAGGCGTACGGGTAGCCGTTGGTGGTCGTGTACGCGTCGACGATCCACTGGATGCGGTCGCCCACCACCGCCGGGTAGGCGTCGCCGTCGATGGTCAGCCACGGGGCGACCGCCTCGACGCGCTCCTTCGGGGTGCGGTTGTACAGGATGCGCGAACCGTCGCCGATCGCGCCCGAGTACAGGATCTGCGGCTCGTTGAACGCCACCGCGTACGCGGCCCGGTTGACCGGGTTGGCGAGGTTGACGCCGCCGCCGCCCTTGTAGCTGGTGGTCTTCTCGCCGCTGTCGTCGGAGTAGTCGATCTCCTTCTGGGGACCGCCGACGATCGAGTACGTGGTGGTCTTCTCGCCGTAGTAGATCCGCTGCTCGTACGTGCCGAGGTCGCCCTTGGAGGGCAGGTCGGACTCCGTGAACACCGGGCGGCCCTCGGAGTCGACCTCGGTGCCCCTGGCCGCGACCACGCCGTAGCCGTGGGTGTAGCGGAAGTGGTTGTTGATCCAGTTCTTCTTGGGGATGCCGGCCAGGTTCAGCTCGCGCAGGCCGACGACCGTGTCCTGGTCCTTGCCGTCCTTCGCGTAGCGGTCGACGTCCAGGTTGGTCGGGAACGCGTAGTAGTTCCGCATCTGCTGGAGCTGCTGGAACGTCGGCGAGACGATGTTCGGGTCCATGATCCGGATGCTCGCCGCGGCGTCGGCGTCGTCGCGGAGCCGGGACTTGTCCTCGGTCTGGCTCCGGCCCGGGTACTCGGTGACCTCGGTGCCGTCGATGCCGTACGCCTCACGCGTCGCGCTGAGGTTCTTCTCGACGTACGGGGCTTCCTTGGCCTGCTCGTTGGGCTGGACCTGGAACTTCTGCACGATCGCCGGGTAGAGGCCGCCGATGAGGATGGCGGACAGCACCATCAGGCCGAAGCCGATCACGGGCAGCTGCCAGGTGCGCCGCCACAGCGTGGCGAAGAACAGCAGCGCGCAGATGACGGCGATGCAGAACAGGATCGTCTTGGCCGGCAGATAGGCGTTGGCGTCGACGTACCTCAGGCCCGTCCAGTTGTCGGTGGCCTTGAAGTCGCTGGACTTGACCGCGAGCCCGTAGCGGTCGAGCCAGTAGGCGACCGCCTTGAAGGCGACGAAGACACCGAGGAGCACCGACAGATGCCCGGTGGCCGCGGCCGTGGCACGGGCGCCGGGGCTGGTCAGGCGCAGTCCGCCGTACAGGTAGTGGGTGATCGCGGCCGCGATCACCGAAATGATCACGGCGGCGAAGCCGAAGCCGAGCAGGAACCGGTACCAGGGCAGGTCGAAGGCGAAGAAGGCGACGTCCAGTTTGAACTGCGGGTCCTTCTTCCCGAAGGAGACGCCGTTGACCCACATCAGCCAGGTCCGCCACTGGCCGGCGGCGGAGGCGCCGGCGATCAGGCCCACCAGGGCGGTGATGCCGAACAGCAGCCACTTTTTGAACGGGGCGATGCCCATCCGGTAGCGGTCGAGGTTCTGCTGCTCCGTCGACATCGCGCTCAGCGGCGGGCGCAGCCGGTGGGCCAGCCAGATGTTGAATCCGACGGCCAGCGCCATCAGCAGGCCGAAGACGAAGAAGAGACCGATCTTGGTCCACAGAGTCGTCGTGAACACCGACGAGTACTTGACCGACCGGTACCACAGCCAGTCCGTCCAGAAGCCCGCGAACATGGTGAACGCCATGCCCAGGACGGCCAGGACGCCCAGTGTCATGAGCAGGGTCCGGGCACGCCGGGACGGGCGGCCCACTCTGATCCGCGGCCCTGTCGGGCCTCCGCCGCGGTCCGGCATCTGGAAAGCCAAGGTGCGCACCTCGAAGTTCGCTGTTGATCCGTCAGGCCCTCGGGTTCGTGGACCTCCCGTGCGCCCTCCTGATCGTGGGCCCACACCTATGCAACTTACTCACCGTTTACTCGGTTCCCGATTCCGGGCCGGAACGAGGCAGGATTGTGACCATGTCCAACACTCCCATGGCGGCGAGCCCGCTCACCCGGGCCGTACTCGAGATCGACGAGTACGTCTCCGGCCTCGGCTGGGACCAGCCCGCCCGCCTCTTCGCCCTCGTCGACACCGCGCGTCTGCGCGCCGAGCAGCCCTCGCTCGCGGACCGGCTCGGTCTCGCCGAGGGGGAGGCCGCCCCCGGCCTCACCCCGATCGAACAGGAGGAGGTCCCGGCGGACCGGCCGCTGGACGAGTTCCTCGCCACCATCGCCTGGCCGGACTCCGTGGCCGGCTGCGCGCTCACGGTGGAGCGACTGATGCTGCCGCCGTCCGCCGAGGCACAGGTCCCCCAGGGCCTGGACGAGGCGAAGCTGGCGCAGTGGGTGGCGGAGCACCCGGAGCGCCAGGAGGTCCGCATGACGGTCGCGGTGCTGCGCGACGGCGCCCGCGAGTCGGCGCTGCGGCTGCGGGAGAAGGACTCCCCCACCGAGGTCCTCACCGGCTCCGGCCTGGTGCCGGGCCTGGCGGAAGCGCTCGCGGCGACCTTCGAGGAGTAGTCGCGCGGACCAGCCGCTAGCGCGCCGTGCAGCGCGGCAGGCCGGCGGTCTTCCCGGAGCGGATGTCCGCGAGCGCGTCCAGGGCGTCGCCGATGGAGCCCACCTTGACGAGGGTGAGCCCCTTCGGGGTGTCCCTGGCGGCCGCGGCGCAGTTGTCGGCGGGCGTCAGGAAGTACCGCGCGCCCTTGCCGCTCGCGCCAACGATCTTCATCTCGATGCCGCCGATCGGCCCGACCCTGCCCTCGTCGTCGATGGTGCCGGTGCCGGCGACGAACGCGCCGCCGGTCAGGCTGCCCGGGGTGAGCTTGTCGTAGATGCCGAGCGCGAACATCAGGCCGGCGCTGGGGCCGCCGACGTCGGCGAGCTTGATGTCGATGGCGAACGGGAAGGTGTGGTCGGTCCCGGCGGAGATGCCGACGATGGCGCGCTTCTCGCCGCCGTCGTCGGATGCCTCGGTGGTGATCGTCACCTTCTCGGTCTTCGTCGCCGTGCGGTTCTCCTTCTCGGCGGCGGCCTGCTCCTTGGCGGGCACGATCGTGAAGACGACGTCTTGGCCGGGCCGGTGCCGGGTGACCAGCTTCGCCACGTCCGCGGGCTGCTTCACCGCCGTGCCGTCGACGGCCTTGATCACATCACCGGCGTGCAGCCTGCCCTGCGCCGGGGATCCCTTGACGACCGTGGAGACGACCACCCAGGACCTCACCGGGATGCCCAGCTCCTTCAGGGCGGCGACCTTTGCGCTCTCCTGGGACTGGCTGAACTCCTCGGCGGTCTCCTGGGAGGACTCCTCCTCGGTCTTGCCGTTCGGGTAGAGCGTGTCGTGCGGTACGACCTTGTTGTCGTGCGCGAGCCAGCCGTAGACGGCCTCCACCAGGTTCATCTTGTAGTCGGCCCTGGTGACCCTGACCGTGGTCATGTTGAGGTGCCCGTCGGCCGGGTAGGTCTTGCGCCCGGTGACGTGCAGCACCGGCTCGCCGTCGTGCTCCCCGAGCGTGTTCACCGTCGGCCCCGGGGTCATCTCCGCGTACGGCACGGGGAGGAACACCCCCGCGCACAGAAGCGCGATCAGCATCAGGGTGGAGGCGAGCATCGTCGCGGTGCGGCGTGGCATGTCACGACAGTAAGGGACGCTTCTGTCGGCGCACTGTCAGGGCCGTCCGCTCAGGTGCGGGAGTGGGACTTCTCCATGGCCGCGCAGAAGCGGGCATATCCGTCGAGCTCCGGACCGTCACCGCGTACCTTCCGGGTGCGGTTGGCCCAGCTGCCCCACAGACCCGCGCCGATCGCGGCCACGAGCGGAATCAGCAACCAGGCAAGCGCCGCCATGCCGACCTCCCAACCCCGATGAGCGTCCGCCACTGACTGATCAGCAGATTAACCCCCCGCAGTGACAACGCTCACGTCCGGGGTGCGGTTACGCAACCCGGGGTGCGGGGAAAGGCTCATGCGGCTCCCGTGACGGCGGGGGTGTCCGGCGCGGACACGCCCGGGGCCGTCAGCAGGCGCCCACCCATTCCTCGGTGCCGTCGGAGAACCGCTGGTGCTTCCAGATCGGCACCTCGTGCTTCAGATCGTCGATCAGCTTGCGGCAGGCGTCGAACGCCTCGCCGCGGTGGGGGCAGGAGACCGCGACGACGACGGCGAGGTCCCCGACCCTGAGGTCTCCCACCCGGTGCACGGCGGCCAGCGCCCGCACGGGGTACTCGGCGGCGACCTTCTCGGCGACGCGCCGCATCTCGGCCTCGGCGCCGGGATGGCAGGAGTAGCCGAGCCCGTCGACCTCCGCGCCCCCGTCGTGGTCGCGCACGGTCCCCACGAACAGCGCGGTCCCTCCGGCCGCGTCGTCCCCGACCGCCCGGAAGACCTCGTCCACGGACAGGGGCGTCTCACGGATGCCGATCAGCTTGACGGGGTCCTGTGCGGCCAGCTCACCGGGGTGGTCGTTCGTGGATGCCATGAGCCCATCGTGCCCCACCGCGGCGGCGGCGCGGAATAGCGTGATCGCCCGGCACGCGCGCGTACGCGTTTGGAGCCTCCTCCAGGGGTACGGCCGGAAGCCTCCCGCGGAGCGAGGGCGGCGCGCGCGGTCCCGCCTCAGATGCGCCGCCGGGCCTTGCGCGCCCGCCGCACCACCGCCGCGGCGCCCAGCAGGGCCACCGTCGCGCCCGCGGCCCCCGCCGCCGTGGCGTCCTTGCGGCCCAGGCGCCGGCCGGCCACCGTGTGCCGCCCGGACACCTCCTCCAGCAGCTCGGCGAGCACCTCCTCGTTGGTGTACTTGGGCCGCCACCCGGCGTCGTGCAGGCGGCTGCCGCTCACCACCCAGGGGTACATCGTGTAGGCCAGGTCCCCGGCCGGGGAGGGTGTGAGCCCGATCCGGTGCAGCCGGGCCGCCGCCCCCAGGGCGACCGCCGACGGCAGCTCCATGCGGCGGATGCCGCTGAGCTCCTCGACCTCCTCCTGCTCCAGCCAGCCCTCGCAGCCGACGGCCAGCTCCCCGTCGACCTTCTCCAGCACGGCGTACTCCAGGGCGCCGCACAGGTCCTCGACGTGGCAGAACTGCCAGGCGGGACGCGACCCGGCCACGACCAGCAGCCGGGGCGACTCGAAGTACCTGGTCAGCGCGGTGTCCGTGCCGCCGATCAGGATGGCCGGCCGGACGACGGTGACGTTGAGCCCGGGGTGGGCGCGCGGGGCCCGGCGGGCCAGCCGCTCGATCTCCAGCAGGTCCCCGACGCCGGTGGCCTCGGCCGTGGCGCGCAGCTCGGCGTCCTCCGACAGCGGCAGCTCGTTGTCGGGCAGCGCGCCGTAGACCATCGCCGAGGTGCACAGCACGACCCGGTGGACGCCGGCCGCCGCCGCGGCGGTGAGCACGGTCTGCGTCCCCCGGACGTTGTAGGCCGTCCGGGCGGCGGCGTCGGTCTCCAGGTCGAGGTCGAGCGCCAGATGCACGACCACGTCCGCACCCCGCAGTCTGTCCGCGATGGCCGGGTCCCGTACGTCCAGCACGTGCCACTGCGCGGCCTCGCACTCGCCGCGCCGCTCGTCGATGGCGACGACCCGCCTGACCTCGGCGGACGCGGCCAGTCGTGCGGTGAGCAGCGCACCGACGCCGGACGCGGCACCGGTGACCGCGACGACGGGCCCGCGTGCGCTCGGGCCGGCGGGACTGGTTGACTGGTTTCGCGCTGCGCGAACCTGCGGATCTGGGGAACTCACCGGGCGTCTCCAGCGGTTGTCTTCTGTACGGGCGCGGGTGACGCGTACGTACCAGGTGGCATCCATCCTGCCGCAGGCCGCCGGCCGGCCAAGCACCGAGGCCCGACGCGCCCCGGGTGTCTACGCTGGGTGGTGTTGTCGGGCAGCCGTGCCGCCGGAAAGAACCGGTGGCCTTACCAGCCGAGGAACCCCGTGAGTGACACCCCATTCGGATTCGGCCTTCCGCCGGAGGAGCCGGACGACGGCGACGAAGGCAAGAAGAAGGACCAGCAGAGCGGCGGTGGGCAGGGACCGGCCAATCCATTCGGTTTCGGGTCGCTGCCCGGCGCCGGAGGCCTGGGTGGCCCCGGAGCGGACAATCCGTTCGCCGCCATGTTCGGTTCGCTGAACCCCACCGATCTGGGCGCCGCGTTCCAGCAGCTGGGCCAGATGCTCTCCTACGAGGGCGGCCCGGTGAACTGGGACATGGCCAAGCAGATCGCCCGCCAGACGGTCGCCCAGGGCGCCCCGGACGGCACCAAGGACGCGAGCGTCGGCCCCGCCGAGCGCTCGGCGGTCCAGGAGGCCGTGCGCCTGGCCGACCTGTGGCTGGACGACGTGACCGCCCTGCCCTCCGGGGCCGGCTCCGCGGTGGCGTGGAGCCGCGCGGAGTGGGTCGAGTCGACCCTGCCCGCCTGGCGGGAGCTGGTCGACCCGGTCGCCGAGCGCGTCGGCACCGCCATGGGCGACGTGCTGCCCGAGGAGATGCAGGCCATGGCCGGCCCGCTGATCGGCATGATGCGGTCGATGGGCGGCGCCATGTTCGGCACGCAGATCGGGCAGGCCGTCGGCGTGCTCGCCGGCGAGGTCGTCGGCTCGTCCGACATCGGCCTGCCGCTCGGCCCGGCCGGCAAGGCCGCGCTGCTGCCGGCGAACATCGAGACGTTCGGCAAGGACCTGGGCGTGCCGAAGGACGAGGTGCGGCTGTACCTCGCCCTGCGCGAAGCCGCCCATCAGCGCCTGTTCGCGCACGTGCCGTGGCTGCGCTCACACCTGTTCGGCGCCGTCGACGGCTACGCCCGCGGCATCAAGGTGGACACCGCCAAGCTGGAGGACGTGGTCGGCCAGTTCGACCCGCAGAACCCCGAGCAGTTGCAGGAAGCCCTCCAGCAGGGCATGTTCCAGCCGGAGGACACGCCGGAGCAGAAGGCGGCCCTGGCCCGCCTGGAGACGGCGCTGGCACTGGTCGAGGGCTGGGTGGACGCGGTGGTGCACGCCGCCGCCAAGCCCCGCCTGGGCTCCGCCGACGCGCTGCGCGAGACGCTGCGCCGCCGCCGTGCCTCGGGCGGCCCGGCCGAGCAGACCTTCGCCACGCTGATCGGCCTGGAGCTGCGCCCGCGCCGGCTGCGCGACGCCTCGCGCCTGTGGGCGTCCCTGACGGACGCGCGCGGGATCGACGGCCGGGACGGCCTGTGGGCCCACCCGGACATGCTGCCGACGGCGACCGACCTGGACGACCCGGACGGCTTCGTCCACCGCGAGCAGCTGGACTTCTCCGAGCTGGACAAGATGCTCGGCGAGGCGGCCGGCAGGAAGCCCGACCTCAAGAAGAAGCCGGACGAGGGCGAGACCAAGGGCGGCGAGGGCGAGACCAAGGGCGACGCCGCCGAGTGAGCCTGCACGACGACGCGGCCCTCGTACTGAAGGCGTACGAGGGCCAGCAGGAGCTGCGGCGGGCCTATCTGGACCACTTGGCGGCCCATCCGGACGGCATGTGGAAGTCCTGTGCGGACGGGCACATCACGGCGAGCGCCCTGGTCGTGGACGCCGAACGCGGGCGGGTGCTGCTCACCCTGCACCGCAAGCTGCGCATGTGGCTCCAGATGGGCGGCCACTGCGAGCCCGGTGACGCGAGCCTGGCGGCGGCCGCCCTGCGGGAGGCGACCGAGGAGTCCGGCGTCGCCGGGCTGACCCTGCTGCCCGGCGGCCCGGCGCGGCTGGACCGCCATCACACGCCCTGTGCCTGGCACCTGGACGTGCAGTACGCGGCGCTGGCGCCGGCCGGGGCCGTGGAGGCGATCAGCGACGAGTCCCTGGACCTTCGCTGGTTCCCGTACGCGCGGGTCGCGGACGTGGCCGACGAGTCGGTCGTACGGCTGGTGGAGGCGACGCGCGAGAAGCTCGGTCACTGACCGGACACGGACGGGGCCGAGGCGCCGGGTAAGGGGCGATCGCAAGGGCGGTCGCCCCTTACCCGTCCGCCCGCGCGGGCGCGTACCGCGCGGAGGGACGTACCTCCGTGGGGCGGAGCGCTCGCGCGGGCGGGTGACCCGGGGTGGTGGTCAGCTGCGGCTGCCGCCGAGCGAGTTCCCGCTGAGTCCGCCGGACCCCATGCCGAACTGGCCGAGCAGCCCCGAGCCGCGCAGGTGCTGCGGCGGCAGCAGCTCGCTCGGCTGCACGAGGACGTACCCGTTGCCCGAGAACTGCATCTCCCACCCCTCACCGGTGGAACCGCGGCGGCGCCACACGGCGGACGTGGAGGTGGGCGCCTGGAGCTGGGTCCGCAGGGACGTGGACCAGGCGATGACCGCGTCGGCGTCGCAGCAGACGTTCTTCTCCGGGGTCGCCTCCAGGACCAGCGGCTCGCCGGAGGTCATCAGGACGACCTGCCCCGAGCCGGACAGTTCCAGGTTGTACGCGCCCGCGGAGGCGATCTCCACGGCGCTGTCCACGGCGACGATCCCCACGTTGAGGGAGCCGTCGAAGGCCAGGACGGCGGAGGAGTCCGCGGTGATGCCGCGGCCGACGTCCATGATGTGCAGGTGCTGCGCGAAGTTGGCCAGGTAGACGACGCCGTTGCCCTTGCAGCGCATCAGCTCCAGCTGCTCGCCGGTCATGCGTTCGACGTTGCGCCAGCCGCGCCCCCGGTACTGGCTGTCGAACTCGATGTGCCCCTCGAAGGCGACCATGGCGCCCTGGCGGGCCAGGACCGGGTTGCCGCCCCGGTCGATGGCGGTCTTGAGCAGCTGCGGATTTTGCAGCGTGTAGCGCCCGGTGGGCTCCACCGGGATGTGCGCGAAGAGTGTGCTGTGCATGTGTGCTGGTGCTCCCCTCAGCCCCGGTCAGCCACGGATCTTGAAGCGGTCGCCGGTGTCCTCGCTGGGCTGGACGACCACGAAGCCCTGTCCCTTGAAACCGACCTGGAACGCCTCGCCGCTGCCCCGGCCGATCAGGGCGCTCGCCTTGATCGTGCGCCGGGCCTTCATGTCGAGGCCCTCGGTCCAGGCGATCAGCGCGTCCGGGTCCACGTAGGTCTCCCGCTCGGCGCAGTCGAGGGAGATCGGCTCGCCCCGGCTGACCAGGGCCACCCATCCGGTCCCCCGGATCACGAGGTTGGTCAGCCCCGAGCCGGACAGCTTCGCCAGGCCCTTGACCGGTTCGATGGCCAGCTGGAGGGAGGCGTCGCACGCCAGCAGCGTGGGACCGTTGACGGACAGGGCCTCGTTGTCCAGATGGACGACGAGGACCTCGCCGCCGTAGTCGGCGAGGTACAGGTCGCCGTCGCCGCGGCAGAGCATCAGCCTGCCGCCCTCGCCGGTCACCATCTCCTCCGCCGTGCGGCGCAGGCCGGCCGGGGCCGCCTCGAACTGGACGTACCCGTCGTAGGCGATCATCGAGCCGGCCTTCGCGTACAGGTCCTGCCCGGTGACCATGGTGACCTTGAGGGTCTTGGAGCTGTGCACGCTCATCCGGACGCCGGTGGCCGCGGGGCGGTGCGCGTTGAGTGTCTGGAGGTCCATGGCCTGCCTCACACCTCGAAGGGCTGGACGACGACGAAATTGCCCGGGGCGCCCCGGAACTGGAGGTTCACGGCCTCCGAGGACTGCCGCGCGTACCCGGAACGGCGCAGCCGCACGGACGTCGTGGTCACGGCCTGCGCTCCCGCGGACCAGGCGATGACGGCGTTGCCGTCGACGTACGTCGCCGGGCCCACCGGCAGCACCACGGGAACGCCGCGCGTCTTGACGACGACGGCGCCGGTGCCGGAGAAGAGCATGCTGAACAGGCCGCCTCCCGGCAGGCCGGCGCCCTCGATGCGGCGGACCTCGGTCTCCAGCCCCTCGTCGAAGGCGAGGACTCCGCGCGCGCTGGTGTAGAGCTGCTCGCCCTGGAGCCGGATCACGAACAGGCGGCTGGCCTCGTCGGCGAGGAACACCTCTCCGTCGCCGGAACACCGCATCAGGGACATGCCCTGGCCGGTGAGCTGCCCGGTCAGCTTGCCGAGCAGTCCCGAGCCCTTGTGGGCGAAGTCGATGTCGCCCTGGTAGGCGACCATGCTGCCCCGCTTGGCGAGGATGCTCGCGCCCTTGGTGAGGGTCGCCCGGACCAGCTGCGGGTTCTGCTCGGTCCAGCGGTCGCCCACCGGGGCTTCGGCGTACTTGGTCAAAACCGCCCGCAGGCCGGCCTCCGGGGGAACGGGCGCGAGCACCACTCCCCCGCCGGAGGCCGGGGCCTGGCCGGGGTAGGCCGGAACACCCGGTGGAGGGGTGAAGGGGCCGCCGGGGGGTGCCGCGGTGCCCGGGGGCGGCGTGAACGGGCCGCCGGGGGGCGTGAAGGGGGCGCCCCGCGGCGCCGGGGCGGGCGGGGGCACGGCGCCGGCGGGCGGAGCCGGCACGCCCGGCGGCGGGGCCGGCGCGGCGTGCGCCGGGGGGCCGGGGGGCGGCGGGGTGGCTCCCGCGGGCCCTGCGTACCCCCGCGCGGCCGGCCGCGGCTCCGGGTGGTTCGGGGCGGGAGCGGGGGGCGGGACGGGGGCCTGCGCGGGAGCGGGCGGGGCACCGAACGCGGGGGGCTCGGGGGCCCGCGCGGGCGGGGCCGAGGCTTGCCGGGGCGGCGCGAAGCCGGGTGCGGCACCCGGCTGGGGCGCGGCGGGGGGCTCCTCCTCGGCGACCTCGCCGCCGAAGTGCTTCAGCAACGCCTCCAGGCCGCCGTCGAAGCCCTGTCCGACCGCCGCGAACCGCCACACGTCCTTCAGGTAGAAGTCGCCCAGCATCACGGCCCGCTCGGTGGAGAACTCCGAGCCGTCGAAGGAGTACCGGGCCACCTCCTCGCCGCCCGCGACGATACGGAGGTGGCCGGGGCCGATCTGCGACATCTGGCCGGCGCCGTCGATCGTCGCCGTGAAGGACAGCTTGTGTATCTGCGGCGGGATCCTGTCCAACGTGACCCGGAAGGACTCGGTGTCGCCCGCCTGGGAGCCCAGGAGACGCACGGACTCCTCGGGGGTCTTGGGCTGGTTGTAGAACACGAAGTACCGGTCGTCCGAGAGCCGCTCGGCGGCGTCGAGGCCGAAGCAACTGATGTCGAAGGCCAGTCCCGGGCCGGAGATCTGCACGCCTACGTACAGATCCGTACCGGCGGTGAGGTCACTGATCCTGGCCTTGTGGCCGCGCTGGAATTCCCTGGACATGCGTGACGACCGTCCCCCATTCGAATGCGAGTGCGTCGCGTCAGGCTAACGGCAAAATCCGGCCACCGGAGGAAGTCGGTACAGACCCGGTACAGAAGGCGCGGCCGGTCCCGCGAGAGCCCGGGCACGCGTGTGTCCGCGGCCGCGCCGGGGGCAGCATGCGCGTGCTCGGCAGCGTCGGCGGACCCTGCGCGCGCCGCGCGCACGTGCGGACGGCGGCGCGCCCGGTGCCGGCCGGCGGCCTACTCTTCGCGCGCGCCGGGGACGTGCGGCAGCCGGCCTGCGGCGACCACGCCTTCCAGGTAGCCCCGGGCCCGCTCGGTCCGCGGGTAGGACTCCAGCAGCCGCCAGAAGCGGGGCCCGTGGCCCGGCACCAGCAGGTGGGCCAGCTCGTGGAGGAGGACGTAGTCGACGACGTACTCGGGCATGCCCTGAAGGCGGTGCGACAGCCGGATGCTGCCCTCGGCGGGGGTGCACGAGCCCCAGCGGGTGTTCTGGTTCGTGACCCAGCGGACCGAACGGGGCCGGGCCCGGCCGTCGAGGTACTGGGCGGACAGCCGCTCGGCGCGCTCGGCCAGCTGGGCGTCGCCGAGGAGCCGCTTGCTCTCCTGTGCGGCCAGTTTGTCGAGCATGACACTCACCCAGCGCTGCTCCTCCGCCTCGGACATCCGGGCGGGGATGAGCACGACGGTGCGATCGCCCTCACGGTACGCGGAGACCGTCCTGCGTCGACGGGTGCTCCTGCGGACCTCGATCGCGCTCGCCGTCGAGCTGTCGGGAAGCGGGCTCGTCGTGCTGCGCTGCGGCGTTCCGGCGCGGTGCAGTGGGTCGGCTGACACGCCCCGACCGTACCGGCTGCGCACGGGGAAGTCCCGGCTCCGGGAGGGTTCGGTGCCGTTGCCGCGGCGAGCGCGCGCCGCGGTACGGCTGATCAGCGCGCCGGGAGCTCACCCAAGCCGCTGGAGCGAACGGGCGATCCAGACAAAATGGGCGCGTTCGACAAAAAAATACGACTATCGCCGCCGCCTGTGGATAACTTTCGGCGCCGGGCGCCCCGTGGCGGGCATGCTGGCTGTCACCGGCGAAGCCGCCGCGACCACGGCGGGCGGTCGCCGGTTCACGGGGAGTCACACGGGGAGTCGGACGAAGTACGGGGGACGGTCATGCATCCGATGGTGAAGCCCGCGCTCAGGCGGGGCTGGCGGGATCTCAACACCGTGCAGTTCGGGATGGCGCCGGCGCACGCGATGACGCTCGGCCCGGTGGACACGGCGACGGGCAGCTTCCTCGACCTGCTCGACGGCACCCGCGGGCTGCCGCTGCTGCGCGAGGAGGCACGCCGGATGGACCTGCCCGACGGCCATGTCGACGGGCTGGTGGAGCGGCTCGCGCGGGCGGGCCTTCTCGACGACGCGCGCGGCGGCGGCCCGGACGCCGACGCCCTGCGCGAGAAGACCGACGTCCTCGACCGGCTCCGCCCGGAGCTGGCCGCGCTGTCCCTGACCACGCCGGACCCGGGTGACGCCCTGCGGCGTCTGGCCGCCCGGCGGGCCCTGCGCGTGCAGGTGCGGGGCGCCGGACGGGTGGGCGCGCTCCTCGCCTCGCTGCTCTCCGCCGCCGGGGTCGGTGAGGTCGACGTGCGCGACGTGGGCCGGGTCGAGGCGTGGGACGTCGCCCCGGGCGGGCTGCCCGCCGACGCCGTGGGCGACCGCCGTGACGAGGCCGCCCGCCGGGCCGTGCGCCGCGCCGCCCCCGGCCGCCCGCCGCGCCGCGGCTCCGCGGCACCGTCCGAGGGCGGTGATGCCGGCTTCTCCCTGGTGGTCCTGGCCTCGCGGGACGATGTCGCCGTGCACGCTCCGGCGCTGCCCGGGGACCTCGTCGCCTCGGGTACCCCGCATCTGTACGCCGGGGTGGTGGAGGCCACGGGAGTCGTCGGCCCGCTCGTCCTGCCCGGCGAGACGGGCTGCGCGGGCTGTCTGCACGAGGCCCGCACCGACCGGGACGCGACCTGGCCCCGGCTGGTCGCCCAGTGGCGCTCGGGCAGACCGCGCCGGGTGGCCTCCTGCGATCTCACCCTGGCCACGACCGTCGCCGGCCTGGCGGCCGCCCACGCGCTCGCCTTCCTGGACGGCCGGATGCCGTCGAGCGCGGGCGCCCGCTGGGAGGCCGCCCTGCCGGCGCTCCACTGGCACGCGCGGCCGGTGTGGCCGCACCCCGCGTGCCCGTGCGGCGCCGGGGAGGAGGGTGCGGTGGAATGGGGGGCCGCCGGGCGAGGAGCCGCGGAGGGAACGGCCGTGCGGGAAGGTAAGGAAGCACACACCTCCGGGGGCGGGGCGCGGCGCGAGACAATGGCGGAGCAACGGCCGTCGGCACGAGTACGCCGTAAGGCAGGGGCTACGCGGCCGGCTGGGACTTGGAGGGCGCATGTCTGATCTTCCCCGGAAGGCGGTCACCCGTACCGCCAAGCTCGCCGCGCTCCCGCTCGGCTTCGCCGGGCGGGCGACCTGGGGACTGGGCAAGCGGATCGTCGGTGAGTCAGCCGAGCTCGTCGGCCAGCAGCTTCAGCAGCGCACGGCCGAGCAGCTGTTCAAGGTGCTGGGCGAGCTCAAGGGCGGGGCGATGAAGTTCGGGCAGGCCCTGTCCGTCTTCGAGTCGGCCCTGCCCGAAGAGGTCGCCGGCCCCTACCGGGCGGCGCTGACCAGACTCCAGGAGGCGGCGCCGCCGATGCCGACGCGGACCGTGCACGGGGTCCTCGCCGAGCGGCTCGGCGAGGACTGGCACGACCTCTTCCTGGAGTTCGAGGACAAGCCCGCCGCGGCCGCCTCGATCGGGCAGGTGCACCGGGGCGTGTGGCACGACGGCCGCGAGGTGGCGGTCAAGGTGCAGTACCCGGGCGCCGGTGAGGCCCTGGTGTCCGACCTGAACCAGCTCAGCCGGTTCGCCCGCCTGCTGGGTCCGCTGGTCCCCGGCCTGGATGTCAAGCCGCTCATCGCGGAGTTGAAGGACCGTGTCTCGGAGGAACTGGACTACGGCCTGGAGGCCCAGGCCCAGCGGGCCCACGCCGAGGAGTTCGCCGACGATCCGGACGTCGTGGTGCCGGACGTGGTCCACCAGTGCGAGCAGGTCCTGATCACCGAGTGGATCGACGGCGTGCCCCTGTCGGAGGTCATCGCGGACGGCACCCGGGAGCAGCGGGACCGGGCCGGCCAGCTGCTGGCCCGCTTCCTGTTCTCCGGCCCGGCCCGCACCGGCCTGCTCCACGCCGATCCGCACCCGGGCAACTTCCGTCTGCTGCCCGGCGGCCCGGACGGCGAGGAGGACTGGCGACTGGGCGTCCTCGACTTCGGTACCGTCGACCGCCTCCCCGGCGGTCTGCCGGCGCCCATCGGCCGGTCCCTGCGCATGACGCTGGACGGCGAGGCGGAGACCGTCTACGCGCTCCTCTGCGAGGAGGGATTCGTCAAGGAGTCCATAGAGCTGGACCCCGACGCCGTGCTCGACTACCTCCTGCCGATCATCGAGCCGGCCCGGGTCGACGCGTTCACCTTCACCCGGGGGTGGATGCGCAGCCAGGCGGCCCGGATCGCCGACCCCCGCTCCCCCGCCTACCAGCTCGGCAAGCAGCTCAACCTGCCCCCGGCGTACCTGCTGATCCACCGGGTGACGCTGAGCACCATCGGAGTGCTGTGCCAGCTGGGGGCGACGGTGCGCCTGCGCGAGGAGTTGCAGGACTGGCTGCCGAGGTTCGTCGTCGGCGAGGAGGAGCCCGAGGACTCGGCGGCACACGCGTGAACAGGGCGGCGGGCCGGCCCGCCCGGCACTGACCGGGTCCCGGCCGCCGGGGGCGGATGAGCGGGACACGCCGTGGGGGCCGGTCCGTCCGGACGGACCGGCCCCCTGGAGAAGGCTTCGCCTTCCCCTGAGCCGGGAGGCCGCCGCTTCGGCGTGGCCCGGTCGGTTCCGGTCGGTTACTGCATGACCGCCATGGCGAGCGCCCGGCGGGCGCGCATCGAGGCGCGTTCCGCCCGGCGCTGCATCCGGCGGGCGGTCGCCAGGCGTACCGCCCGGCGTTCCCGCTCCGCCTCGTACAGGCGGTCGTGCATATGCGCACGTGCCAAAGCTTCTGGGATGAGTTGCATCTCTCGGGTCCTGTTCTGACGCGAGTCCCTCGCGTCGCTGGTGGTGAAGTCCTCGGGCGTGGAGCCTGCGGGTTCGTGGGTGGACGGCTTCATCGGGGCCTGCTTCTTGGGGTCGTGCGTGAGGGGACGGTCGATCGTTCCTGCGGTGTTCATGCGGAGACCGGGTTCTTGCGCGGGCGGCCGCGGGGCCGCTTCCGGGCGACGACGACGCCCTGGACGAACAGCTCGCCGCCCCAGACGCCCCAGGGCTCACGCCGCTCCTTGGCGCCGGCGAGGCAGGCGTCCATCAGCGGACAGGTGCGGCAGAGGGACTTGGCGTACTCCACGTCCGCCGGCGACTCGGCGAAGAAGACCTCCGGGTCGTAGGAGCGGCAGGGGACGGGTACACCGAGGTTCTCGATGGCGTCGTCGAGCGCGGTGAGCGCGGTCAGCGGGGTCAAGGCGGGGTCCTCCGTGGGGCCGGGCTTGGGGATCGTGCCGGAAGGCGGTACGGACGGGGCGTGCGCTTCGAGTTGCACGGATTCGTCTTCCTCGTCTGGTCGTTCCAGCCGGTTGGCCGGGGGCGGCTGGGTACCGGGTTCTCTTGATGTCCCGAGGCTCCCTCGCGCTGCTCTCCCCGTTGAGGGAAAACAGAAGGGCCGCGGATCCCGGGTGGGGTTCCGCGGCCCTGAAGGCGCCGGCCTGATCGGCGATCAGGCTGGATCACTCCAGGGTTCTGGCCCACGGAAGGCCCACATCAGGTGGTGGTGCGTCGTCTGCTTCCGGAATCCGGCACCGGTCGCCGCAAAGGCATAGGCCTGGGCCTGCGCCGCTACTGCTTCCCGTGCCTTGGTCGGTCGCTCGTTGCACTCGCGGACGCGAAGGTCCGAGAGGGCGACGGAGGACGCCGGACGCACGGCGGGAATGCCGGACAGACCGGTGCCCAGGGCGGAAACGCCGAGCATGCGCAGGGAGACGGCCGAGCGATCGGTCAGTTTGGCGGTGGTGCTGGTGTTGATCGTGATCACTGGACTCGCCTCCTCTCGGCGTCTCGGGGGACTGGGGTGAACCAGTCCGCGGATATGCAAGTACAACACGGAATCAGGGCCTCCGGGAAGGCCGCTGTCCCGTGCCCAAGAACCTATGGGGATTGCTGGGGCATGCGCAAACTATTTTTTCGACGCGTTCGCATCAGTCCCGTCATTCCGGCCCGTGGACTTCCCGGCCCGCGCAGATGGCGAGGACATCGGATCCGTAGCGGGTGAGCTTGCGCGCGCCGACGCCGGGAATCCGCGCGAGTTCGCGTTCGTCCTCGGGCACGTACTCGGCGATGGCCATCAGCGTCTTGTCGGTGAAGACGCAGAAGGCGGGCTGCCCGCTGCGCCGCGCCTGGACCTCACGCCACTCCCGCAATCGCTCGTAGACGCCTTCGTCCATGTCCGAGGGGCAGTCCTCGCAGCGCATCAGTTTCATCTCGCCCCCGTCGGTGAGGGGACGGCCGCAGACCCGGCAGCGGGCAGGGGTGCGCTGGGTCCGCCGCGGGGCCGCGGCGGAGGCGGGAGGACCGCCCGGGCGGCCGCGCTCCACACCGCCGGAGCCGCCGGCGGCCGGGCGGCCGCCCGCGGCGGGCGAACCGGGACGCAGCCCGTTCAGGAAGCGGCTGGGGCGGCGGCTGGGACGGCCGCCGGGCGAGCGCGACAGCGCCCAGGAGAGGTACAGCCGTTCGCGCGCGCGGGTGACGCCTACATAGAGGAGGCGGCGCTCCTCCTCTATCTGCTCATCGGTCTTTGCGTAGGTGATCGGCATCATGCCCTCGGCGACACCGACCAGGAAGACGACGTCCCACTCCAGGCCCTTGGCCGAGTGGAGGGAGGCGAGGGTGACGCCCTGCACGGTCGGCGCGTGCTGGGCGCCGGCCCGCTCGTCGAGTTCGGTGACGAAGTCGCCGAGGGTGGCGCCGGGGCGGACGGCGGCGAGGTCCTGCGCGAGGTGCACCAGGGCGGCCAGGGACTCCCAGCGTTCCCGGACGGCACCGGAGCCGGCCGGGGGCTGCGGTGTCCAGCCCTCGCCCGACAGTACGGCCCGCACCTGGGAGGGAAGGTCCACGGCATCGTCGAGCAAGGAGTCGTTGCCTCCGAAGCGGGCCGCGCCGCGCAGGGCGACACCGGCTCTGCGCACCTCGGGGCGGTCGAAGAACCGCTCGGCGCCCCTCAGCTGGTAAGGGATCGCGGCGTCGGCGAGGGCCTGTTCGTAGGTTTCGGACTGGGAGTTGGTGCGGAACAGGACCGCGATCTCGCCCGCCGGGACGCCCGAGTCGATCAGCTCGCGGATGCGGCGGGCGGCACCCTCGGCCTCGGCGGGCTCGTCGGAGTACTCGGTGCAGACCGGCTCGGGGCCCGGCCGCCGCTGGGAGACGAGCTCCAGGCGGTGGTCCGCGGCCCGGCCGCGGGCCTGGGCGAGCAGCGCGTTGGCGAGCCGGACGACCTGCGGGGTGGAGCGGTAGTCGCGGACCAGCTTGATGACGGTGGCGTCCGGGTGACGGACGCGGAAGTCGAGCAGGTGATCGGGGGTTGCTCCCGTGAACGAGTAGATCGTCTGGCTGGCGTCGCCGACCACGCACAGGTCGTCCCGGTCGCCGAGCCACAGCTCCAGCAGCCGCTGCTGGAGGGGGCTGACGTCCTGGTACTCGTCGACCACGAAGTGCTGGTACTGGGCGCGGACCTGTTCGGCGACGTCCTGCCGGTCCTGGAGGACGGCCACCGTCAGCAGCAGGACGTCCTCGAAGTCGATGACGCCGCGCCCGCGCTTGAGGTCTTCGTAGGCGGCGTACACCTGGGCGATCTCGGCCGGGTGGCGGGGCGCCTCCCGGCCGGCCCGGGCCGCGGCGAGAGCGTAGTCGGCGGGGACGGTCTGGGTGACCTTGGACCACTCGATCTCGGCGGTGACGTCGCGCAGCTCTCCCCGGTCGAGCCGGAAACCGCAGGAGGCCGCCGCGTCGGCGACGAGCTGGACCTTGCGGTCGACGAGCCGGGGCAGGGCGCCACCGATCGCTTTCGGCCAGAAGTACTGGAGCTGGCGCAGCGCCGCCGAGTGGAAGGTGCGGGCCTGGACCCCGACGGCACCGAGCTGTCGGAGCCGGCCGCGCATCTCCCCGGCGGCACGGCTGGTGAAGGTGACGGCGAGCACGCTGGAGGGCTGGAGGATGCCGGCCCGTACCCCGTAGGCGATGCGGTGGGTGATCGCCCGGGTCTTGCCCGTGCCGGCGCCCGCGAGCACGCACACCGGGCCGTGCAGGGCGGTGGCCACCTCGCGCTGCTCGGGGTCGAGCCCTTCGAGCACCGCGTCGGCCGAGTCCGGTACCTGCGGGAAGAGGGTGGAACGCGTTGCTGCTGTCACACAGCCATGCTGCCAGGTCGCGCGAGACGGGTGCGCCGGCTGTCCACAGGCGCGGTACGACAGTCGTACTGATACGGCCGGGGCCGGGCGGACGGCGGCGGGGCGGGAATGGTGACGCCGCGCGAGACGTTCCTCTCCAGCGAGCACCATCCCCGTCGCTTAAGGAGCGCGAGACACATGCCGGGCACTGTGACGATGTACAGCACCACGTGGTGCGGCTACTGCCGTCGGCTGAAGAGCCAGCTGGACCGGGAGGGCATCGAGTACACCGAGATCAACATCGAGCAGGACCCGGAGTCCGCCGCGTTCGTGGAGAAGGCCAATGGCGGAAACCAGACGGTGCCGACGGTCCGGATCGTCCCCACGAGCGGGGGCGACGAGGTCGTCATGACCAACCCGAGCCTCGCTCAGGTGAAGCAGGCGCTCGCGGCCTGACGCCGCTCGCGGCCGCGCCCCCTCCGGTGGAGTCACCGGAGGGGGCGCGGCCGTGTTCAGGGCCTCCGGGCGGGGCATACCCGGAGCGGAAGCGTGCCCACAGCGGAGGCGTGCGGAGCCGGCCCGGACGGCGCGCGCCCCGCTCAGACGCTTCGGGTCGGCAGCGGCTTGCCGTACCACAGCTCGATCAGACGGGCCGCGATGGAGATGCCGTAGGGCGGCAGCACCTCGCCGGACTCGAAGGCGGCGGCGAGCTCGTCGCGGGAGAACCAGCGCGCCTCGTGGATCTCGTCGCCGTCGACGTCGATGTCGGTGGAGACGGCACGGGCCATGAAGCCCAGCATGAGGCTGGAGGGGAAGGGCCACGGCTGGCTGGCGACGTACTCGACGGGGCCGACGGCGATGCCGGCCTCCTCGTGGACCTCGCGGCGCACCGCCTGCTCGATGGACTCCCCGGGCTCCACGAACCCGGCGAGGGTCGAGAAGCGGCCCTCGGGCCAGTGCACCTGGCGGCCGAGCAGGATGCGGTCGTCCTCGTCCGTGACGGCCATGATCACCGCGGGGTCGGTGCGCGGATAGTGCTCGGCGCCGCAGGCGGGGCAGCGGCGGATGTGGCCGGCGGCGGCGATGACGGTGCGCTCGCCGCAGCGGGAGCAGAAGCGGTGGGTGCGCTGCCAGTTCTCCAGACCGACCGCGTGCACCATCAGGCCGGCGTCCCGCGGGGACAGCAGCAGCCCCGCCTCGCGGAGCCCCGCCGGGCGGGCGGACTGGTCGATGCGCCCGGGCAGGCCGTCCTTCTGGAGGGCGAAGTAACTCACGCCGTCCTCGTCGATGCCGAGGAAGTAGCGGTGCGCCTCGGTGAGGGGGGCCTCGAAGGAGGGGGTCATGACGAGCTCGGTCCGCCCGTCGGGCGTCTCGTCGATGAGCACCTGGCCGCCGGAGACCACGAAACAGCGCGTCGAGGGGTGGCTCCACGCCGCCGCGAGCCATGCCTCGTCGAGCCGGTGGTGCGCGGCGCGGTCGATACCGCTGGGCGCGGTCAGCGAGATGGGACGGTCGGCGGTGCGGTCGTCGGTCCAGGTGGTCACGGGTGCTTCCAACTCCCCCGGTGCGGCGGTCGTGGTTCGGCGGCGGTTCTGCGTGATGTGCGGGGAGGCGATCGGGCCCGGCCGGGCAGGGCGGTACGGGGCGGTTCTTCCAGTGTGCCCCGCCCCCAGGGCCCCTCCGGCGGGCGCCGCGGGCTCAGGGCGCACGGCGCCAGTGCTCCGCGAGGTCGCCCCACAGGTGCGCGGAGGTTTCGACGCCTTTGAACAGCAGATCGAGTTCCACCTTCTCGTTGGGGGCGTGCCAGCCGTCGGAGGGGACGGAGATGCCCAGGAAGAGCACCGGTGCGCCGAGGACCTCCTGGAGGTCGGCGGCCGGTCCGGACCCGCCCTCGCGGGTGAAGCGGACCGGCTGGCCGAAGGCCCGGCCCATGGCGCGGACCACCGACCGCAGCGCCGGGTGGTCCAGCGGCGTCAGGCACGGGCGCGTGGCCGCGCCGAACGTGATCTCGTGCCGGATCCCGGCGGGGAGCTGGTCGGCGGCCCAGGCGCGGACGGCCTTCTCGATGTGGCCGGGGTCCTGGCCGGCGACCAGCCGGAAGGAGAGTTTCACCATCGCCGAGGACGGGATGATCGTCTTGCTGCCGGGGCCCTGGTAGCCGCCGCCGATGCCGTTGACCTCGGCGGTGGGGCGGGCCCAGACGCGCTCCAGGGTGGTGTGCCCCGCCTCGCCGTGGGCCGCGTGGGACTTCGCCGTGCGCAGCCACCGCTCCTCGTCGAAGGGCAGCTCGGCGAAGAGCGCCCGTTCGCGGTCGGTGAGCTCGATCACCCCGTCGTAGAAGCCGGGGATCGCCACGCGCGCGTGCTCGTCGTGCAGGGCGGCGACCAGGCGGGCCGCGGCGGTGGCCGGGTTGGGCACCGCGCCGCCGAAGGACCCGGAGTGGATGTCCTGGTCGGGGCCGTACAGCCGGATCTCGCACTCGGCGAGACCGCGCATGCCGGTGCACACCGTGGGGGTCTCCTCGGACCACATGCCGGTGTCGGAGACGATCACGGCGTCGGCGGCGAGACGTCCGGCGTGCTTCTCGACCAGGGCGCGGAAGTGCGGGGAGCCGGACTCCTCCTCGCCCTCGATCAGCAGTTTCAGGTGCACGGCGGGCGCGGTGCGGCCGGTGGCGGCCAGGTGGGCGCGGACACCGAGGGTGTGGAAGAACACCTGCCCCTTGTCGTCGGCCGCCCCGCGCGCGTAGAGGCGGTTCTCGCGCACCACGGGCTCGAACGGCTCGCTGTCCCAGCCGTCCTCACGGGCGGCCGGCTGCACGTCGTGGTGGCCGTAGACGAGGACGGTGGGCGCCGCGGGGTCGGCGGCGGGCCACTCGGCGAAGACGGCCGGGGCGCCCGGTGTCTCCCAGACCTCGGCGACCGGGAAACCGGTCTCCCGCAGCTTGGCGGTGAGCCAGTCGGCGCTGCGCCGCACGTCGGGCGCGTGGACGGGCTGCGCCGACACGGACGGGATGCGCAGCCACTCGGCGAGGTCGTCGAGGAAGGCGGCGCGGTGCCGCGCGATGTACGTACGGACGGCGCTGACGGCACTGTCAACGGGCTGGCTCATAGCCACGAGCCTATCCGCCCGCACCGGCGGTCCGGCCGTGCGGTTCGTCACCGCGCGGATCGCCCAGCAGCAGGCGTTCCAGCGCGGGCCGGTCCGGGAGCCCGTCGGGACGTACGACGTCACCGGTGCGCACGTACAGGAACGCGGCCGTCACCGACTCCAGGGGCACCCCCTGCTGCTCGGCCCAGGCCAGCCGGTACACCGCGAGCTGGAGCGGGTCGCCGGTGGGGGCCCGGCTGGTCTTCCAGTCGATGATCTCGTACGTCGCCTCCGGGCCGTCGCCCTCCTTGTAGACGGCGTCGATACGGCCCCGTACGACGCGTCCGGCCAGCGAGAGCTGGAAGGGGGCCTCGACGCGGTAGGGCGTGCGGTGGGCGTACTCCGTGCGCTCGAAGGCGTCCTTGAGTGCCTCCAGGTCGCGTTCATCGGCGATGTCGGCGTCGCCGCCGGGCGGCTCCTCCAGGGCGGGCAGGGGCAGCGTCAGCTCCTCGAAGCGGGCCTCGACCCAAGCGTGGAACCGGGTGCCGCGGCGGGCGGCGGGCTGCGGCGGACGCGGCATGGGGCGGGCCAGCTCCTGGGCGAAGCCGTCGGGGTCCTCGGCCAGCCGCAGCAGCTGCGAGGCGGTCAGCGACGCGGGCAGGGGCACCTCGGTGACGCTGCTGCGGGCGCGCAGGAGCTCGCCGGTGAGGGCGTCGAGGTCGCGGTCCCAGGAGGCGACGGTGCGGGCCTCCTCCGGGGTGAGTCCGGACGGTTCGGGCAGCCGGCGGCGGGCCGGGCCCGGCTCCGGGTGGGGCGGGTGAGGACGCGGAGCGTCGCCCCCGCGGCGCTGTTCGGGAGCCGTGGCCTGGTGCGGGACGGCCGGGCGGGCGGTGACCCGGGGGCCCCGGCCGGCCGGGTCCTGCCCGGGGACGTCGTCACCGGCGAAGAGGTCGTCCTCGGGCGGGGCGTCCGCGACCGGGCCGTCCCGGAGGAAGGGGTCCTGCCGGAGGAACGGGTCGTCCTCGGTCAGGGGATGCCCGTCCGCCCGGGCGGCGTACTCCTCGTCGGGGAACGCGTGGTCGTAAGGGGCTTCACCCTCGTCCGGGAACGCGTGGTCGTAAGGGGCTTCATCCTCGTACGGCTCTGAGGGGGCCGCGTCGAGGATCTCGTCGTCGGACGGGGGTTCGTCCTCGTCCGGCGGGGGCCAGTCCGGGTGGGCGTGGGTGTCCACGTCGGGTGCGTCGGCCGGGCGGCCGTCCGGGTGGGCGGCGAGCTCGTCCAGGTGGGCCAGGACCGTCTCCGCGGCGGCCCGGCGCCGGGCGAGGGAGACCTCGTCCAGGGGCAGCGGCCAGACCTGGTCGGCGGCCGCCTGGTGCAGGGCGGGGTTCTCCTCGCCCTCGGCGGGTTCGTCCGCCCAGACCTCGACCTCGCCGTATCCGGCGGCGCAGTGGTCGTACAGGGCCCGGAGGAAGGCGGACGGTCCGCGGGGCTTCTTCTGGGTGGGTCCCCACCAGTGCCCGGAGCCCAGGAGGAGGGAGCGGGGGCGCGTGAAGGTGACGTAGCCCAGGCGCAGCTCCTCGGTGTGCTGGTGGTCCTTCATGGCCTCGTGGAAGGCCTTGATCCCCTTGGCGTCCCAGGAGGGGACGTCGGGCAGGGTGTCGGCGTCGCCGCGCAGGCCGTGCGGCAGCACCTTGCCCTGGGCCGTCCACTTCTCGCGCCCCTGGGCGCTGGGGAAGGTCCCGGTGACGAGGCCGGGGACGGCGACGACGTCCCACTCCAGGCCCTTGGACTTGTGGGCGGTGAGCACCTTGACGGTGTTCTCGCCGCCGGGGAGGGCGTTGTCGAGGCCCTTCTCGTACTGGGCGGCGGTGCGCAGGAAGCCCAGGAAGGCGAGCAGGGTGGCCTCGTTGTCGCCTGCGGCGAAGGAGGCGGCGATGTCCAGGAAGTTGGACAGGGTCTCCCGGCGGCGGGCGGCCAGGGCCTGCGGGGACGCCGACAGCTCGACCTCCAGGCCGGTGACGGCGAGGACCCGGTGCAGCACGTCCATCAGCGGGTCGGACAGGGAGCGGCGCAGGTCGCGCAGTTCGGCGGCGAGGCGGGCGAACCGCACGCGCGCGTCCGGGGAGAACGGCAGCCCGTCGTCGTCCCCCGTGCCGTCCAGCGGTGTCTCCAGGAAGGTGTCGAGGGCGTCGGCGAGCGAGATCACCTCCGCCGGATCGACGCCCTCGACGGCCTCGGCGAGCCGGCGGTCGGGGTCGTCGTCGCCCTCCACGCGCGCGTGGGACACGAGGAGCCGGGCGCGGCGGCCCAGCAGGGCGAGGTCGCGCGGGCCGATGCGCCAGCGCGGACCGGTGAGCAGGCGGACGAGGGAGGCGTTGGCACCGGGGTCCTGGAGGACCTCGCAGACGGCGACCAGATCGGCCACCTCGGGCAGGTGCAGCAGCCCGGACAGGCCCACCACCTCGACGGGCACGTCCCGGGCCACGAGGGCGCCCTGGATCTCCGCGAAGTCGGTCGCGGTGCGGCACAGGACGGCGATCTCGCCGGGTGCCGTCCCGGTCCGTACGAGGTGGGCGACGGAGTCGGCGATCCAGTCGATCTCCTCGGCGTGGGTGCGCAGCAGGGCGCAGCGCACCGTGCCGTCGCGTTCGGCGCCGGGGGCGGGACGGAGGGCCTCCACGCCCGCGTGCATGGCGCGCAGCGGCTCGGCCAGGCCGTTGGCGAGGTCGAGGAGGCGGCCGCCGCTGCGGCGGTTCTCGCTGAGCGCCCTGCGGGTGGCGGGGGCGCCGCCGGCCTGCGGGAAGTGCTCGGGGAAGTCGTCGAGGTTGGCGACGGAGGCGCCGCGCCAGCCGTAGATGGCCTGGCAGGGGTCGCCGACGGCGGTCACCGGGTGGCCGGTGCCGCCGCCGAAGAGGCCCGCGAGGAGGACCCGCTGGGCGACCGAGGTGTCCTGGTACTCGTCGAGGAGGACGACGCGGAACTCGTCGCGCAGGATGCGGCCCACGTCGGGGAGGGCGGCGAGCCGCGCCGACAGGGCGATCTGGTCGCCGAAGTCGAGCAGATCGCGTTCCCGCTTGGCCGCCCGGTAGCGGATCACCAGGTCGGCGAGTTCGCGGCGGGCGGCGGCGGCCTCGGGGACCTTGCGCAGGCCGGCGTTGGTGAGCTTGACGCCGTCGAGGGTGCGCAGCAGCTCGGCGTCCCACGCGCGCAGCTCCTCCGGCCGCACCAGGTGTTCGGACAGCTCGGCGTCGAGCGCCAGGAGGTCGCCGACCAGGTCGGGGAAGGACCGGGTCAGTGCCGGGTAGGGGCCGGGCGCCTCGCGCAGCACCCGCGCGGCGAGCTGGTAGCGGGTGGCGTCGGCGAGCAGGCGGGAGGCCGGTTCCAGCCCCAGGCGCAGGCCGTGGTCGGTCAGGAGGCGGCCCGCGAAGGCGTGGTAGGTGGAGATCACCGGCTCGCCCGGCGGGTTGTCCGGGTCGATGACGTCCGGGTCGGTGACGCCGGCCTTGACCAGCGCCTTGCGCACGCGTTCGGCGAGCTCGCCGGCGGCCTTGTTGGTGAAGGTGAGGCCGAGTACCTGCTCGGGCGCGACCTGGCCGGTGCCGACCAGCCACACCACGCGCGCCGCCATCACCGTGGTCTTGCCGGAGCCGGCTCCGGCCACGATCACCTGCGGGGCGGGCGGCGCGGTGACGCACTCCGTCTGCTCCGGGGTGAACGGGATGCCGAGGAGCTCTTTGAGCTGCTCGGGATCGGTGATACGAGCGGGCACGTCGAAGAGGCTAACGGCGGCCACCGACAGCGCGGGCCCGATCGGCCGCCGGAACGGAAGAAGCGCAGGTGGCCGGGGGTGGTGCGGTCGGTCACACCGGCTTGTGTCACACCGGCTCACGTCCCAGCGGCTTATGTCACACCGGCCCACGTCCCAGCGGCTTATGTCACAGCTCACGCGACACCGTGAACGCCGTCCCGCGAGCGTCACGCCCGCGTACCCCGATTCCGGGCGGGCGCCAGCCCCGCCTACGTCGCACCCGCGTACGCCGTCTCCGGCGGGCGCCGGGCCCACCCCCGTCGCACCGGCGTACGCCGAAGTCGCGTACGTCGCACCGACGGGCGCGGAGCCGCGTTACGTCCCGCCGGCGTCACTCCACCACGTGCCGCCCCTCGGGCCGCGCACTGCACGACGCCCGGAACGCGCAGTGGGCGCAGTGCTGGCCGGCCGTGGGGCTGAAGCGTTCGTCGAGGACCTTCCCGGCGGCCGTGGCCAGCAGTTCGCCGATCCACTCCCCCGGCTGCCCCGGCGTCCCGTCGAGGGGTTCTTGCGCCTGCACCTTCGGCAGCGTCTCGCCGCCGTCCCGCTTGGCCGCGCCCAGGCGCAGCTGCACGAGTTCGGCGCCGCCCGGCTCGGGCCGCACGCCGTCGAACACGGCGTCGACTGCGCCTTCCCGGACGGCGAGCTGGTAGACGGCGAGCTGCGGGTGCCGGGCCACCTCCGCCGCGCTGGGCGCCTGTTTGCCGGTCTTGAAGTCGACGACGTAGGCGCGGCCCTCCCCGTCGGCCTCGACGCGGTCCATCTGGCCGCGGACGCGCACCTCGTAGTCGCCCGCCCGCAGGGTCACGTCGAAGTCGTGCTCGCTGGCGACCGGAGTGCGCCCCGCGCGGGCCCCGTGGGCGTCCACATGCCACTTCAGGAAGCGTTCGAGCGCCAGGCGCGCGTTCTCCTTCTCCTGCGCCGACTTCCACGGCGCGTCGAAGGCGAGCGCGTTCCACACGGAGTCCAGGCGCTCCATGAGGACGTCGAGGTCGGCCGGGGTGTGCCCGGAGGCGACCTCGTCGGCCAGGACGTGCACCACGTTGCCGAAGCCCTGGGCCGCGGTCGCCGGCGCGTCGGCCTTCACCTCGCGGCCCAGGAACCACTGCAGGGCGCAAGTGCCGGCGAGCTGTTCCAGGGCGCTGCCGGAGAGCACGACGGGCTTGTCGCGGTCGCGCAGCGGCACCTTGCTCTCGGTCGGCTCGAACATGCCCCACCAGCGGTAGGGGTGGGCCGACGGCACCAGGGGACGGCCGTCCTCGTCGGCGAGCGCGGCCAGGCGGGCCAGCCGGCGGGCGGCCGCCTCCCGCAGGGCGTCGGACGCCTGCGGGTCGACCGTGGTGGCGCGCAGCTCGGCCACGAGCGCCGCGACCGACAGGGGCCGGCGGGGGCGGCCGGTGACGTCCTTCGGCTCGGTCCCGAGTTCGGCCAGGAAGCGGGAGGGCTGGTCGCCGTCGTCGGCCGGCGCCTTCACGGCCGTGACGACGAGCCGCTCACGCGCGCGCGTGGCGGCCACGTAGAACAGGCGGCGTTCCTCGGCGAGCAGCGCCCCCGGGGTGAGCGGTTCGGCGAGCCCGTCCCGGCCGATGCGGTCGGCCTCCAGCAGGGAGCCGCGGCGGCGCAGGTCCGGCCACAGGCCCTCCTGGACGCCCGCGACGACGACCAGGCGCCATTGCAGGCCCTTGGAGCGGTGCGCCGTCATCAGGCGGACCGCTTCGGGGCGCAGGGCACGCCGGGTGAGGGTGTCGGCGGCGATGTCCTCGGCTTCGATCTCCTCCAGGAAGTTCAGGGCGCCCTGGCCGCCGGTGCGCTCCTCCGCGCGCGCGGCGGTCGCGAACAGGGCGCATACGGCGTCCAGGTCGCGGTCGGCGTTGCGTCCGGCCGCGCCGCCGCGCCGGGCGGCCCGCTCCAGGCGCGCGGGCCACGGTGTGCCCTCCCACAGGTCCCACAGCGCCTCCTCGGCCGTACCGCCGCCCGCGAGGCGCTCACGGGCCCGGCGGAGCAGCGCGCCCAGGCGCTGGGCGCCGCGCGCGTAGGCGGGGTCGTGCACGGCGAGGCGCTCGGGTTCGGCCAGCGCCCGCGCGAGCAGTTCGTCCGAGGGCGGCGGCAGCGGATTGCCCGCGGCCCGCTCCTCCTCGCGCAGCGCCCGCCCCAGGCGGCGCAGGTCGGCGGTGTCCATTCCGGCGAGGGGGGAGGTGAGCAGGGTCAGGGCGGTCTCGGTTCCGAGCCAGCGGGCGCCGGTCCCGGAGGCGGGGCCGCCGGTGCCGGGCCGCTGCCGGGCCGCCTCCGCCGTCGCCACCGCGCGCAGCGCCGTCAGCAGCGGTGCCACCGCGGGCTCGTGGCGCAGGGGCAGGTCGTCGCCGTCCACGTCCAGCGGGACGCCGGCCGCCGTCAGGGCGCGGCGGAGCGTCGGGATGGTGCGGGAGCCGGCCCGGACCAGGACGGCCATCTCGCTCCACGGAACGCCGTCCTCCAGGTGCGCCCTGCGGAGGATGTCGGCGATGTTGTCCAGCTCCGCACCGGATGTCGGGTAGGTGTACACCTCGACGCGGCCCCCGTCCCGTACGGGGGCCAGCTCGCGGTGGGCGCGTACCCGGTCGGCGGGCAGCCGGGGCAGCGGCATGCGCCGGGCCAGCCGGCGGGTGGCGTCCAGCAGGACCGCGCCGGAGCGGCGGGAGGTGCGCAGGACCTGGACGGGGGCGGGGCGGCCGTCCGCGCGCGGGAAGGTGTGCGGGAAGTCCAGGATGCCGTTGACGTCGGCGCCCCGGAACGCGTAGATCGACTGGTCGGGGTCGCCGAAGGCGACCAGGGTGCGGCCGCCGCCGGCGAGCGCCCGCAGCAGCCGTACCTGGGCCGGGTCGGTGTCCTGGTACTCGTCGACGTAGACGGCGTCGTACCGCGCGGCGAGCCGCTCGGCGACCTGGGGGCGGCCGGCGAGGAGCACCGCGCGGTGGACCAGCTCGGCGTAGTCGAGGACGCCTTGCAGGTCGAGGACGTCGAGATACTCGGCGAGGAAGGCGGCGGCGGCACGCCAGTCGGGGCGGCCGATGCGGCGGGCGAAGGCGTCCAGGGCCTCGGGGCCGAGGCCGAGCTCGCGGCTGCGGGCGAGGACCGCGCGGACCTCGTCGGCGAAGCCTCGGGTGGTCAGGCAGGCCCGCAGCTCGTCGGGCCAGCGCACGTGCGTGAGCCCGAGCCGCTCCAGGTCGGCCTGGCCGGCCAGCAGCCCGCGCACGGTGACGTCCTGCTCGGGGCCGGACAGCAGCCGCAGCGGCTCGGTGAGCCGGTCGCCGTCCTGGTGGGCGCGGACCAGCGCGTAGCCGAAGGAGTGGAAGGTGGTCGCCTGGGGGGCGCGTGCCGCGCCGATGCGCAGGGCCATGCGGTCCCGCAGTTCGACGGCCGCCTTGCGGCTGAAGGTCAGCACCAGGATGCGCTCCGGGTCGCCGCCCCGGTCGATCCGGGCCGCGACGGACTCGACGAGCGTGGTGGTCTTCCCGGTACCCGGGCCGGCCAGGACGAGCAGGGGCCCGGTCCCATGGTCAACCACGGCTCGCTGCGCTGCGTCCAGACGAGGGGGAACCCTCCGCGCGGGCGGGGTACGGACCAGACGGTAGGCGCCACGGCTCCCCTGCCGCACCGGTGGGTGCGGCGGGCGCCTGGTGGTGGAGGAGGAGCTCACGTGGTTCGCCGGTCCTGGTGGGTGTGCTGGGAGTGCGACCGCCTCTCGGGGAGTGCGGTGGCTTCGGGGTGAGGGAGGCACGCGCAGCCGACGCTACGCCGGGGCCCGGATCGGAAGCAGGGGTTCCCCTTCTTCCCTCCGGTCCCCCGGGGCACATGCGTCCCTCGACCCACGAACGTACGTCATGCCACGAACGTCTCCGAAATGCCCCGATTCCCTCATACGGATCACGGGTCACACACCGGCCGGTCCGATGGCGGAAGCTGTCAGGTGTGACCCTCCGCGCCCGCAGCACCGTCCCACCGCGCGCGTCTCAGGTCGAGGCGCGGCAGAGGGCCCTGCGCGGCCCCGCCCGCCTCCTTCAAGGGGGTCCCCTCCACGCGGTAGCGGTCGAGTGCCTCCAGTTCGTGGCCCGGAAGGAGCACGCCGTCGGCGCGGACGACGCGCCACCACGGGACGGCGCCGCCGTAGAGGGCCATCACGCGGCCCACCTGGCGGGGACCGCCCTCCCCCAGCCATTCGGCGACATCGCCGTAGGTCATGACCCGGCCGGGCGGAATCAGTTCGGTGACCTCGAGGACCCGCTCGGCGTAGTCGGGCAGGGAGCCCGCGTGGTCCGCGCGGGCGTCGTCCGGAAGGCGCTCCTCATTCATCCGCCCCATCCTGCCCCACTCCACCGACAACGCGGCGCGTCCGCCGCCACGACGGGCTCTCGCCCGGGAACGGCGCTTCGGGCAGACTGTGCGGCCCCGCGTTCGCACCCTGATGCCCCCGTGTGTCGGTGCGGCATGCCACCATCGTGCGGGCGGTGACCAGTGATACGAGAGCAAGAAGAGACGATGAAGCAGCAGGGAGTGCAGCCCGGCGACCCCGGGGACCCAGAGGGCACCTCTGACGCTTCGCCGCGTCCCGCCACCGCCGGGACGACCGGCGGCCGGGCCCCCGAGGGCGGGACCGCACCGGACGCCGACCCCGCGACCACGACCCACATCGACGAGGTCGAGGGCGACGAACCACTGCTCCCCGCGCGCGTGCACCGCCCCTCCGACCTCATGCGACTGCTGATCGGCGTGCTCGCCGTCGCCCTGCTGCTGGGCATCGCCGCGTTCGCGCACGGCACCACCTCGGGCCTCGAACAGGACATCACCAAGAGGACCGGGCAGGCACCCGACCTGCTGATCAAGATCGCGGGCCTGGCCTCCAGCATCGCGATCCTCCTGGTACCGGTCGCGTTCGCGATCGAACGCCTGGTCAAACGGGACGGGCTGCGGATCGCCGACGGCGTGCTCGCGGCGGTCCTCGCCCATGGTGTGACCCTCGCCACCGACCTCTGGGTCGCCAAGGCGGCGCCCGGCTCCATCCAGGACGCGCTCACCCAGCCCTCGCCCGGAGACATCCACGCCCTCACCGACCCCGTGCACGGCTACCTCGCCCCCGTCATCGCCTATATGACGGCGGTGGGCATGTCACGCCGGCCGCGCTGGCGCGCGGTGCTGTGGATCGTGCTCCTCCTCGACGCCTTCTCGATGCTCGTCACCGGCTACACCACACCGTTCTCGATCATCCTGACGGTGCTGATCGGCTGGACGGTCGCCTACGGGACGCTGTACGCGGTCGGCTCGCCCAACGTCCGCCCCACCGGCCGCACCCTCATGGCCGGCCTGCGGACCGTCGGATTCCACCCGGTGACCGCCTCCCGCGTGGAGGCGGTGCCGTCGGACACGGCCGAGAGCGGCGACCGCGGCCGGGGCTACTTCGTCACGCTCGAGGACGGGCCTCCGCTGGACGTGACGGTCGTCGACCGGGAGCAGCAGGCGCAGGGCTTCTTCTACCGCGCGTGGCGCAACCTGACCCTGCGCGGCTTCGCCACCCGCAGCAGCCTCCAGTCGCTGCGCCAGGCCCTGGAGCAGGAGGCGCTGCTCGCCTACGCGGCGATCGCGGCCGGCGCCAACGCGCCCAGACTGATCGCCACCTCCGAGCTCGGCCCCGACGCCGTGATGCTGGTCTACGAGCACACCGGCGGACGCACCCTGGACTCCCTGGCGGACGACGAGATCACCGACGACCTGCTGCACGACACCTGGCATCAGGTACGGGCTTTGCAGTCCCGGCGCATCGCACACCGCAGGCTGGTGGGCGACGCCATTCTGGTGGATCGTTCCGGCACGGTGATCCTCACCGACCTGCGCGCCGGCGAGATCGCCGCCGGTGATCTGCTGCTGCGCATGGACGTCTCCCAGCTGCTGGTCACCCTCGGCCTGCGGGTGGGGGCGGAGCGGGCGGTGGCCTCGGCGGTGAGCGTGCTGGGCCCCGACGCCGTGGCCGACTGCCTGCCGATGCTCCAGCCCATCGCGCTCAGCCGCTCCACGCGCGCCACGCTGCGCAGACTGGCCCGGGAACGGGCGCAGCGCGAGCGGGACGCGGTCCTGGAGGCCTCGCGGCAGGCCAAGCAGGCCCGCCTGGAGGCGGCCGGCGCCGACACCGGGACCGGCCTTTCGGAGAAGCCGGACAAGAAGGCCGTACGCGCCGAGCAGCGGGCCGAGAAACGGGCCATCGACGAGGCGCTGGAGGAGGCCCGCGAGGAGGACCTGCTCACCCAGATCCGGCACGAGGTGCTGCGGATCAGGCCGCAGGCGCCGATCGAGCCGGCCCGGCTGGAGCGGGTGCGTCCGCGCACGCTGATCAGTTTCATCGCCGGCGCGATCGGCGCGTACTTCCTGCTGACACAGCTCACGCACATCGAGTTCGGGCCGCTGATCGCCAACGCCGAGTGGGGCTGGGTGATCGCGGCGGTGCTGTTCTCGGCGGGAAGCTACTTCGCGGCGGCGATGGCGCTGCTGGGGTTCGTCCCGGAGCGGGTGCCGTTCCTGCGGACCGTGGCGGCGCAGGTCGCCGGGTCGTTCGTGAAGATCGTCGCTCCGGCCGCGGTCGGCGGCGTCGCCCTCAACACGCGCTTCCTTCAGCGCGCGGGGGTGCGGCCGGGGCTCGCGGTCGCCAGCGTCGGCGCCTCGCAGCTGTTCGGCCTCGGCTGCCACATCCTGATGCTGCTGGCCTTCGGCTACCTGACCGGCACCGAGAAGACGCCCTCCCTGTCGCCGTCCCGGACGGTCATCGCGGGCCTGCTGACGGTGGCGGTCCTGGTCCTCGTCGCGACCTCGGTGCCGTTCCTGCGCAAATTCGTCGTCACGCGCGTGCGGTCGCTGTTCGCCGGGGTCGTGCCCCGCATGCTCGACGTGCTCCAGCGCCCGCAGAAGCTGATCACCGGCATCGGCGGCATGCTGCTGCTGACCGCCTGCTTCGTGATGTGCCTGGACGCCTCGATCCGCGCGTTCGGCGACGAGTCCACGTCCATCAGCATCGCCAGCGTCGCCGTGGTCTTCCTCGCGGGCAACGCGCTCGGTTCCGCGGCGCCGACCCCGGGCGGCGTGGGCGCGGTGGAGGCGACCTTGACGGTCGGCCTGATCGCCGTCGGCCTGCCCAAGGAGGTCGCCGCACCGGCGGTGCTGCTGTTCCGCCTGCTGACGCTGTGGCTGCCGGTGCTGCCGGGGTGGCTGGCCTTCAACCATCTGACCCGGAAGGAAGCCCTGTGACGCGGGCGTCCGCGCGGGTCTCCCGCAGCCGCTGACGCCGTCCCACGTACGGCCCCGGCCCCGCGCGCCCGGCCGTGCCCGGCGGCACGATGGACCCATGCCGCACCACTCCCGGCCGAGCGCCGCCGCCCTCGCCGCCGTCGCCGTCGTGCTGTCGTCCCTGGCGGCGGGCTGCGGCGCCGACGCGGGGGACGAGGACCTGACACGGCAGCGGCTCGACTGGAGGGACTGCCCCTCCCCCTCACCGGCCCAGGGCGGAGGCAGCGCCCCCTCGCCCCTGCCGGACGGCGACGCGTGGCAGTGCGCCACCCTGAAGGCCCCCCTCGACTGGGACCGGCCCGACGGCGACACCATCGGCCTGGCACTCATCCGGGCCAGGGCGAGCGGCCCGGACAGCGGGCGGATCGGCTCGCTCGTCTTCAACTTCGGCGGACCCGGCGGCTCCGGCGTGACCACGCTGCCCGCGTTCGGCCAGGACTACGCGCATCTGCGCACCCGCTACGACCTGGTCGGTTTCGACCCGCGCGGCGTCGGCCGCAGCGCCCCGGTGCGCTGCCTGAGCGACCGGCGGCTCGACGCCTACTTCCAGCAGGACGCCACCCCCGACGACGGCGCCGAACGCGCCGGGCTGCTGGCGAACACCCGGGAGTTCAACGCGGCCTGCGAGAAGAACTCCGCGAAGATCCTCCCCCATGTGGGCACCACCGACGCGGCCCGCGACATGGACCTGATGCGCCAGGTCCTCGGCGACGGCAAGCTGCACTACTTCGGCATCTCCTACGGCACCGAACTCGGCGGGGTGTACGCGCACCTGTTCCCGAAGAACGTCGGCCGTGCCGTCTTCGACGCGGTCGTCGACCCCACCCAGACCTCCGAGCAGGGATCGCTGGCCCAGGCCGAGGGCTTCCAGCGGGCACTCGACAACTACGCCGAGGACTGCACGTCGAAGGCCGAGGACTGCCCCGTCGGCGACACACCCCAGGACGTCAAGGACCGCATCGCCCGGCTGCTGAAGAACCTCGACAGCCAGCCCCTCCCCGGCCTCTTCCCCCGCGAGCTCACCCAGACCGCCGCGACGAACGGGATCGCGCAGGCGCTGTACTCGAAGGACTTCTGGGAGTACCTCACCGAAGGACTCAAGCAGGCGTACGACGGTGACGGGCGGGTGCTGATGGTGCTGTCCGACGCCCTGAACGGGCGCGGCGAGAACGGCACGTACAGCAACCTCGCCGCGGCCAACACCGCGATCAACTGCGCCGACGACAAGCCGCGCTACGACACCGCGCACGTGCGGCGCGAGCTGCCCGAGTTCCGCGGGGTCTCCGCGGTGTTCGGCGACTTCCTCGCCTGGTCCATGCTCGGCTGCACCGACTGGCCCGTGGCCGGAGCCGCCGCCCGCCCCGACGTCAGCGCGCCCGAAGCGCCGCCCATCCTGGTGATCGGCACCACCGGGGACCCGGCCACCCCCTACGAGGGCGCCCGGAGGATGGCGGACGCGCTCGGCAAGGGGGTCGGCGTGGAGCTGACGTACGAGGGCGAGGGACACGGTGCCTACAACGGCGGGAACAAGTGCGTGCGGAACGCGGTGGACCGCTATCTGCTGGACGGGAAGGTGCCGGCGAGCGGCACCGTGTGCTCCTGACACGGAAGCCTCACGCCCACAGCACCGACGAAAAATAGCAGGTCGCAGCGTTATCCACAGGCCGAGGAAGGCGTCTGCCGGGCGGCCTACGATGGCAGGACCGCCATCCGCGGCACGGCGGACGGCCTGTGAGGGGGAGAAGTCCATGGCGCGTCTCGTTCGGTGGACGGCGGGGGCGGTCGCCGCCGCGCTGCTGGTGACGGGCTGCGGCTCAGGCTCGCGCGGCGGCGCGGACGGCGGGGCCGACGGGACCAAGAGCGGCCGGAGTACGGAGAAGCCGCGGACGCCGTCCACCGCACCGCCCGGGCTTCCCCCTTCCCTGACCTCGCAGAAGCTCGACTGGGGGCGCTGTGAGGCCGGTGCGGGCGCCCCGGCGCCGGGGCGCGGCTGGAGTTGCGCCACGCTCAGGGTGCCGCTGGACTGGTCCCGTCCCGACGGCGAGACGATCGGGCTGGCGCTGATCCGGGCCGAGGCCCGCGGCGACGACCGCATCGGCTCCCTGCTGTTCGACTTCGGCGGCCCGGGCGGCTCCGGCCTGTCGACGATGCCCTCCTACGCCGGCACCGCCGACCGGCTCCGCGAGCGGTACGACCTGGTGAGCTGGGACCCGCGCGGGGTCGGCGCCAGCGAGGGCGTCCGCTGCCGCGGCGACAAGGAGATCCAGGCCGCCGAATCGGTGGACGCCACGCCGGACACCCCGGCGGAGGAGCGGCGGTTCGTGCGGGACGCCGCGGACTTCGGCCAGGGCTGCCAGCAGGCCGCCGGGGCCCTGATGGCGCACGTCTCCACCACGGACACCGCCCGCGACATGGACCTGATGCGGCATGTCCTGGGCGACGCCCGGCTCCACTACTTCGGCATCTCCTACGGCACCGAACTCGGCGGGGTGTACGCCCACCTGTTCCCCAGGAACGTGGGGCGGATGATCCTCGACGCGGTCGCCGACCCCACCGCCGACACCATCGGGCACGCCGAGAACCAGACCCGGGGCTTCCAGCGCGCGCTCGACGACTATCTGGAGTCCACCGGCCAGGACCCCCGCCGGGGGACCCGGAAGATCGCGGACCTGCTCCAGCGGATCGACACGAATCCGCTGCCGACGTCCACCCCCGGGCGCGAGCTGACCCAGACGCTCGCCCTCATCGGCATCGTCCTGCCGCTGTACGGCGAGGACGGCTGGCCGCTGCTCACCAGCGCGCTGGAGGCCGCCGAAAAGGGCGACGGTTCCGAGCTGCTGGCACTCGCCGACGGCTACAACGAGCGGGACGCGTCCGGCCGCTACGGCACGGGCTCCCACGCGCAGCGCGTCATATCGTGCCTGGACGACAAGCAGCGGCCGACCCTGGCGGAGGCGAAGAGGCTGCTGCCGAGGTTCGAGAAGATCTCGCCGGTCTTCGGGGCCTACCTGGGCTGGGACACGGCCGGCTGGTGCCGCGACTGGCCGGTGCCCGGACAGTACGACACACCGGAGGTGAGCGCACCCGGCGCGCCGCCCATCCTGGTGGTCGGCAACACCGGCGACCCGGCGACGCCCTATGAGGGCGCGCGCCGGATGGCGGACGAGCTGGGCGAGGACGTCGGTGTGCTGCTCACCTGGCGGGGCCACGGGCACGGGGCGTACGGGAAGGGCAGCGACTGCGTCGATGCGGCGGTGGACGCCTATCTGCTGAAGGGAGCGGTCCCGAAGGACGGCAAGGTCTGCTCCTGACCCACTGCCTCACCACGGCCCCACTCGCCACGACCGCGCTCAACCCGCTGACCAGCCCACTCCCTTGACTTCGTCCACAGACCGCCCGACGCGCCGGAAGCTTACGGGACCATGATCACTCGCCCCGAAAACAGCTCCACCGGCCTCGCAGGCCAGCGCTACCGTATGTGGAACTACTGCCGGGAGGGAAGCGTTGCCCACAGAACGCATAGGTGCCGCTACAGGACATCCACACGCCGAGGCCACCAGTACACAGCGCGATGCCAAGTTCCAGCTCATCGCCAACGCTGATCAGGTCACGCATATCGTGTGCTGCCGTGACGTCTCGTGGCAGACCACGTTCTGCGGCATCAGCGGCGCGGACAGCATCAACCCAGCAGCCGAGGTGTTCTGCACCATGTGCCTCGAAGCGATGGAGGCGATGTCACCCGGATGCGTGTCGGCCCTGGTGAAGGTGTGCCCTGTCGACAACCTTAGGTGCCCGGACGAGCACGACGTCCTTCTGCGCTCGGCCAGAGAGACGGACCCCATCGCCTAGCTGTGCCGTCCGAACAGGTCGGTGACGCGGGTTCGAAGGCGATCCGCCGGCAGGGCCGATCGCACAGGGTGCTGTCTTGAAACGATGGCGGACGCACGACTACAGGGCGCAGGTCCACCCGGCCAGGCTGTGCGCGCGTCGCGACTTGGTAACCGCGCCGGGCGGATGGATGGCGCTGCCCTCCTCGGAGGACACGAGTCTGCTCATGGCCCTCAACGCGGTCAGTACCGGATGGTTCATCGAGGAATGCGGTCCGCTGTACCGCAAATGGCCGGACAGAGCACGGCGCAGAGCGAGCATCACGACGACGTTGAGCGACGTGCCCGTATGAAGGTCATTGAGGAGCGCGCCGAGGCTCTTGGCAAGCTCAGCCGTGGCACCTCTGACTGCGCCCACGGTACGCGGTAGAACTTCCTCTACTTCATCAAGTCGGCTCGCTCCGCTCGCCGCGCGCGGCCCGGCCCCCGGCCGGGCCTGCGCTCCTGTCTCCGCCCCGCTCCAGCCCGGCCGACGCCCGTGCCGCGCACACAGCAATCAGCCACCTGACGCCAGAGAGGGGGTACGTCGTGGCTGGGGCGGCCGGCTCCACGGCTTTAGGCAGCCACTTTGGCGCGAGCCTCGCAGATCATGGCCCCAACGTCGTGCTTTACCGGGCAGGTCCACTACCTGCCCGACGCGCCGGAAGCTTACGGGGCCATGATCACTCGCGCCAAAGCAGCTCCAGCCCAAAGCCGCTCCACCGACCTGGAGGGCGAGGCTGGTGCCCCGACAGCATCGGGGGCCTAGCGAGACACCGGCATGCGGTGTCCCAAACTCCTAGGCCGTCGGCCCGTATTGCCAGCCTCGCTTTTCAGCCTTATCCCGCAAGGCGCTGGCTCGCCGTTTCTGCTGCTTTGTGCTGGGCACGCCCTTGAAGTCAATGAAAGAATGCCCCGGAGGGCGTTCCTCGCCGTCATCGACTTGAGAGTCGTCTACGACGGTGAGGTCAACATCCTGAACGTCGGCGACGTCAACGCAGTAGACGCCGATCGACTTAAGACCCATGACCTCAGTATGGTGCCGGTGAGCAGCCTCGGCTGTGACGACCGAAGCCCTCGTCACAGACAGTTCACCCGAGTCTTTGGGTGTGGGGCTGAAAAGTTGACTGGTGACTCGCCCTTCATGGATCCAGATCGGATGAACTTGGCGCCATAGCCTCTCTTCTTGATCCGTTATCTCGAATTCACCAGGGCGAAGGTTCGAGCCATCAGTCGGCATATTCAGCGATCCCCCCGATCACGAACTCTGCAATCTCGTTCAGCTGACGCCAATGGAATGTCTTATCGCACTCCCGGTCGTCTTGCTTCGAGAAAGAATAAGCTTCTACCTTATCGTCAGGCGTAACAGTAAGCGTTACCTCGCCCGCTGAATACGGCCACTCTAGCTGCACGCCTCCGTCTTCCGTCGGGTAGATGTAAGGGCGCTGTACCTGCTCGTCTAGGAACTCGAGCAGAAGCGACTCCACTTCACGCAAAACCTTGCGGCTCACCGGCTGGCCCACCCCATCCAGCCAGCCGGCTTCCAGGTCGTGCAACTCCGACAGACGATCTGACCAATCTGCCGGGAGTACCGGCTCGATGGACAGGACGTCCTGAATCTCGATGATATCCTCGTTAATCGACTGAATAGCCACTGCGTTAATGGCGACAGTCGGTGCCATCGTTGAGCGGTCGAGGTACTGCTTTAGATCAGCGACGATATCATCCGAGGAAAAGCGCCCAGGGACCACCTTCTCGCCCCGGGTCAGGCGGAATTCGAAGATACCCTTATCCGCACTAACTCCGACTACTTGACCCGAGACTAGTGTCTCAATCTCGAACCTTTCAAGGCGTGCCTGTTCGTGAATCTGTCGACGAACGGATTGCGAGTAAATGACAGAATTGGGCGTGCCGCTGTCGAACTCGATAATCTCATCGTCTCGCAGGCTTCTCCCAAAACGCGAGAACTCGCGTAGGGCATGCGGTGGGAAGTTTCGAGGGATCCCTGAGCCTGCCTGAATTGACCTGAGAGCGTCCTGGATTACTACTCGCGCCTCATCAAAGATACCGGCATCTCGATCATCGAAGAGGACGTCGGCGTCAACAGTGGTCCGCTCTAGGACAGGAATTACGCTACCCCGGCGAATGTCTGAAAGGCGAAGCGAGAAGGAAGAGGCAAATCCCCTGGGGACGCGCTGACGCGATGCATGGCGCTGCTTGTACAGTCCCCGAGCGACATCTATCACCAATCGCTCATACCTGGCAAATTCGGCCAACACCTCGACAGGCAGGCCAGGCTCCTCGTAGCGCCCGCCCTGCAAACGCCATGATCCAAATGCCCGACTGATCTCGCCCATGCCCCCCACCCTACTGAGACCGCGCCAGGACCCCCGGTTTCGCACTCCAGCGCAGATCAATTTTGCCCTGATGCACCATCAGAAGCAATCGAACAACATCACCAGATTGACCCGCTCGTCTTGCGGCGTCTGCCCATGCAGTACGCAAGCATGCGGCACAGTGCATGCGCCAATCGTGTGGATCTTGGGTGTCCAACTAGGCGCCGCGCCCCTCCTCGACGGCGACAGTGCAGGCAATGACCAGCGGCGGCCGGGTTGGCGCAGGACCAATCGGGGGTGGCGTAGTGCGTGATTCTGCGAAGTGAGGGGGGAATGCACCTCTGGTAAGCCAAGCCAGGGGAGGGCTAGCAGGTGGCGCAGCGGGGTAGCGGCCGAGGCAACGAGTACCAGCGGCAGGAGCAGGCTTTGCGGCGGGCCAAGGAGCAACAGGCCCGCCAAGCGGAGCGGGCCTGTAAGGCTGCTGAGGCGGCCAGCAAACGGCGGGAGCAAGCGCGGAAAGCTGCGTATCAAGAGCAGCAAGCCGAGCAGGCCAGGGTGCAGACGATCGGGGTCGAGCACGAGGTCGAGCAGTTGAGCCTGTTGCTGCGTGATGCTCTGGTCGGTGACCCGCCTACGACGTTCGAGCGCCGGCGGAGGACTCATACGCCGACGGTGTTAGATGAACGCCCTTGGTCCCGCCCGGAGCCTTCACCGCGGTGGGAAGACTTCGCGCCTCCCGAGCCCGGCGGGCTCGCTGCCGTCCTGGGCTTTGGCAGGAAGCGATACGAGGCAGAGGTAGCCGAGGCCCGTAAGCGATTCAGCGAAGCGCAGGAGCGGCATGCGCGAGCTGAGGAGAAGCGCCGGGCGATGCTGGAGCAGAAGCGCGCGGAGCACTGCCGGGCGGAGGAGCGAGCCGCTGAGGAGGTCGAGGCCTTCAACAGACAGTTGGACAAGCAACGCAAGGCATACCGCGCTGGCGATCCGGACGCAGTGGAAGCGCACCTGGGGGCCATCCTCGATGCCTCGTCGTACCCGATGGGCTTCCCGCACGAGCACCGCATCGCCTTCCGTCCTGCTACGGGGGACGTCCTTGTCGAGATTCAGCTGCCTCCAGAGACGATCGTGCCCGCCGCACGCGGCTACAGGTACGTGAAGAGCCGGGACGAGACGACTGTGGTGCCTCGGCCGGAGAAGGAGCGCAAGGAGATCTACTCGTCCGTCTTGGCGCAGGTCGCTCTGAGGACCGTCCACGAGATCCTGACCGGCGATCCGGACCGAGTAGTCAGCGGGGTCATTCTGAACGGTCGCGTCAAGACCATCGACCGAGCTACAGGTCAGGAAGTCTCACCCTGTCTCGTCACGCTGAGCGCCAGCAGGGAACAGTTCGGCAAGCTGCGCCTCAGCCAGGTCGATCCGGCTGCCTGTCTCAGGGGACTCAGCGCGCTCGTCTCTCCCAACCCCTACGACCTCGAACCCATTCGGCCCATCATCGAGTTTGATCTGACCAAGTACCGCCTGATGGACAGCATGGACGTCGTAGCTGACCTTGACAGTAGGCCCGTACTGGTCAAGCTGACCCCCACCGAGTTCGAGCACTTGATCCGCCAACTCTTCGAGGCGATCGGGATGGAGGCGTGGAACACCCAGGCTTCGAAAGACGAAGGTGTTGACGCGGTGGCCGTCAGCAAGGACCCGGTGTTCAACGGTGAGTGCATCATCCAGGCCAAGCGTTACAGCAAGCTCGTTGGTGTTGAGGCTGTCCAGGCGCTGGCCGGCGTCGTGGAGCACAAGCGCGCCGCCAAAGGCATCCTGATCACCACCTCGTGGTTCGGTAGGGCCAGCCACGACTTCGCCCGTCAGCATGGTCGGCTCCAACTCATCGAAGGCCCGGAGCTCAAGTACCTGATCAAGGAACACCTAGGCAAGGACGTGATCCCGGGACCGGTCCCTCCAAAACGTCCGTCGCGCTGAGATCAAGTGGCCTACACGGGTCCAGTCGAGCCGTGATCCGGGCCGTCTCTGGGCCGTCCGAGGCCACTCAACAGTGGCCAATGACGACCAACGACGACCACCAGGCGCACGAGCCCATCGCCCCAACCCAGCAAAAACCCAGCTCTCCAAGATCTCCGGCAAGACCCAGGGCAAGAAGAGGTGGGCGCTCGCCAGAGACAGAAGCCACAGCATCTGCTGTTCAGAGCCGGGGACCTCTTCAGGGCCGCTGGTCAGCGCTGAGGCCTATCTGAGCCGGACTGCACGGGTACGCACGATGTCCTCTAGGCAGAACCTCAGCCTTCCAGCAAGGTGAAGACGGCGGGCTGGCGAGTTGGTCAGGTAGTCGTTCATACGATCCCAGTCCCTACGATCCCTGGGAAGAGCTTCGTACCAGGCAACGCCCCGAGCATTGCACCCACTGCAAAGCAAGCCTCGAACGCACCCTCCGCAGATGGACCATGCGGCGTCTGACGGCTCGCAGCAGTCGTGATCATGGTCGATGTGCCAGTAAGACGAGCCTGCGTCCCCCTCGGGTCCGTTGCCGCACAAGGCACACACGCCGCCCTGCAACTCCAGGATGGCCCTCACATCGCCTGCCGTCAGGTTGTATCGGCGCCCTTGGCGAGCCATCCGGCTACAGCTAAGGCAGTGCCCCGAACGCCGGCCCGCTTCCCTGTACTTGATGATGACGCCACACCCCTCGCAGCCCTGCAAGGTGTCGCGCGTCAACGGGATTCCGTAGTGACCTCGCATCCCTCGACGGTAGCGGGAACTACTGACATCGCTCTGGGCATGCAGCGCCCATTCCTCTCAGCCGCATGCAGGGAGCCCCGGAGGTGAGCTATATCAACTCAGCTCACCTGCGAGGCGATTAAGGCCCTGGAGCCGTCGGTGTACGGGCCGACTTGACTCTGAACGTCTCCACAGCGGGCAGGCACTGCAGCCCAAGACCGAGCACCCAGCCAGGTCGCTACGGGACGAAGAGCTCGTGCCAGATCCGTGCCAGATAGTGCGGGAAACCACGGGCAACACCGGGTATCAAGCCGACAGTCGGCCCGGCCGTAGCGCTCCTCCGCCGCACGTCAGCCTCGCAACCCACGATGGAAGACCCAAGCTTCCCAAGCCGAAGTTCCCGATACGCCAGCGCAGACGGAACCCGAAGGTTGCCCGCATGGTGACTGCGACTGTCCGTGAGTGGCGAGACGAGGAAGGGTGGGGCGTGCTCGACTCCCCGGAGACACCCGGCGGTTGTTGGGGCCACTACTCCCACATCCAGGTGGAAGGGTTCCGCACGCTGTCGCCGGGACAGCGAGTAGACCTCCAGTGGGAGGCCCCTGGCTTCAAGCAAGACGGGTACGACTACCGGGCGGTGAACATCGTGCCGCGGCCAGCCTGACATCCAGACCTGACATCAACGACGGCAGACAAAAGCAGCTACGAGCAGTCCGTGACAGCCTTGCTTCCCAGGTACTGGATGTCACGGCTGACTCTGGTCGCCATCGAACCCCGATGGCGTGGCGGAGGCCAGTGAAAGTGCAGCGAGGCGCACGCGCGCATGGTCGATCAGGGTGTCTGCACGAGCTGTCGGCGGGGTGGCATGGCGCAACGAGGAGAGGAGCTCGGGCCCTTCCCGAGCTCCTCTCCGGGCGTTGAAGAGAGCCTTATGCGAGCTGCCGTCGTCGGAGGTCGCGACCTTAAAGTTCGTGAGGTTCGTCAGCCGCCAGTCGGAAGCCACGGCTGGTCGCGACGCGGAGCGTGCCTCGTACAGCTTCGGTCAGCTCCCTGGCCAGCCGTCGCAAGTCTTCCGGGGCCGTGTCCTTGTCTTCGAGGACTTCCGAGGCTTGGTCCAGCAGTTCGGTCGCCGTGCCGAGTAGTGCTTCTTCGATGTCGTCTGCCAGGCGGGACATGCGACTGTGTCTGTCATCCGTGCTGAGGTAGCAGGGCTTTCCCCTTGTTCCCAGCCACGGGAGCAGCCGCAGTTTTTTCGGACTGTCATGCTTGCGTTCGCCTCTCGTCGATCACGTGGCGGGTGGTGAAGACGGCGTCGGCGCGATCACCCGGGAACACCAGGAACCCGGCTTCGAGGACTCGTCCAGCCGTATCGGCGGCGATGCGTGTGATCGCCAGCACCGCCACGGCGGTGCTGATCCGGAGGGTTGTTGCCTCTTCCAGTGTCGGGAGGCGGGTGCATACGGTCTCTCGGATGTCGATCGCCTCAGGGCTGAGCACGGCGAATCCATTGGACGCCTCTCCACGCGATGTCTGCTCGTCGGGTGCCGTGGCCGGCGCCAGGTCGCACGGGATGTACAGGCGCGCCAGGCTGTGCGGTGACTCGCCCTCGTGGCTGACGCAGAGGAATTCGGTCAGCGGAGTGTCACTCGGCGTTCGCAGCAGGGCTGCCAGATGTCCCCGCGCCAGGACCGTGCTGGTGCGGATCGTCACCCGCAGAGCCGTGTCTGCCGCTGTCCACGGATCCAGCGTTCCCCAGCCACCGACGTACGTGATTTTGCGGAGCGGCCGGCGGACGAAGTTCCCCTTCCCTGAATCTTCTCGACGAGACCTTCCCCTGGAGTGCGGCGAGGGAACTCCGCAGCGTCGCTGTGCTGACCTTGTACCGGTCGGCCAGGGCGGTTTCAGACGGCAGACGTCGCCGGGGTTGACCCTTCCGGTCGTGATCTGGTGGCGGAGGTCGTCAGCGATGTCGTGGTGTCGTGGAGGCATGAACCCGATCACCGCCTTCTCAGCATACGTACGGCGAGGAGCCTCGTCCGCGTGTGCATGGTCAGCAGCTCGCCCGACTCGGAGAGAAGCTGTTTGGCCCCGTGGGACAACTGGAAAAGATCGCTCACCTGGCACGGCCGGCCGCCGACCTGGATGATGTCGCCGCGCCGCACGGTGGTTGAGGTGATCTCGATGTTCGTGACGACCGTGCCGCGGGGCACATGTCGGTTCATCGTTCCTCCACTGCTGGGGCGGGGCGGTCGGGCGCCGAATGGCAAGGACAGTCGCACGCTTCGTAGACCACGGGCAGGTCGATCGGCGCCATGGCCGGAGAGGACTCGGTGCAGGTGTGATGGGTGCCGATCCGGCATGCGGTCGACCGGTAGGGAGCAGCCGTGGCATCCATGTGGTGAGGCTGGTGGCGGGGAGGCATAGCGGGCTCCCGCGAGGATCGTCCATGCCTCAGTCGGCAGATGGGAAACCACGACCATCGAACGCGGACGCCTGCGCCGCTCCCAGGCCAGCACATACGGGCGGACGAGCGCGATGTCCTCCCCCGCGAGCGGGTACGCACGGTCGGGGACCGGCTCGTGGAAAGACGTTGATCTGTCGACGGGCGCCGCAGGGGGCACGGCGGCAGCCGTCGGTCGGGATGACGTCAAGGGGCGGCGGTGCCTGCCCCTCGGGAAGTACCGTCCTCCCGGCGGCCGTCGTGCCGAGGCCGTCCCTGGGCCGTGCGAGGTCAGCCGGCGCCGATCGACAACGACAGAGGCCCACGGCGTCTGAGCAGGTCAGAGCCGTGGGCCTCGTCAGTCCCGCTGGTCAGCGGAAGGGCCGATCAGTACACCGGCTTGTGCGGCTCGATCTGGTTCACCCAGCCGATGACGCCGCCGCCGACGTGCACGGCGTCCGCGAAGCCCGCGTTCTTCAGGACGGCCAGGACTTCCGCACTGCGGACACCCGTCTTGCAATGCAAGACGATCTTCTTGTCCTGCGGCAGCGACTCCAGGGCCGTGCCCATGAGGAACTCGTTCTTCGGGATCAGCCGGGCGCCCGGGATGGAGACGATCTCGTACTCGTTCTGCTCGCGGACGTCGATGATCTCGATGTTCTCGCCGTCGTCGATCCACTCCTTGAGCTGCTTGGGAGTGATCGTCGAGTCGGCGGCCGCCGCCTGGGCCTCCTCGGAGACGACGCCGCAGAAGGCCTCGTAGTCGATGAGCTCGGTGACGGTCGGGTTCTCGCTGCAGACCGCGCAGTCGGGGTCCTTGCGGACCTTGACCTGGCGGTACTGCATCTCCAGGGCGTCGTAGATCATCAGACGGCCGACCAGCGGCTCGCCGATGCCCGCGAGGAGCTTGATGGCCTCGTTGACCTGGATGGAACCGATGGACGCGCACAGCACGCCGAGCACACCGCCCTCGGCGCAGGAGGGCACCATGCCGGGGGGCGGGGGCTCCGGGTAGAGGCAGCGGTAGCAGGGACCGTGCTCGGACCAGAAGACGGAGGCCTGGCCGTCGAAGCGGTAGATCGAGCCCCACACGTACGGCTTGTTCAGCAGCACACAGGCGTCGTTGACCAGGTAGCGGGTCGCGAAGTTGTCCGTACCGTCGATGATCAGGTCGTACTGGCTGAAGATGTCCATCACGTTGTCGGCTTCGAGCCGCTCCTGGTGAAGGACCACGTTCACGTACGGGTTGATGCCCTTGACGCTGTCGCGGGCGGACTCCGCCTTGGAACGGCCGATGTCGGACTGGCTGTGGATGATCTGGCGCTGCAGGTTCGACTCGTCGACCTCGTCGAACTCCACGATGCCGAGCGTGCCGACGCCCGCGGCGGCCAGGTACATCAGTGCCGGCGAGCCCAGGCCGCCGGCGCCCACACAGAGCACCTTGGCGTTCTTCAGCCGCTTCTGCCCGTCCATCCCCACATCGGGGATGATCAGGTGGCGGGAGTACCTGCGGACCTCGTCTACGGTGAGCTCGGGGGCCGGCTCGACCAGGGGTGGCAGCGACACGGGGACTCCGTTGGTCGGTCAGTCATTACGGTTGTTCTCCCCGTAACACTGCCACGCGCTTTTTCATTCCGAGACACCTGTTCCACTGCGCGAGACGATGTCGTCCCAGTAGCCGGGCAGGGGGTGCGCCAGAGCGGGGACGCCGAGGCCGACCCGGGCGGCGGCCGTCGGCGTGCCCGTTCCCGTGTTGGTCAGATACGGCATGCCGCCTCCATCCAGATGTCGGCGAGGGACTCCTCCAGATTGATGCGGGGCCGCCAGCCCAGTCGGTCGCGCGCGGTGCGCACATCGGCCTGCTGCCAGCTGCCGCAGCCGTCCGGGTAGGGGTAGGCGACCGGGGGTGCGGGCGGGTGGTCGGCGTCGGGGCGGGCCGCGGCGGAGTGGCCCGGGTGCCCGGGGTGTCCCGCGTGCCCCTGGTGGCCGAGGTGACTGAGGAGTTCGCCACGGGGGTGAGCCAGGGCGTCGGCGCGGTGGCTCAGGGATTCGGCGCGCGGGTGGCCGATGGCCGGCCTGTGCGGCGTGCCGTGCGGGCCGTCCAGCTCGTGCAGGGTGCCGCCGTAACCGGCCACGCGGGCGAGGGTGGCGGCGGCGTCGCGGAGCCGGACGGCGCGGCCCGAGCCGATGTTGATGACGCCCTGCGCGGCGGAGAGGGAGGCCGCGTGGACGGCGCGGGCCACATCGCGGACGTCGACGAAGTCGCGCTGGACGCCGAGGCCGCCCAGCCGCAGCTCTCCGTCGCCGGACTGCATGGCGCGGCGCATGGCCTCGGCCAGGCGGCCCAGCGGGGAACCGGCGGGCGTGCCCGGGCCGGCGGGTGAGAAGACGCGGAGGACGACGGCGTCCAGGCCGGAGCCGAGAACCAGTTCCGTCGCGGCGAGCTTGCTCACACCGTAGGGGCCGCCGGGGCGGGGGACGGCGTCCTCGGCGGTGGAGGAGCCGGGCTGGCTGGGGCCGTACTCGGAGCCGCAGCCGATCTGCACCAGGCGGGCGCTGCAACTGCTGCGGCGCAGGGCCTCGCAGACGGTGGCGACCGCGACCGTGTTGTGCCGGGTCAGTTCCCGGGCGCCCCCGCGGGTCGCGCCGGCGCAGTTGATGACGACGCCGGGCTGGACCGCGTCGAGGAAACGGGTGAGGGCGCCGGGGCTGCCGGTGGCGAGGTCGAAGCGCACGTCGGCGTCGTCGCCGCGGCCGAGGGCGGTGAGCTGGACGGCGGGGTCGGCGAGGAGGCGGTCGGCGACGAAGCGGCCGATGTAGCCGTTGGCTCCGATCAGCAGGACTCTCATCGGGCGGCTCCCCGGGGGACGGCCGTGAGCGTGGGGAGGGACGGGGTCATGTGGGTTCTCCTAAGGGAGGGGGTGCGGAGTGCGGGAGGTGACAGGTCTGTGGGGGCGGGGAAACGGGCCGGCGTGCGGCGTACCCGCGGCCCGTGCGAGGGGCCCGGTGGAGATGGCCGTCGCGGCTGCGGGCTTCGGGAAACCGGTGCCGCGCCGCTTCCAGGACCACCGTGCGGCTCAGGCCCCGGTCGTCGTAGGTCACCGCGATGGCGACGGGTGCGCGCTGCGCCGGGGCACGGTCCTCGCGGGACGGCGCGTGGACCGCCGAGCGGGCCGTCCTGCGGGTGCCTGGGTTCAGCATGCGGGCTCCGTTCGGGCGTGGGCCGATGCCTTCGTCAGGCGGCGGGTCGCGTGGACGAGCAGCGTCACGGCGCCGACGCCGCAGGTCACCGTGGGGACCGCGGCGGGGCCCCAGGCGGTGACCAGGGCTTCCGTCGGGGCGGCCAGGGCGTCGCCCCCGGGGAGGCGGGCGGCGAAGAGAAGGGCGAGGGCGGTCGCCTGGGCCATGGCGGTGGCGGTGAGGGCGAGCGTGGAGGCATGGGCGAAGCCGTGCGCGGCGAGGAGGCGGGCGAGCAGCAGCAGGGCACCGAGGGTCAGCGCCTGCGGGTGGGCGGCGGGTTCGCCGAGGGCGGCGCCGGCCGCCGTCAGCAGCGCGGCCAGGACGGCCAGGAAGAGGGCCAGGGTGCCCAGCAGCAGGGGTCGTACGGCGGTGGCGAAGTCGTCCAGGCCGCGGCTGGCCGTCAGCGTGCGGCGGGCCCCCGCGGTGAAGAGGTGGGCGGTCCAGGCCGCGGGGGCGCAGGCCAGGGTGAGTGCCAGGAACGGGGCGGTGGTGACCGGCCAGGGTCCGTGGGCGGTGCCGGTGGGCAGGCCGTCGGGCCCGCCGGCGAGCGCCGTGCGGAGCAGTCCCTCGCCGAGGAGGGCGTAACCGGCGAGCCACCAGGTCGAGAGGCCGGCGAGGGGCCTGCGGCCGGGGGTGGCGAGCGGTCCGCGGCGGACGGCCGCGCGCGTGGCCAGGATGACGGCGAGGACGCCCGCGACGGCGGTGATCAGGCGCGGCTGGCCGTGGGTGAGGCGCAGACCGGCCACGGTCGCGGCGCACAGGGCGCCGGGCAGCAGGGCCAGGACGACCCAGGCGGCGCGCGCCCGGGGCGCCGCCTGGGCCGTGGGGCGGGCCGGCTGGGTGTCCCCGTCGCGCGGGGTACGGGCGTACATCTCCTCCGCGAGCGAGAAGACGTCCCGGTGGCGGAAGCGTGCGGCGGCGGTCCGGTCGGTGATGCCCCGCGCTTCCAGTCCCGCCGCGATCTCCAGGGGGTCCACGGCTCGCTCGCAGAGGGCTCGGTGACGGTCCATCAGCGTCTTCACGGGGTCCGCGGAAGCGCGGCGGGGCGTGGAGGGGGTGCGGTTCCCGGCCGCCCGGGCGTCCGCGGTACGGCGGTGGTCCGTGCCCGGCCACGGGCGGCCGTCCCGGAACCCGAGGCCGGCCGGGGAACCGAGGCCGTCCGGGGCGCCAGGCCGGCTAGGGGCGCCGAGTCCTTCCGGAGTGCCGGGGCCGTCCGGGGCGCCGGGTCCGTCCGGGGCGCCGGGTCCGTCCGGGGCGCCGGAGAGGTTCAGTTCGCCGAGGCCGCTCATCTCGCCCCCTCGGTGACGGCGGTGGCGGCCGTGACGGCGACCGGTGGGTGCGCGGCCCAGCGAGGGCCGCCCCGGACCGCGGCGGAGGAGGTGGTGCCGGACCAGTGGCCCGGGAGGTGGACCTCGGCGGGGGTGGCGAACGGGAGCGGCTTTCCGGTGTCGTCCAGCAGGACACGGCGGACCGGGGCGCGCGAGACGATCTCCAGGTAGATGCCGTGGAAGGCCGCGACGTTCTGCTCGACGGTGAACAGTTCCAGGGCGCGGGCGCGTGCCGCGGCGCCCAGGCGTGCGCGGCGCTCGGGGTCGCGCAGGAGCGCCACGCACGCCTCGGCGAGCGCGCGCGGGTCCCCCGGGGGGACGACGAGGCCGGTGCCGCCGATGATCTCCCTTACCGCGCCGACGTCCGTGGACACGGTCGCACGGCCGCACAGCATCGCCTCGACCAGAACGGACGGGAAGCCCTCGACGGCGCTGGACAGGACGACCACGGCCCCGCGGGCGTACGCGTCGGCGGGCGCCCGGGTCTCCGGCCCGCCGGTCCGCTCGAAGGACACCGGATCGCCGCCGGGGGCGTACGGGTCCTGCGCCGCGCCGGGGAAGAGCCGCTCCGCGAGCTCGCGGCAGTGGTGGAGGTAGGTCTCGCCCTCCGGGCCGGCGGGGGCGCCGATGATCCGCAGGCGGGCCTTCGGCTCGCGCGCGCGGATTCCGGCGAAGGCGTGCAGCAGGGACACCAGGTCCTTGGCGGGCTCGATGCGGCCGGTCCAGACCAGGGTGTCCGGGTCCGCGCACTCCGGCGCCTCCCCCACCTCGGCGAAGGGGGACGCGTCCATGCCCGGGTACACCGTGCGGATCCTGGCCCGGTCGGCCCCGCAGCGCTCCTGCCAGCGTCGGGCGTGCGCGTTGCCCGGGGTGATGAGGGCGGCCTGCCGGTAGGTCTCGGCGGCGAGCCGGCCGTGGAAGGCGGCGAGCAGGGACCGTACGGCCGGGGAGGACTCCGCGGCGGTCAGGTAGTGCGTGCGCACCCGCACGCCGTACTCGGTCACCAGCAGGGGCACGCCGGAGAAGTGCCGGGCGAGCAGGCCGGGCACGGCGGCGGCGCCGCCGGAGGCCGCGTGGCACAGGTCGGCCCCGCCGAGTCCGCCCGGCCCGTACCAGTCGAGCGAGAGGGGGCGCAGGACGCGTTCGAGGTGCGCGGCGGCGGTGAGGAGATCCGCCACGCGCGCCTGGCGAGCGGGGCGCGTGGCACCCGGTGCGCGGCAGGCGCGCTCCAAGGCGCGTACGGCGGTTTCCGAGCGGAGCGCGCGGGCCGGGCCTCCCTCGTCGCGGGCGAGTTCGGCGAGGCCGTAGAGGGCATTGGCGAAACGGTCCGCCTGAGAGGCCGGGGGAACCTGGGAGGTGCCGGACGGGTCCTGGGGGGCGTCCGTGCACAGCACGGCCGCGAGCTCGCCGTACCACTCGGTGAAGCGCCGGCGCGCGCGCCGCCCGTACACCACCCCGTCGTCCTCGGTGCCCCACAGCGGCGCGGTGCGCACCCGGCCGACCTGCGGCGGCAGCGGAACCCGGCCCTCGTCCTCCTGGCGCTCATCACGGCTGAGCGCGTAGACGTCGAACTCGTGCTGCGCGAGCCCGCGCACGAGCCGATCGCACCAGAGCCTGGCGTCACCGCTCACATACGGATAGCCACCCTCCGTAACCAACCCGATGCGCACGCGTGCACCCCCGATCTCCGTAAAGGGAGCCGCCATCGGTCCGACGGCTCGTAGCGGGACGAACGTATGCGGACATGGCGGTCGCGCGACGGACGGTTGTCCGTCGCGCCACCAAAAGGGGTGAACGGACGTGACTTTCCCGCACGGGAGACGTTTCGTCGCGCTAAGGGATCAGGTGATCACGGAGTGCGACATTCCGGCAGGCCGGCGGGGCGGGGCGCGGCGCACCGCCCCGCCGTTCGCTCCGGTCCGCTCGCGCGGACCTGTCAACTTCCCGGATAGGGCCAGGCGTTGGGCAGGCAGTGGATGCCTTCGGCGGGGTCGAGGAACTTGGTCTGCTGCTGCATGACCGGGGCGAGCTCGCCGTCCTTGTCGCAGGTCACATGGGAGTGACCGAGACGGTGGCCGACCTCGTGGTTGATCAGCATCTGCCGGTAGGCGTGGATCTCGTCGCCGTACGTCTCCGACCCCTGCGCCCATCGATAGGCATTGATCATCACGCGCTCGGTGGCGGCCGAGTCGCAGGACACGTTGTCGACGGTGGTGTCCAGGCCGGACTTGGCGCACCAGTCGGCGGTGGTCCCGGGACTGGCGAGGGTGATCACGAAGTCGGGCTGCCCGGAGTGGATGCGCTCGAACGTACGGGCGCCGTTGTGCGCCCAGCTCCGGTCGTCGTTGAGCGTCTTGTGCACGGCCCGGGCGAACAGCCCGGCGTCCAGGCCGAGCCCCTTCTCGACGTCCACGCGGTAGGTGAACTTCTGTCCCCTGCCCGGTGCCTTGTCGACGCCCGGAACCGCGTCGAACGTGCCCGGACCCTCCAGCGTGGCGCTGAGCGGGTACTTCTTGCCCATCTTCTGCTCGTACGTCAAGGGGGCCGCCTCGGCGGACGTCGACGGCGTCGGCCGTCCGTCCGCGCGCGAGGCGGAGGCGCGGGCGTCGCGCACCTGGTCGCCGGCGGACCGCGCCCGCCCGTCCTGGCCGCCCCGCCCGTCGGCCGCCTGGCCGGCGACGACGACCGCCAGGACGGCGGTGACGGCCGCGGCCGCGATGCCGGTGAAGGTCCGTCCCCTGCCGCCCTTGCCGCCCTTGGCGGCCACGGGCGTACCGGTGGGCGGCCCGTCGTCCGCGCCGCGCGCGGCGCCGGGGGCGCCGGCACCCCGGGCGGAGTCCCGGCCGGCGGCAAGGGGGTGCGGGTCGGCGGCTTGCGAGGGCGGGCCGGGGCGGCGGTGGGGACGGGCGTCGCCGTCGGCGGCGTCGAAGGCGTCCAGGTACGCCTGTCGCGGTCCGGCGGGGCCGGCGTGCCGCTGTCCGCGCCTCTGCTGCTGCCGCGGGAAGGTGACGCCGGGGCCGGGGCCCGCGGGAGCGCGACGGCCCGCCGGAGCGTCAGGTTCCGCCGGCGGGCCGGGGGCCGCGAGAGGTCCGGGGCCCGGGGGCGCGCCGTACGTGCCCCCGGCCCGGCCGCCCGGTCCGCCCAACTCGCCCCAGGCGCCGCCGCCTTCCGGCTGCTCGGGATGGCCGCCGCGGACCCGCGGGACGGCCCGCGCGGGCGTGCGGTCGCCGGACGGGGGAACGCCCCGCGCGGGAGCCCCGCCGGTCACGGGCGGCATGCCGTGCGCCGCGGTCCCCTCCAGGGGGCTCCGGACGCCATGCGCCGGGGTTCCCTCCGGATAGCGCGCCCCCGCCTGTCCGCGCGACCCGCCCGCCGACGGCGGCTCGCCCATCGGCGGCCGCTGCTCGCCCGTCGCCGGGCCGGGCAACCGCCGGCGTCCCGTTCCCGGCCCCGGCACCGGCGCGCCGCCCGGTGGCGCTCCGTGCCCGGTGCCCGGCCGCCCCGGCCCGTTCTCCGCTGTTCCGGTTGTGTCCGCGGCGTCGCCCTTGGGGGCCGGCCCGCGGCGGCTGTGGCGTCCCACGTCGCGCCTCAGCCTCCTGTGCTCTCGTTGACGGGCGCGCCGTCGGCCGCCCCTTCCGTGTCCGTCCCGGCCGCCGACTTCCCGGTGTCCGCGAGGAATTCGCGGAACGCCGTGGCGACCGTCTCCGGATACTCCATCATGGCCACGTGCCCGGCGTCCGGCAGGGTCAGCAACCGGGAGTCCCGGAAGGCGCGGGCCGCCCTCTGCGCCATGCGGTAGCCGACGAGCCGGTCACGGCCGCCGTACACCAGCAGCGTGGGCGCGAGGACCCGTTCGGCCTGCCGCCACAGCCCGTACTGGCCGCCGACCGTGTAAGCGTTGACGATGCCCCGCGCGGAGCGCGCCATCGCGTCCCAGAAGTACGGCAGCCGCAGCCGCCGTTCCATCTCCTCCACGGCGTGCCGGAAACCCTCCGGCGTGACGCGCCCGGGATCGCCGTAGCACAGCGACATGACTCCGCGGACCCGCTGCTCAGCCGTCCAATCGCGGCTGAGCCGCGTGAAGAGCGGGGCAACCCCGGGCAGCGCCAGCAGCCCGGTCGGCACGGCGGTGCGCTGGACCCGGATCTCCGGCAGCGCGGGCGACACGAGGGTCAGCGTCCGCACGAGGTCGGGCCGCACCGCGGCGACACGGGTGACGATGGCACCGCCGAGTGAGTTGCCGAACAGGTGCACGGGGCCGCGTCCGCACGCGTCCAGGTAGCGGATGACCGCGCGCGCGTGCCCCGTGACCGAGTAGTTGCCGTCGTCCGGCGGCGGGGAGTCGCCGAAACCGGGCAGGTCGACGGCCTCGTTGTCGGTGACGTCGTCCAGCAGCGGCATCAGCGCCGACCAGTTCTGCGAGGAACCGCCGAGACCGTGGACGTAGAGCGCGGGCGGCAGCCCCTCGCGCGCCGGTCGCCTCGACCGGACCGCCAGCGTGAGCCCCGGGAGCCGGACCGACCGGAGCCGCTCGCCTTCCGCGACCCTGACGGCGGCCACCTTCGAAAGGAGGTTGGCGGGCGGCACGAAGGGCAGCTCGGTCGAAGACATGCGGCAATGTTACGAGACGATCACGCACTGGTTCACGTGTTCGCCGTCACAACCGGGCCCGTGGCGAAACTTCCACGCATAGAGCGGCCGTACCGGTGCATACAAGAGGTACGCGCGGGATACGGCGGCACACCGAGCGGACGACAGCCGCGGGAGCGGCCGCCACGGCGGGCCGCCACGACGGACCACCGCGGGCCGCGGCGGCGGACCGGCGCCGCGGCGCTCCGTCACGGATCGGGAGCGGATCGCATAGCGTCCGGACCGGGTGTCTCCTAGGCTCGTACAGAGGGCACCCGCGTGTGGCCCCTGCATCTTTCAGGGACGTTCATAGGAAGGGAGCCCACCATGGCCGTAGACCCCACCGACCCCGAGACCTTCGAGGACGAGGAGGCACGGGAGGACCGGGAGTTCGGCGTCGAGGCCCCGGAGGTCGACGCGGCCGAGCAGCAGGCGGACATCGCGCCGGACCGCGACGACCCGCTGACCGGCGTCGACCCCGACCGCGCCAGCGAGGCCGACCTCATGGAGCAGACCCGGATCGTCACCCTCGACGAGGACGACTACCGGTGACCGGCTGACGCGGCCGCCGGACGGTCCGGCGGCCCGGTGATCCGCCGGCCCGGTGACCCGCGACGAGGGGCGGCCGAGGACGCCGCCGAGCAGGAAAGAGGCCGATGTATGCCCGGCCTGAGCGCCTTTGAAACCTTCTGCGCGGCTTTCGCCACCGTCCGGAACGTGAAATTCTGCGCTCGCGACGCGCACACCACGGTTACCGAAAAGTACGATGGCGGCGCGGCGCACACCGCGAGTGGACGATTTTGGGAGGCGGCGTGACAGCCATCGAGCAGACAGAGGCGGTACGCCCGCGGGGCACGCGCCTGCCGCGCCGTGCCCGACGGAACCAGCTGCTGGGCGCCGCGCAGGAGGTCTTCGTGGCGCAGGGCTACCACGCGGCCGCGATGGACGACATCGCCGAGCGCGCCGGCGTCAGCAAGCCGGTGCTCTACCAGCACTTCCCGGGCAAGCTCGACCTCTACCTCGCCCTGCTGGACCAGCACTGCGAGTCCCTCATCCAGTCGGTACGCGGCGCGCTGGCGTCGACGAACGACAACAAGCAGCGCGTCCGGGCCACGATGGACGCCTACTTCGCGTACGTCGAGGACGACGGCGGGGCCTTCCGCCTCGTCTTCGAGTCGGACCTGACGAACGAGCCCGCCGTGCGCGAGCGCGTCGACAAGGTCACCAACGAGTGCGCTGAGGCGATCTGCGACGTCATCGCCGAGGACACCGGCCTCTCGCGCGCGGAGTCGATGCTGCTCGCGTCGGGCCTGGGCGGCCTCGCCCAGGTGGTGGCCCGCTCCTGGCTGCACAGCGACCGCAGCGTGCCGCGCGACCAGGCCGTCCAGCTGCTGGCCTCGCTGGCCTGGCGGGGCATCGCGGGCTTCCCCCTGCACGGCAACGACCAGCACCACTGACAGGCGCCGACCGGGACGTTGTTCCCGTCGCCTGTTCGCTCGTGGCGTTCGCGGGCGCAGCGTGCCATGCGCTCGCGCGGGCTAATGTGTGCTGGGTACGGCGCGGAAGGTCGCGCACTTCACTGACCGTCGGAGGGACATAGCCGTGGAGGTCAAGATCGGCGTGCAGCACGCGCCCCGCGAGATCGTGCTGGAGAGCGGTCAGAGCGCCGAGGAGGTCGAGCGGGTCGTGGCCGACGCCCTGGCCGGCAAGGCGCAGCTGCTCAGCCTCGTGGACGAGCACGGCCGCAAGGTGCTGGTCCCGGCCGACCGCCTCGCGTACGTCGAGATCGGTGAGCCGGCCCCGCGCAAGGTGGGCTTCGGCGCGCTGTAGCCGCAGCGTGGTAACGGGAAGGGCCCGGCGGTCGTGCACCGCCGGGCCCTTCCCGTCACCGCGAGACCGAGGCCGTCACCGGGCGGGACAGGCTCGGTCACCGGGCGGGACGGACTCGGTCACCCGGCGCCCGGACGCATCCGTCGCCCCACACGGACGGAACACATGTCCTCCACAGAGGAGGATTGCATTCCGCAGGTCACGGGTAGGACGGCTACGACCGTCTCGGGCAGGCCGGCCGCGTGGGAGGGACCCCGACATGCTCCTGGAAGCGCTCAGCTCCGTCATCCTCGGTCTGGTCCTGGCCGGGACCGCCGCCCACCGCCTGTCCCACCGGCTGCCGGCCCGCGCCCTCGTCCTGCCGACGGGCATCGCCGGTGCCCTGTTCGGGGCGTTCGTCACGCACAGCGCGCTGGACACCGGAAGCCTGCCGATGGTGCTCCTCGGCGCGGCGGCCGTCTCCCTGGCCGCGCTGTCGCTGCTGCTGCGCCCCGCGGGAAGACTGCGGCGCCGGTCGGCGGCCGCCTGACCGGCCGCCGGGTGCGGCGCCCGCCCCACGGCCGTCCGGCAGGCGCCCGGACGCCCTCCCGAGGCCAAGGCGCCACACGCCCCGGCGCCACGGGCTTCCGGGGCCGTGCGAGAAAGCCGGTCTAGGCGGCCAGCCCCAGCGCCGCCATCCGCTTGGTGTGCGCCTCGGTGATCCGGGAGAACATCCTGCCGACCTCGGCGAGGTCGAAACCGCCCGCGACGCCGCCCACCAGCATCGTCGACAGGGCGTCGCGGTCCGCGACCACCCGCTGGGACTGCGACAGGGCCTCGCCCATCAGGCGCCGCGCCCACAGCGCCAGCCGCCCGCCCACGCGCGGGTCCGCGTCGATCGCCGCGCGCACCTTCTCCACCGCGAAGGTGGCGTGCCCGGTGTCGTCCAGCACGGCCAGCACCAGGCAGCGGGTGTCGGAGTCGAGCCGGGCCGCGACCTCGCGGTAGAAGTCGCTGGCGATGGAGTCGCCGACGTACGCCTTGACGAGCCCCTCCAGCCAGTCCGAGGGCGCCGTCTGCTTGTGGAAGCCCTCGTAGGCGGCGACGAACGGCTCCATCGCCCCCGTCGGGTCCTCGCCGATCTCGGCCAGCCGGTTCCGCAGCCGCTCGAAGTGGTGGAACTCCGCCGACGCCATCTTCGCCAGCTCCGCCTTGTCCCCCAGCGTCGGCGCCAGCTTGGCGTCCTCCGCGAGCCGCTCGAACGCCGCGAGCTCCCCGTACGCGAGCGCGCCGAGCAGGTCCACGACCGCGGCGCGGTACTGCGGGTCGGCGGCGGCCGTGGCCCAGTCGAGGGCCGCGACCCCGGTGGCTCCGGTCGATTCCGCGGGGGCGTCTGCTGCGTTGCCAGGCTTGTCAGAGCTCGTCATGAAGCGCACAATAGCCCGCTCCCCACCGGGTGGAAGGCCCCGGCCGATCAGTGTGACGACGACTACGTGACCAAATCGGCCATCGCGTGTGCGGGAATCCGGGGTATGGTGGTAATGCTGCCTGCCGAGTATGTGACGTACGGGTGCCTCGAGTACGCGTCGCGTACGTCATGTATTGGACGGGCCGCACGTATGAGGATGCCCGGTCGGTGGCCCGATCGGCTCCGACCCGACAGCCCTTTCCGGCCGTACGGCAATACCGCGCGTACGGCGACCGGAGGGGGAACCCTCAGCGGTTCGAGCGCTAGAGCGTCGGCTGTGGTCCCGTGCCAACGGCCCGCCCGCGTGGGCGGCCGGCGTCCCCGGCACGGTCACGCGACACGACCCCCGCGCTCGCCTCGCGCCGCGCACACAGAAGAGGCAGCACCCTGACTACGACGTTTCGATCCCTCGGAATCCTTCCCGAGACCGCCGAGGCCCTGGAGGCCGTCGGCATCACCACCCCCTTCCCCATCCAGGAGATGACGCTCCCCGTGGCCCTGTCGGGCACGGACGTCATCGGCCAGGCCAAGACCGGCACCGGCAAGACGCTGGGCTTCGGCCTCCCGCTCCTCGAGCGCGTCACCGTCCCCGCCGACGTCGAGGCCGGCCGCGCCGCTCCCGAGGCCCTGACCGACGCCCCGCAGGCCCTCGTCGTCGTCCCGACGCGCGAGCTGTGCACCCAGGTCACCAACGACCTGCTGACCGCGGGCAAGGCGCGCAACGTGCGCGTCCTCGCGATCTACGGCGGCCGGGCGTACGAGCCGCAGGTCGAGGCCCTGAAGAAGGGCGTCGACGTGATCGTCGGCACCCCGGGCCGTCTGCTGGACCTCGCGGGCCAGAAGAAGCTGAGCCTGAAGCACATCAAGTGCCTGGTCCTCGACGAGGCCGACGAGATGCTCGACCTGGGCTTCCTGCCCGACGTCGAGAAGATCATCAACATGCTGCCGGCCAGGCGCCAGACCATGCTGTTCTCGGCCACCATGCCGGGCGCGGTCATCAACCTGGCCCGCCGGTACATGAACCGGCCCACGCACATCCGTGCCACGGCGCCGGACGACGAGGGCGTCACGGTCGCGAACATCAAGCAGTTCGTCTACCGCGGGCACTCCATGGACAAGCCGGAGATGATCGCCCGCATCCTCCAGGCCGAGGGCCGCGGACTGGCGATGATCTTCTGCCGGACCAAGCGGACGGCGGCCGACATCGCCGAGCAGCTCCAGCGGCGCGGGTTCGCCGCCGGCGCGGTCCACGGCGACCTCGGGCAGGGCGCCCGCGAGCAGGCGCTGCGCGCCTTCCGCAACGGCAAGGTGGACGTGCTCGTCTGCACCGACGTCGCCGCCCGCGGCATCGACGTCGAGGGCGTGACCCACGTCATCAACTACCAGTCGCCGGAGGACGAGAAGACCTACCTGCACCGCGTCGGCCGTACCGGCCGCGCGGGCGCCAAGGGCACGGCGATCACGTTCGTCGACTGGGACGACATCCCGCGCTGGCAGCTGATCAACAAGGCGCTGGAGCTGGACTTCAACGACCCGGTGGAGACGTACTCCACCTCCCCGCACCTCTTCTCCGACCTCGGCATCCCGGAGGGCACCAAGGGTGTCCTGCCGCGCTCGGCGCGCACGCGTGCCGGACTGGAGGCGGAGGAACTGGAGGACCTCGGCGAGCCGGGCGGCGGCCGTGCCGGCCGGGGCCGTGGCGGCCGGGGCGCCCGCGACGACCGGGGTGCCCGCGACGACCGGGGCGACTCCCGTTCGGGCGACCGCGAGCGCCCTGCCGGTACGCCGCGCCGCCGGCGCCGTACGCGCGGCGGGGCACCGGTGGACGCCGCCTCCCCCGCGGCCACGGCATCCGACGCCGTGACGGCCGAGGGCACGGAGGGTACGGCGGAGGACGCCGCCAAGCCGGGCCGTACGCTGCGCCGCCGGCGCCGTACCCGCGGTGGGGCGGCGACGCGGCAGCCGGTGACCGGCGTGACCGCCGAGGCCGCCGCGACCGCCGAGGCCGCCGTGACGACCGCGCCCCCGCGCGACACGGCCCCGGAGGACACCGACGCGGCCCCCGAGACGGCGGCCGCCGAGGTGAGCGCCGCGAGCACAGCCGCCGCGACCGCCGAGGCACCGGCACAGCCGCGCCGCCGACGCACGCGCAAGACCGCCGAGGCACCGGCCGCCGCCACCGCCGCGACGGCCACCGAGGAACCGCCGGTCGCCGAGACCCCGGCGTCCGAGGCCCCGGCCGCCCCGGCTCCGCTCGCGGAGACGGACACCACCACGGAGGCTCCGGCCGCCAAGCCGCGCCGCCGCACCCGCAAGGCCGCCGCCACCGCCGACGACGCCGCGGTGGAGACGGCCGAGGCCACCACGGAGACCGCCGAGGCCAAGCCGCGCCGGACCCGCAAGTCCGCCGCCAAGACCGAGACGTCGGACACCGTCGAGTCGGCCGAGGCCGCCGTGGCCACGGACTCCGCCGAGGCCAAGCCGCGCCGGACCCGGAAGACCGCCGCCAAGACCGAGACGTCGGACACCGTCGAGTCGGCCGAGGCCGCCGTGGCCACGGACTCCGCCGAGGCCAAGCCGCGCCGGACCCGGAAGC